>NZ_JBKGGU010000027.1:0-74848 GCF_052042015.1 Pseudomonas sp. SMV71 | reverse complement strand
CGAGCGTAAGCGAGGTGCCCAGTGGTGGGGCAAGAGCGTTTTGCTTACTTTTGCGCTCTATCAAAAGTAAGCCGCCGTAAGGGCGGAACCATAAGCCGCCGTCACCGAAGAAACGGATATACACACCAACTCAACCAAAAAAAACGGCGCTCCCCTATATAAAGGAGCACCGTTTTTCAGCCAAGCCAAGCCAAGCCAAGCCAAGCCAAGCCAAGCGCAGCATCAAAGAACCGCGTCTACCCTCAGTCAATATACTCAAACAACTTCACAATCTTCTGCACCCCGGAAACCCCCTGCACCAGATTCGTCGCCTGGGCAGCCTCTTGCTTGGTCAGCAATCCCAGCAGATAAACGATGCCGTTCTCAGTCACAACCTTGATCCGCGAACCAGGAATGCTCGCATCGGTGAGCATCTGGGTCTTGATCTTGGTGGTCAGCCAGGCATCGTTCTGACGCGCCAGCAAGGATGAGGGTTGCAGCACCTGCAACTCGTTATGCACCGTCTTGACCCGTTGCACGGCGCTGGCGGCCTGTTCAGCCTTGGCCTTGAGGTCGGCGCGTGGGGTCTGGCCGGCCAGCAGCACGACACCGTTGAAGCTGGTGACGACGATGTGCGAGTTGTTGTCCAGGTCCGGGTCGGCCTTGGCAATGTTCACGCCGGCCTTGGTTTCGATCAGCGAGTCATCGATCTTGCTGCCGAAGGTGCGGGTGCCGCGGTCATCTTCGATCGGCGCTTCCCGGCTGGCGTTAACCACCGAGGTGCAACCGCTGATGCCAAGGCACAGGGTCAGGGCCAGAAGGCCGAGGCGATTAGGGGTCATTCTTCACTCCCGAACAGTTGGCTGTCGATCAAGTCGCAAAGGCAATGGATCGCCAGCAGGTGGACTTCCTGGATACGTGCGGTGACAGTGGCCGGTACGCGAATCTCGACATCTTCAGGCAGCAGCAGTGAAGCCATGCCGCCGCCGTCACGACCGGTCAATGCTACGACAATCATTTCGCGATCATGTGCGGCCTGGATCGCTTGAATAATATTGGCCGAGTTGCCGCTGGTGGAAATCGCCAACAGCACATCGCCGGGTTGGCCCAAGGCGCGGATCTGTTTGGAGAACACCTCGTTGTAGCTGTAGTCATTGGCGATCGAGGTGATCGTCGAGCTGTCGGTGGTCAGCGCAATCGCCGGCAGGCTCGGGCGCTCGCGCTCGAAGCGGTTGAGCAGTTCCGAGGAGAAGTGCTGGGCATCGCCGGCCGAGCCGCCGTTGCCGCAAGACAGCATCTTGCCCTCGTTGAGCAGGGCATTGACCATCACTTGGCTGGCTTGCTCGATGTGCGGTGCAAGGACGTCCATCGCCTGTTGCTTCGTATCGATACTGGCCTGAAAGAGCTGGCGAATTCGCGATTGCATGTCCATCTGTGTGACCTTAAGTAGCGCGACTTATCGGCACAAACGTGTGCGGCGCGCAAAGCAAAGAGCAGAAATTGGGTGGAAGTGTCCGGTTCGGCTTGTCATGAACATGGATGTTCAACTGTCGAAGGCGTTTTGCAGCCAGCTCAGCTGATCGGCATTGCTGTCAATGGCAACCACGTCGAAACGGCAGGGATGATCGGCCCAGCGGGTTTCGCGTTGCAGGAAATACTGCGCGGCGAAGATAAGCTTCTGGCGCTTGCGTGCGTCGATGCTGTCGAGCGCGCCACCCCACTGGGTGTTCTTTCTGTAGCGGACTTCGACGAATACTACTGTATCGCCATCAAGCATGACCAGATCAAGCTCGCCGCGTTTGCACAGCCAGTTCTGCGCCACCAGCCGCAGGCCTTGCTGCTGGAGATGCGCGAGGGCCAGGCCCTCGGCATCCCGTCCGCTTTGCTGGCGTGATCGCTCAGGCATCAGCGCTGGGTGTCCGGCAGGCGCTGGATCTGACCGTTGACGAACTCGGCCCATGGCAATTGACGCTGTACGCGCTGAGACGCGGACACCGCCAGGCTACCCGACAGGCCTTCGATGCGGCTGTCCGGCAGGGTCTTGAGCTGGCCGAGGCGCGGTGCCAGGCGATAGGCATCTACACCCATCGCGTACAGCCGGCCCAGAGTGCCGCCGGCCTGTGGCCACTGGGCAGTGACCTGCTTGCGCAGCGGGTCATTGGCGTCGAGCAGCCACGGGGTTTCGCAGAAGCGGATGCCGTTCATGTCGTTGTACTGGTTCTGGTCGCCACTGGCGCTGAACACCAGGGATGTCGCATAGACCGGCACGTCACCGGCGTACTGGAAGTTCAGGGTCGGCTTGATCTGCTGGGCCTGTTGCGGGGTCGATGCCAGGAAAATGAATTCGATGTCCTGGCGACGCGACGGCTGAGCAGCGACGTTGGTGCCAACGGTGCTTTGCAGGCTCTTGGCGCGACCTTCGCTCTGGCGCAGTTGGAACATGTCGGCGATCTGCTGGGCCAGTTGGACCGGCTGGTCGACGCGCTCCACGGCAATGATGGTGCCGCCGTTGCCTTGCCAGTCCTGGCTGAAGGCTTTCAATACGCGGTCACCCCATTCGCTCTTCGGCACCATCACGGCGGCGCGATGCAGGCCATCGGCGCGGGCGCGGCGAGCGACTTCGCGGGCTTCGTCCTCGGGAGCCAGGCCGAACTGGAACAGTTGCGGTGGCCCTTGTTCGCCTTCGCTGTAGTTCAGGGCGAGGGTAGTGATCGGCAGTTGCGGGCGGCTGCTGATCTGCTTGACCAGGGGTTTCTCCAGTGGGCCGACCACCAGTTGCACGCCGTCAGCCTGGGCCTTGCGATAGAACTCGTCCATGGAGGTCAGGCTGGAGCTGTCATAGAACTGGATGCTCGGCGGCTTCTGCCCGGCCTGTTGGGCCTGGTAGTGCGCGGCCATGAAACCATCACGCAGGGCCTTGGCGACGGAGGCCAGCTGGCCGTTCTGCGGCAGCAACAAGGCGATCTTGTTCAGTGGCTGGCTGGCCAGTTCCTTGAGCTTGACCAGCGGCGTCGGCAGTTGCACGGCGGCGGGGTGCTTCGGGTTCTGTTCGCGCCAGTGGTCGATGGCCGCTTGCTGCTGTTCCAGGGTGCCGGCCGTCTTCACTACCTGGGCCAGGCTCAACCAGCCACCCAGGTCATCGTTGGAGGTCGGTTGCAGTTGGTCGGTGGGCAACGAGGCGATCAACGACCAGATGGCTTCGTGGTTTTTCGTCGCGGCGTCGTCCTTGAGCAGCGGCGCGATGAAGATGCGTTCCTTGGCGGCGGCCAGCGTCTGGCCTTCGGCCTCCAGGGCGCGGGCACGCACGGTGCCGGTGCGCACTTGCTGCTCCACCGGCATTTCGCTCAGGTGTTGCAGGCTGGGATGGCTCAGGGCAGTCAGCGCGGCCTTGGGTTGATTGCGCGTCATTGCCAGCTCAGCCGACAGCGTGTTGGCGAAAATCTGCTGGCCAGGCTTGAGTTGCTCCATGGGTACTTGTTGCAGGATCTGTGCGGACTGGCCGGCGTTGCCCTGGCGATAAGCCAGGTCGGCGGCACTCAGGCGCAGCAGTGCGGCTTTTTCCGGGGTTTTGCTTTGGGCGGCCTCTTCGAGCAACTGCTCGATACTGGCATCCGGGGTCCGTGGAAGTTCGCCAAGACTGGACGAGGGCGAACTGGCGCAGGCCGCCAGGAGGGCAGCGAGGCAAAGGGCGGAGAGCAGCCGCAGGCAAGCGATCATGTAAATGTTCCTGATACGAGATCAAATTAGCGTCGAATTGTACCCAAGCACTGGCCGGGGCGCGATGTCGGTGGTGTGAATCGATCGATTTAGGTATTTCAAAGAGTGCGGCACGCCACAAAAGACTGGGTATTGCCTCTGTGGCGAGGGAGCTTGCTCCCGCTGGGCTGCGCAGCAGCCCCAACAAACCATTGAACAAGGTACATCACGATGCGGTTGCAGGTTTTTACGGCTGCTGCGCCCGACCGCGGACCGGCCGAGCGGGAGCAAGCTCCCTCGCCACAATGGCTGATGTGAACAGCTCAGACGACCGTCACACGCTACAATGGCGGTTTTTACCCATCATGAGGTGTGCGTTTTGACTGCTCCAGGTGCTTTGAATTCCGCTGCTGGCTCGCTTTATGTGGTGGCGACGCCCATTGGCAACCTGGACGATATCAGCGCTCGGGCGCTGAAAATCCTGCAGGACGTGGCACTCATTGCAGCCGAAGACACCCGCCATTCCCAGCGCTTGCTGCAACATTTCGGTATTTCGACGCCATTGGCGGCCTGTCACGAGCACAACGAGCGGGACGAAGGCAGTCGGTTTATCACTCGATTGCTGGCGGGCGATAACGTCGCGCTGATCTCCGATGCGGGAACGCCGCTGATCTCCGATCCTGGCTATCATCTGGTGCGCCAGGCCCGGGCGGCCGGGATCAACGTGGTGCCAGTGCCGGGGGCGTGCGCCCTGATCGCAGCACTGTCGGCAGCCGGCTTGCCGTCGGACCGTTTCATCTTCGAAGGTTTCCTGCCGGCCAAGGCTGTCGGGCGGCGCGCACGCCTGGAGGCTATAAAGGAGGAACCCAGGACGTTGATCTTCTATGAGGCGCCGCACCGTATTCTGGAGTGCCTGCAAGACATGGAGCTGGTATTTGGCGCCGAGCGTCCGGCGCTGCTGGCCCGTGAGTTGACCAAGACCTTTGAAACCCTCAAGGGCCTGCCATTGGCCGAGCTGCGTGCTTTCGTCGAGACCGACAGCAACCAGCAGCGCGGTGAATGCGTGGTGCTGGTGGCGGGCTGGACGCCGCCGGACAACGAAGAGGCGGTCAGCAGCGAAGCGATGCGCATCCTGAACCTGCTGCTCGAGGAAATGCCCCTCAAACGCGCCGCCGCCCTCGCGGCGCAGATCACCGGCGAGCGCAAGAATGTGCTGTACCAGGTCGCGCTGGATAAACAGAAGGGCCAGTAAAGGCAGGGGGCGGGCTGGCCCAAGGCTTTTATCGCTTGTTCTTGCGGCGCTCTACCGTTAACCTTCGCGGCGGAGAGTCGATCGGACAGTCGCTGCCCCCTATGAAAATTAGGGGGGGGAGGAAAGTCCGGGCTCCATAGGGCGAAGTGCCAGGTAATGCCTGGGAGGCGTGAGCCTACGGAAAGTGCCACAGAAAATAACCGCCTAAGCGTTTCGGCGCCGGTAAGGGTGAAAAGGTGCGGTAAGAGCGCACCGCACGGCTGGCAACAGTTCGTGGCTAGGTAAACCCCACTTGGAGCAAGACCAAATAGGGTCCCAAGGCGTGGCCCGCGCTGGGACCGGGTAGGTTGCTAAAGATGTCCAGTGATGGCCATCGTAGACGAATGACTGTTCAAGACAGAACCCGGCTTACAGATCGACTCTCCACCTTTCCCCACCTTGCCGGAATCACTGGCAGGCGCAGTTCCTAAGACCAAAAAATTCTTACTCTTAATAAATTACTTTAACTTGTGCGCGCAGCCTCCTGTGCTCTCTCAAGTTGAGGCGAAATTTCCTACGTCAGATTCTTGTTTCCCCTCCTGAAACGCTCCTAAATCTCCGATCTATAAGGCTTTTCCTTCAATCCGCGCCTTGACGGTGCAGTGGGCGCATTCCTATAGTGTGCGCAAGTGGCGGAAAGTGGCATGAAGTGGGTTTTTTGAGCGTAAAACGCTAAATCTTGGAGAAACGCTGACGTGTTTCGCGGAGCTAACGCTATCAGTCTCGATGCAAAGGGCCGTCTCGCCATGCCGAGCCGGTACCGTGACGAGCTCGTTTCGCGTAGTTCTGGCCAATTAATCGTCACGATCGACGCCGTTGATCCATGTTTGTGCGTTTACCCTCTGGATGAGTGGGAAATCATCGAAACCAAACTGCGCGCACTGCCGTCCTTGCGTGAAGAAAACCGCCGCCTGCAACGCCTGCTGATTGGTAACGCGGTCGACCTGGAACTCGATGGCAGCGGTCGATTCCTGGTTCCGCCGCGCCTGCGCGAATACGCCAGGCTCGACAAGCGCGCCATGCTGGTGGGGCAACTGAACAAGTTCCAACTGTGGGACGAAGATGCCTGGAACGCGGTTTCTGCCGCTGACCTCGCTGCTATTCAACAACCGGGCGCCATGCCTGATGAACTGCGTGATTTGATTCTGTGACTATTGATAGCGGCTTTAACCACATCACCGTACTGCTTGACGAGGCCGTCGAGGCACTCGCCGTACGTCCTGATGGCTGCTATCTGGACGGTACGTTCGGGCGTGGCGGGCACAGCCGATTGATCCTCAGCAAGCTCGGTCCGGGTGGACGGTTGTTGGGGTTCGACAAAGATCCTCAAGCGATTGCCACCGGGCAAGCGCTGGCGGCCGAAGACGGCCGCTTTGTCGTTGTGCAGCGCAGCTTTGCCGATTTGGGCTCGGAGGTCGCCGGGCGCGGCCTGGCGGGCAAGGTCAACGGTGTTTTGCTGGATCTGGGCGTATCGTCGCCGCAACTGGACGACCCGGAGCGTGGCTTCAGCTTCCTCAATGACGGCCCGCTGGACATGCGCATGGATCCGTCCCGCGGTATCAGCGCCGCCGAATTCGTCAATACCGCGCCGGTGGAAGAAATTGCCCGGGTCTTCAAGGAGTACGGTGAAGAACGCTTCTCCGGTCGGATGGCGCGCGCCGTGGTGGAGCGCCGTGACATCAAGCCATTCGAGCGTACCGGCGATCTGGCCGAGGTGCTGAAAGTTGCCAATCCGGCTTGGGAAAAGGGCAAGAACCCGGCGACCCGTGCTTTCCAGGGATTGCGCATCCACGTCAATAATGAGCTGGGCGACCTGGAGGCCGGCCTCGAGGCAGCGCTCGACGTCCTGGAAGTCGGCGGTCGTCTGGTGGTGATCAGCTTCCATTCCCTGGAAGACCGTATCGTCAAACTGTTCATGCGCAAACTCACCAAGGGCGAAGCCGATAACCTGCCGCGTAACCTGCCGGTGCGTTTCGAAGCCTTCGTGCCGAAAATCAAGATCCATGGCAAGGCCCAGTTCGCCTCCGAGGCCGAACTCAAGGTCAACCCTCGGGCCCGTAGTGCCGTCATGCGTGTTGCGGAGAAGTTGCGGTGAGCAAGCTCTTCGCCAAGCCACTGCCCGGCGGCAGCTTTTTCATGCTGCTGCTGTTTATCGGCGTGCTCGTGTCGGCCATCGCCGTGTCCTATAGCGCGCACTGGAACCGGCAGTTGCTCAACACCCTTTACAACGAACTGAGCGTGCGCGACAAGGCGCAGGCTGAGTGGGGGCGGTTGATCCTGGAGCAGAGCACCTGGACCGCCCACAGTCGCATCGAAGTGTTGGCCACCGAACAGCTGAAAATGCGCATTCCCGGCGCCGCCGAAGTGCAGATGGTGGCGCCATGATGAAGCTCGAAGGAGCATTGTTCCCGTGGCGGTTCCGTCTGGTCCTGGGTCTGCTCGGGATCATGGTGGCCGCGATTTCCTGGCGCATCATCGACCTGCAGGTCGTCGACCGTGATTTCCTCAAGGGGCAGGGCGATGCCCGCAGCGTGCGGCATATCCCGATCCCGGCTCACCGTGGCCTGATCACTGACCGCAATGGCGAACCGCTGGCGGTGAGTACGCCGGTGACCACCCTGTGGGCCAACGCCAAGGAAATGCAACAGGCCAAGGAAAAATGGCCTGCACTGGCCGCCGCCCTCGGGCAAGATCCCAAGGCCCTGGCCGAGCGCCTCGAATCCCAGGCCAATAAAGAATTCATCTATCTGGTGCGCGGGTTGACCCCCGAGCAGGGCCAGAGCGTGCTCGACCTCAAGGTACCGGGCGTCTATGGCATCGAAGAGTTCCGGCGTTTCTACCCGGCCGGTGAAGTCACGGCACACATGGTCGGGTTTACCGACATCGATGATCGAGGTCGCGAAGGCGTCGAGCTGGCCTACGACGAGTGGCTCGCCGGAGTCGCCGGCAAGCGCCAGGTCATCAAGGACCGGCGCGGCCGGCTGATCAAGGATGTCCAGGTCACCAAAAACGCCAAGGCCGGCAAGCCCTTGGCGTTGTCCATTGACCTGCGCCTGCAATACCTGGCCAACCGCGAGCTGCGCAACGCCATCGTCGAGAACGGCGCCAAAGCCGGTAGCCTGGTGATCATGGACGTCAAGACCGGCGAGATCCTGGCCATGGTCAACCAGCCGACCTACAACCCCAACAACCGTCGCAACCTGCAGCCGGCGATGATGCGCAACCGCGCGATGATTGACGTGTTCGAGCCGGGTTCGACCATGAAAGCCGTGTCCATGGCCGCTGCCCTGGAAACCGGGCGTTGGAAGCCGAGCGACACCGTCGAGGTGTATCCAGGCACCTTGCAGATCGGCAAGTACACCATTCGCGACGTGTCCAAGACCGAAGGCCCGGTACTCGACCTGACCGGCATCCTGATCAATTCCAGTAACGTAGGCATGAGCAAGATCGCCTTCGATATCGGCGGTGAAACCATCTACCGTCTCGCCCAGAAAATCGGCCTCGGCCAGGACACCGGCCTGGGCTTCCCTGGCGAGCGTGTCGGCAACCTGCCGAACTATCGCGACTGGCGCAAGGCCGAGACGGCCACGTTGTCCTACGGCTACGGTGTTTCCGTGACGGCGATTCAGCTCGTCCACGCGTTTTCCGCGCTGGCCAACAACGGGCGCATCGTCCCGCTGACCCTGATCAAGACCGACAAGCCACCGCAGGCCACCCAGGTGATCCCGGAAAACGTCGCCAAGACCATGCAGGGCATGTTGCAACAGGTGATCGAGGCGCCGCGTGGCGTCTATCGTGCCCAGGTCCCGGCCTACCACGTGGCGGGCAAGTCGGGTACGGCCCGGAAAACCTCCGTGGGCACCAAAGGCTATGCCGAGAACTCCTATCGATCGCTGTTCGCCGGCTTCGGCCCGATGAGCGATCCGCGCTATGCGATCGTCGTGGTCATCGACGAACCGAGCAAGGCCGGTTACTTCGGTGGTCTGGTTTCGGCGCCGGTGTTCAGCAAAGTGATGTCCGGCACCCTGCGCCTGATGAACATTACCCCGGATAACCTGCCGCCGACCCAGCAGGCCAATACCGCACCGGTCATTCCCTTGAAAGCCGAAGGAGGGCGTGGCTGATGTCCCTGAGCCTGAACAAGATTTTCGCCCACGCCGGTCACGACCTGCTGATCCGCGAGCTGGCCCTCGATAGCCGTAATGTACGGGCCGGGGACCTGTTCCTGGCGGTGCCCGGTGCCCGCTTCGATGGTCGTGCCCACATCGCCGACGCTCTGAAGCGTGGCGCGGCGGCGGTGGCTTATGAAGTGGAGGGTGCCACCGTGCTGCCGATCACCGACGTACCGCTGATTCCGGTCAAGGGCCTGGCGGCGCAGTTGTCGGATATCGCCGGGCGCTTCTATGGCGAACCGAGCCGGCATCTGAACCTGATCGGCGTGACCGGCACCAACGGCAAGACCAGCGTCACTCAACTGGTGGCCCAGGCTCTGGACCTGCTCGGCCAGCATTGCGGCATCGTCGGGACCCTGGGCAACGGTTTCCATGGCGCGCTGGAAAGTGGCTTGCACACCACGCCGAACCCGGTTGCCGTACAAGCGACGCTGGCCGACCTGAAGAAGGCCGGTGCCAAGGCCGTCGCCATGGAAGTCTCTTCCCATGGCCTGGACCAGGGGCGCGTCAGCGCGCTCGCCTTTGACGTTGCGGTGTTGACCAACCTGTCCCGCGATCACCTGGATTACCACGGCACGATGCAGGCCTACGGCGAAGCCAAGGCCAAGCTGTTTGCCTGGAATGACCTGAAATGCCGGGTCATCAACCTCGATGACGAATTCGGCCGGCAACTGGCCGCCGACAAGCGCGAGTCGCGGTTGATCACCTATAGCCTGGAAGATGCCAGCGCCTACCTTTATGTACGCCAGGCGCAGTTCGATGACGAAGGCGTGCGTGCCACGCTGGTCACGCCCCAGGGCGAGCATCACCTGCGCAGCACCTTGCTGGGCCGCTTCAACCTGAGCAATGTGCTGGCCGCCATCGGCGCCTTGCTCGGCCTGGACTACGCGCTGGACGAAATCCTCAAGGTCCTGCCGAAGCTCGAAGGCCCGGCCGGACGCATGCAACGCCTGGGTGGCGGTACCCAGCCGCTGGTGGTGGTCGACTACGCCCACACCCCCGATGCCCTGGAAAAAGTCCTGTCGGCCCTGCGGCCTCACGCCAAGGGCCGGTTGCTGTGCCTGTTCGGCTGCGGCGGTGACCGTGATCGCGGCAAGCGCCCGCTGATGGCCGAAGTGGTCGAGCGGCTGGCCGATGGCGTGCTGGTGACCGATGACAATCCACGCAGTGAAGACCCGTTGCGGATCTTCGACGACATCCGTGCCGGTTTCTCGGCCGTCGATAACGTCGATTTCGTGGCCGGTCGCGGCCAGGCCATCGCCCGATTGATCGCCAGCGCCTCGGCGGACGACGTCGTCGTCCTGGCCGGCAAAGGGCATGAGGACTATCAGGAAATCAACGGTGAACGCCAGCCTTTCTCCGATCTGGTGGAAGCCGATCATGCCTTGACCGCGTGGGAGGTGGCCCATGCTTAAGGCCTTGAAGCTCAGCGAACTGACCAACGCGCTGAACGCACGCCTCGTCGCGGCCGACGCCAGTTTCGACGGCGTCAGCATCGACAGCCGGGCCATTGCAGCGGGGCAGTTGTTCGTCGCCCTGACCGGGCCGCGTTTCGACGGCCACGATTACCTCAACGAGGTCGCCGCCAAGGGCGCGGTCGCGGCACTGGTCGAGCGTGAAGTGACCAACAGCACCTTGCCTCAGTTGCAGGTAGAGGATACCCGCCAGGCCCTGGGCCAGCTCGGGGCGCTGAACCGCGCTGCCTTCGACAAGCCGGTCGCGGCCATCACCGGTTCCAGCGGCAAGACCACGGTCAAGGAAATGCTCGCGAGCATCCTGCGCACCCGCGGTCCGGTGCTGGCAACCCGTGGCAACCTGAACAACGACCTGGGCGTGCCGCTGACTTTGCTGGAGCTGGCGCCGGAACATAGCGCCGCGGTCATTGAGCTGGGCGCTTCGCGGCTCGGCGAGATCGCCTACACCGTGGGCCTGACCAAGCCCCACGTGGCCGTGCTCAACAATGCCGGGACCGCCCACGTCGGCGAGTTCGGCGGCCCGGAAAAAATCGTCGAGGCCAAGGGCGAGATCATTGAAGGGCTGGCGGCCGATGGTGTCGCCGTGTTGAATCTCGACGACAAGGCCTTCGAGATCTGGAAGACCCGTGCCGGCGAGCGCAAGGTGCTGACCTTTGCCTTGAGCAACGTCGCGGCGAATTTCTATGCCAGTGACCTGGACCGCGACGCCCGGGGTTGCCCGGCTTTCAATCTGCACGGTCCGGATGGCGCCGAGCGGGTCCAGTTGAACCTGCTGGGCACTCATAACGTTGCCAATGCCCTGGCCGCCGCCGCTGCCGCCCATGCCCTGGGCGTGTCGTTGCCGGGCATCGTTGCCGGGCTGAACGCGGTGCAGCCGGTCAAGGGACGCACCGTCGCGCAGTTGGCCAGCAATGGCATGCGCGTGATCGACGACACCTACAACGCCAACCCGACGTCCATGTGCGCGGCGGTGGACATCCTTGCCGGTTTTTCCGGCCGTACCGTGCTGGTACTGGGGGATATCGGCGAGCTGGGCGAATGGGCGCAACAAGGTCACCACGATGTCGGCGCCTATGCGCGCGGCAAGGTCGATGCGCTGTATGCCGTCGGTCCGATGATGGCCCATGCGGTCGCCGCCTTCGGCGAGCAAGGCCGGCATTTTGCGACGCAGGCCGAGCTGATCCAGGCGCTGGGCGCCGAGCAGGACCCGAACACCACCCTATTGATCAAGGGCTCTCGTAGCGCAGCGATGGAAAACATCGTCGCGGCGCTGTGCGGCACCCGTACGGAGAAACATTGATGCTGCTGCTGCTAGCGGAGTACCTGCAACAGTTCTACAAAGGCTTCGCGGTCTTCCAGTACCTGACCCTGCGCGGGATTCTGGGTGTGCTGACCGCGCTGACGTTGTCGCTGTTCCTGGGTCCGTGGATGATCCGCACTTTGCAGAACCTGCAAATCGGCCAGTCGGTGCGTAACGACGGCCCGCAATCGCACCTGTCCAAGTCGGGCACCCCGACCATGGGCGGTGCGCTGATCCTGTCCTCGATTGGCGTCAGTACGTTGCTGTGGGCCGACCTGGCGAACCGCTACGTCTGGGTCGTGTTGCTGGTGACCCTGTTTTTCGGCGCCATCGGCTGGGTCGACGATTATCGCAAGGTCATCGAGAAGAACTCCCGCGGGCTGCCAAGCCGCTGGAAGTATTTCTGGCAGTCGGTGTTCGGCCTTGGCGCAGCGATCTTCCTTTATATGACGGCCGCTTCGCCGGTGGAAACCACCCTGATCCTGCCGATGCTCAAGGACTACAGCATTCCGTTGGGTGCCGGCTTCATCGTCCTGACCTACCTGGTGATCGTCGGTTCGAGCAACGCGGTCAACCTCACCGATGGCCTCGACGGTTTGGCAATCATGCCAACGGTCATGGTCGGCGGCGCGCTGGGGATCTTCTGCTACCTGTCGGGTAACGTGAAATTCGCCGAGTACTTGCTGATCCCGTATGTGCCAGGGGCGGGCGAGCTGATCGTGTTCTGCGGTGCGCTGATCGGTGCCGGACTGGGCTTCCTGTGGTTCAACACCTACCCGGCGCAGGTCTTCATGGGTGACGTCGGTGCGTTGGCGCTGGGCGCGGCCCTGGGCACCATCGCGGTGATCGTTCGCCAGGAAATCGTCCTGTTCATCATGGGCGGCGTCTTCGTGATGGAGACCCTGTCAGTCGTCATTCAGGTCGCCTCCTTTAAATTGACCGGCCGCCGCGTTTTCCGCATGGCGCCGATCCACCACCACTTTGAACTCAAGGGCTGGCCCGAGCCACGTGTGATCGTCCGTTTCTGGATCATCACCGTGATTCTGGTGCTGATCGGCCTGGCCACCCTGAAGCTGAGGTAGAACGAGTGTCCCTGATCGCTTCCGACCACTTCCGCATCGTTGTCGGCCTCGGCAAGAGCGGCATGTCCCTGGTTCGCTTCCTGGCGAACCGGGGCGTGTCGTTTGCCGTTGCCGATACGCGGGAAAATCCACCTGAGCTGGCCACGCTGCGGCGTGACTATCCGCAGGTGGAGGTGCGTTGTGGCGAGCTGGACGTCGAATTCCTGTGCCGCGCCGATGAGCTCTACGTGAGCCCTGGCCTGGCCCTGGCGACCCCGGCCCTGCAGGCTGCCGCTGCCCGTGGCGTGCGTTTGTCCGGCGACATCGAGTTGTTCGCGCGTAACGCCAAGGCGCCAATTGTGGCCATCAGCGGTTCCAATGCGAAAAGCACCGTCACCACCCTGGTGGGCGAGATGGCGGCCGCGGCCGGCAAGCGCGTCGCCGTGGGCGGTAACCTTGGTACACCGGCGCTGGACCTGCTCAGCGACGACGTCGAGCTGTACGTGATGGAGCTGTCGAGCTTCCAACTGGAAACCACCGATCACCTGGGCGCCGAAGTGGCGACCGTGCTCAACATCAGCGAAGACCATATGGACCGCTACAGCGGCCTGCCGGCTTACCACCTGGCCAAGCACAGGATCTTCCGCGGCGCCCGGCAAGTGGTGTTCAACCGTCAGGACGCCCTGACCCGGCCGTTGCTGGGCGAGGGCATGCCGTGCTGGTCCTTCGGCCTGGGCGTTCCGGATTTCAAAGGCTTCGGCTTGCGCGAAGAGAACGGCGAGAAATACTTGGCCTTCGAATTCCAGAACCTGATGCCGGTACGTGAACTGAAGATCCGCGGCGCCCACAACCAGGCCAATGCCTTGGCGGCGCTGGCCCTGGGGCATGCGGTTGGCCTGCCGTTCGACGCCATGCTCTCGGCCCTGCGTACCTTCGCCGGCCTCGAACACCGCTGCCAGTGGGTGCGCGACCTGGATGGCGTGGCCTGGTACAACGATTCCAAGGCCACCAACGTCGGCGCCGCACTGGCCGCCATCGAAGGCCTGGGCGCGGATATTACAGGCAAGCTGGTGCTGATCGCCGGCGGCGATGGCAAGGGTGCCGACTTCAAGGACCTGCGTGATCCGGTGGCAGCCAACTGCCGCGCCGTGGTGCTGATGGGCCGTGACCGCGAACTGATCGCCCAGGCGCTCGGCGACGCCGTGCCGCTGGTGCGTGTGGCGTCGTTGGACGAAGCGGTGCAGCAATGCCGCGCCCTGGCACAACCGGGCGACGCGGTCCTGTTGTCGCCGGCCTGCGCCAGTTTCGACATGTTCAAGAACTACGAAGAACGCGGACAGTTGTTCGCCCGGGCCGCGGAGGACTTGGCATGAGCCTGATGAATGTCATCAAGCCCTATCCGTCACCGTTGATCACCGGGCGCGGCATCGACCTGGACTTCCCGATGCTTGCCGGTTGCCTGGCGCTACTGGGCCTGGGCCTGGTGATGATCACCTCGGCATCCTCGGAAGTGGCCGCCGTGCAGTCGGGCAACACGCTTTATCACATGATTCGCCACCTGATTTACCTGGTGATCGGCCTGGGTGCGTGCGTCGTGACCATGATGGTGCCGATCGCCACCTGGCAGCGCCTGGGCTGGATGATGCTGCTCGGGGCCTTCGGTCTGCTGGTGCTGGTGCTGGTGCCGGGCATCGGCCGCGAGGTCAACGGCTCGATGCGCTGGATCGGCTTCAGTTTCTTCAACGTCCAGCCTTCGGAAATCGCCAAGGTCTTCGTCGTGCTCTTCCTGGCCGGCTACCTGGTGCGGCGCCAGAAGGAAGTGCGCGAGAGCTGGATGGGCTTCTTCAAGCCGTTCATCGTCCTACTGCCGATGGCGGGGCTGTTGCTGATGGAGCCGGACTTCGGCGCCACGGTAGTGATGATGGGCGCGGCGGCAGCGATGCTGTTTCTGGGCGGCGTCGGGCTGTTCCGTTTCATCCTGATGGTGGCGCTGGCAGTGGCGGCCGTGACGGTGCTGGTTCAGGCGCAACCCTATCGGATGGCGCGCCTGATCACGTTCACCGACCCGTGGGCCGACCAGTTCGGTTCCGGCTACCAGTTGACCCAGGCACTGATCGCATTCGGCCGTGGCGAATGGCTGGGCGTCGGCCTGGGCAACAGTGTGCAGAAACAGTTCTACCTGCCGGAAGCCCACACCGACTTCGTGTTCTCGGTGCTGGCCGAAGAGCTGGGCGTGGTCGGTTCCCTGTGCACCGTCGCGCTGTTCGTGTTCGTCTGCGTGCGCGGCATGTACATCGGTTTGTGGGCCGAGAAGGCCAAGCAGTTTTTCGCGGCCTACGTAGCGTATGGCCTGTCGTTCCTGTGGATCGGCCAGTTCCTGATCAACATCGGCGTGAACGTCGGCCTCTTGCCGACCAAGGGCCTGACGCTGCCGTTTCTCAGCTATGGCGGTAGTTCCCTGGTGATCTGCTGTGCCTGCCTGGGTTTGTTGCTGCGCATCGAGTGGGAGAGTCGAACCCACCTGGGCAGCGAAGAGATGGAGTTCCATGAGAGCGACTTCGCCGAGGAGCCGACTCATGGGCGCTAACGTGCTGATCATGGCCGGCGGGACCGGCGGGCATGTGTTCCCGGCGCTGGCCTGTGCCCGGGAATTCCAGGCACGCGGCTATACCGTGCACTGGCTGGGCACGCCTCGGGGTATCGAGAACGAACTGGTGCCCGGCGCAGGCCTTGAGTTGCACCGGATCGACGCCAGCGGCCTGCGGGGCAAAGGCAAGCTGTCGCTGCTCAAGGCGCCGCTGATGTTGCTCCGGTCCATCTGGCAGGCTCGGGCGGTGATCCGTCGGTTGCGGCCGGTCTGCGTGGTGGGGTTTGGCGGTTATGTGACTGGTCCCGGCGGCGTCGCGGCCAAACTGGCCGGGGTGCCGGTGATCGTTCACGAACAGAACGCCGTGGCCGGTACCGCCAATCGGTTACTGGTGCCGTTGGCCGCCCGGGTCTGTGAAGCCTTTCCCGACACCTTTACCCTGTCGGGCAGCCGCCGCACCACCGGTAATCCGGTGCGTACCGAGCTGTTTCTCGATACACCGCGCCCGGCCCTGGCCGGACGCAAGGCGCGCTTGCTGATCCTGGGTGGAAGCCTGGGCGCAGAGCCGTTGAACAAATTGCTGCCCGAAGCCCTGTCGCAGGTCGCACCCGAACTGCGTCCGGAAGTGTTTCACCAGGCCGGCAAAAACCACGATGAAGTGACCGCCGAACGCTACCGCGCCGCCGGCGTCGAGGCGCAGGTGCAGCCTTTCATCAAAGACATGGCCCAGGCCTATGGCTGGGCCGACCTGGTGGTGTGCCGCGCAGGCGCGCTGACCATCAGCGAACTGGCTGCCGCCGGTCTGCCCTCGATGTTGGTGCCCTTGCCCCATGCCATCGACGATCACCAGACCCGCAACGCCGACTATTTGGCTCGCGAAGGTGCTGCCTTCCTGATGCCGCAAAGAACGACTGGCGCCGCGGATCTTGCCGCCCGCCTGACAGAGGTTTTGATGCAGCCGCAACGACTTGAAGACATGGCCCGCGCCGCGCGCCGCCTGGCCAAACCCGATGCCACGGCCCAAGTGGTCGATACCTGCCTGGAGGTGGCCCATGGTTGAGAATCGCAAAGCCATGCCACAACCGGAAATGCGCCGTATCCGTCGCATCCACTTCGTCGGTATCGGCGGCGTGGGCATGTGCGGGATCGCCGAAGTGCTGCTGAACCTGGGCTACGAGGTTTCCGGTTCCGACCTGAAGGCTTCGCCGGTCACCGAGCGCCTGGAGTCCTTCGGCGCCCGGATTTTCATCGGGCATCGTGCCGAGAACGCCGCTGCTGCCGACGTGCTGGTGGTTTCCAGCGCCGTGAACACCTCCAACCCGGAAGTCGCCACCGCCCTGGAACGGCGTATTCCGGTGGTGCCGCGGGCCGAGATGCTGGCCGAGCTGATGCGCTATCGCCACGGCATCGCCGTCGCCGGTACCCACGGCAAGACCACCACCACCAGCTTGATCGCCTCGGTGTTCGCCGCCGGTGGCCTGGACCCGACTTTCGTGATCGGTGGCCGCTTGAATGCTGCGGGCACCAATGCCCAGTTGGGCACCAGCCGCTACCTGATCGCCGAAGCCGACGAGAGCGATGCCAGCTTCCTGCATCTGCAACCGCTGGTGGCGGTGGTCACCAACATCGACGCCGACCACATGGCGACCTACGACGGTGACTTCAACAAACTGAAGAAAACCTTCGTCGAGTTCCTGCACAACCTGCCGTTCTACGGTCTGGCGGTGGTGTGCCTGGACGATCCGGTGGTGCGCGAGATCCTGCCACTGGTCAAGCGTCCGACGGTGACCTACGGCTTTGGCGAAGAGGCCGACGTGCGCGCCATCAACGTGCGCCAGCAGGGCATGCAGACCTTCTTTACCGTGCTGCGCCCCGACCGCGAGCCGCTGGACGTGTCGGTCAACATGCCGGGCAATCACAACGTGCTCAATGCCCTGGCAACCATCTGCATCGCTACCGACGAAGGCGTCAGCGACGAAGCCATCGTCCAGGGCCTGTCCGGGTTCCAGGGCGTGGGCCGGCGCTTCCAGGTCTACGGCGAACTGCCGGTGGACGGTGGCAACGTGATGTTGGTGGACGACTACGGCCACCACCCGACCGAAGTCGCGGCGGTGATCAAGGCCGTGCGCGGTGGCTGGCCGGAGCGGCGCCTGGTGATGGTCTACCAGCCGCACCGCTATAGCCGCACCCGTGACCTGTACGACGATTTCGTCCAGGTATTGGCCGACGCCAACGTATTGCTGCTGATGGACGTCTATCCGGCCGGCGAAGAGCCGATCCCTGGGGCCGACAGTCGCCAGCTGTGCCACAGCATCCGTCAGCGCGGCCAGCTCGATCCGATTTACATCGACCGCGGCGTGGACCTCGCGCCGCTGGTCAAGCCGCTGCTGCGCGCCGGCGACATCCTGCTGTGCCAGGGTGCCGGTGACATCGGAGGCCTGGCCCCGAAACTGTTGAAAAGTCCGTTATTCGCCGGAGCCATCGTGGCGCCCAGCGAGGGGAAACTGAAATGACTGCTGCCTACGCCAACCTGGCCTCGACCCTTGACCCGAAAGCCTTCGGCCGCGTGGCTGTGCTGTTCGGCGGCAAGAGCGCCGAGCGCGAGGTCTCCCTCAAGTCCGGCAATGCCGTGCTGCAAGCCCTGCAAAGTGCCGGTGTCGACGCGTTCGGCATCGACGTGGGCGATGATTTCCTGCAGCGCCTGCTGAGCGAAAAGATTGATCGTGCCTTCATCATCCTTCACGGTCGCGGTGGCGAAGACGGCAGCATGCAAGGCCTGCTCGAATGCCTGGGCATTCCCTACACCGGCAGCGGCATCCTGGCGTCGGCCCTGGCCATGGACAAACTGCGCACCAAGCAAGTCTGGCACAGCCTCGGCATTCCGACGCCGCGCCACGCCGTACTGGCGAGCGAGGCCGATTGTATTTCGGCGGCCACGGAACTGGGCTTTCCTTTGATCGTCAAACCGGCGCATGAAGGTTCAAGTATCGGCATGGCGAAAGTGAATTCGCTGCCTGAGTTGACCGCGGCATGGAAAGACGCCAGTTCCTACGATTCGCAAGTGCTGGTCGAGCAATGGATCACCGGTCCCGAGTTCACCATCGCCATCCTGCGTGGCCAGGTGTTGCCCCCGATCGCGCTGGGCACCCCGCACACGTTCTACGACTACGACGCCAAGTACATCGCCAACGATACCCAGTACCGCATTCCTTGCGGGCTGGACAGTGCCAAGGAACAAGAACTGATGGACCTCACGGCCAAGGCCTGCGAGGCGCTCGGTATTACCGGTTGGGGCCGGGCGGACGTGATGCAGGACGTCGATGGGCAGTTCTGGTTCCTGGAAGTCAACACCGCTCCCGGCATGACCGATCACAGTCTGGTACCGATGGCGGCCCGCGCCGCCGGCCTGGATTTCCAGCAACTGGTGCTGTCGATCCTGGCGGCCAGTGTCGACTCTCAAGAGTCAAGAGGTTAAGCCATGCAAGGCGCATCGCTTCGTCATCAGCCCTCCGCACCCGGTCGCAAGCCGGTGCCGCGGGGTGCCAGCCGAATGGTGGCCAAGGAGCCGATGTCGGCGCGCCTGCCGAAAGCCAATTTTGGTTTTCTCAAGAGCCTGTTCTGGCCGGTGCTGCTGGTGGCGCTGGGGTTCGGCACCTATGAAGGCGCGCAGCGGCTGCTGCCTTACGCCGACCGGCCGATCGCCCGGATCAACGTCCAGGGCGACCTGAGCTACATCAGCCAGCAGGCGGTGCAGCAGCGGATCGCCCCGTACGTGGCGTCGAGCTTCTTCACCATCGACCTGGCGGGCATGCGCACCGAGCTGGAACAGATGCCGTGGATCGCCCACGCCGAAGTCCGGCGCGTCTGGCCGGACCAGGTGTCGATCCGCCTGGAAGAACAACTGCCGGTGGCCCGTTGGGGCGACGAGTCGCTGTTGAACAACCAGGGCCAGGCGTTCACCCCACGGGAACTGGCCAACTATGAACATTTGCCTCAACTGTTCGGTCCACAGCGGGCCCAGCAGCAAGTGATGCAGCAGTACCAGGTGTTGAGCCAGATGTTGCGGCCGCTGGGCTTCTCCATCGCACGCCTGGAGTTGCGTGAGCGCGGCAGCTGGTTCCTGACCACTGGCGCGGGCAGCTCGGGACCGGGCATCGAGCTGCTGCTCGGGCGCGGCAACCTGGTGGAAAAGATGCGCCGCTTCATTGCCATCTATGACAAGACGCTCAAAGAACAGATTACGAACATTGCGCGCATCGATCTGCGCTACGCCAACGGCCTGGCTGTTGGCTGGCGCGAACCTGTAGCGCCGACGACGGCCGTACCCGCCGTCGCGAAGAATTAAGAAGAGGCAGGACCCATGGCAAACGTGCAAAGCGGAAAAATGATCGTCGGTCTGGATATCGGCACTTCCAAGGTGGTGGCGCTGGTAGGTGAGGTCGCGGACGACGGCACGCTGGTCATCGTCGGGATCGGTACGCACCCGTCCCGTGGCTTGAAAAAAGGCGTGGTGGTGAACATCGAGTCCACCGTGCAGTCGATCCAGCGCGCCATCGAAGAAGCGCAGCTGATGGCCGGTTGCCGGATCCACTCCGCGTTCGTCGGCGTGGCGGGCAATCACATCCGCAGCCTGAACTCCCACGGCATCGTGGCGATCCGTGATCGCGAAGTCAGCTCCGCGGACCTTGAACGCGTGCTCGATGCGGCCCAGGCCGTGGCGATCCCGGCCGACCAGCGGGTGCTGCACACCCTGCCGCAGGATTACGTGATCGACAACCAGGAAGGCGTGCGCGAGCCGCTGGGCATGTCCGGCGTGCGCCTGGAAGCCAAGGTCCACGTGGTCACCTGCGCCGTGAACGCCGCGCAGAACATCGAGAAATGCGTACGCCGTTGCGGCCTGGAAATCGACGACATCATCCTTGAGCAACTGGCTTCGGCCTACTCGGTGCTGACCGACGACGAGAAAGAGCTGGGCGTGTGCCTGGTGGACATCGGCGGCGGCACCACTGACATCGCGATCTTCACCGAAGGCGCCATTCGCCACACCGCGGTGATCCCGATTGCCGGCGATCAGGTGACCAACGACATCGCCATGGCGTTGCGCACTCCGACCCAGTACGCCGAGGAAATCAAGATCCGCTACGCCTGCGCCCTGGCGAAACTGGCCGGCGCCGGTGAAACCATCAAGGTACCTAGCGTCGGCGACCGTCCGCCGCGTGAGCTGTCGCGCCAGGCGCTGGCCGAGGTGGTCGAGCCGCGTTACGACGAGCTGTTCACCCTGATCCAGGCCGAGCTGCGTCGCAGCGGCTACGAAGACCTGATCCCGGCCGGCATCGTGTTGACCGGCGGTACGTCGAAGATGGAAGGCGCGGTCGAGCTGGCCGAAGAGATTTTCCACATGCCGGTACGCCTGGGCGTGCCCCATGGCGTCAAGGGCCTGGATGACGTGGTGCGCAACCCGATCTACTCCACCGGCGTCGGCCTGTTGATGTACGGCTTGCAGAAGCAGTCCGACGGGATCTCGTTCTCCGGGATAGGCAGCCGCGACAGCTACAGCAGCGACGAGCCGAAGGCACCGCTGTTCGAGCGGCTCCAGGCGTGGGTCAAAGGTAACTTTTAGCGACAAGTTTCAAGCTTCAAGCTTCAAGCGGCAAGCTTGCAGCTCAAGGGCTTGCAGCTTGTAGCTGAAGATGCAGTAGGCGAAAAAAACTAGAGAATGAAAGGAGAGGGAAAATGTTCGAACTCGTAGACAACATCCCCGCTAGCCCGGTTATCAAGGTAATCGGTGTCGGCGGTGGCGGCGGCAACGCTGTCAACCACATGGTCAAGAGCAACATCGAAGGCGTCGAGTTCATCTGCGCCAACACCGATGCTCAGGCGCTGAAAAACATCGGCGCGCGGACCATCCTCCAACTGGGTACCGGCGTGACCAAGGGCCTGGGTGCTGGCGCGAATCCCGAGGTTGGCCGTCAGGCTGCCCTGGAAGACCGTGAGCGCATCGCTGAAGTCCTGGCCGGCACCAACATGGTGTTCATCACCACCGGCATGGGCGGCGGTACCGGTACCGGTGCAGCACCGATCATTGCCGAAGTGGCCAAGGAAATGGGGATCCTCACCGTTGCGGTGGTGACCCGTCCGTTCCCGTTCGAAGGCCGCAAGCGCATGCAGATCGCCGACGAAGGCATCCGCGCGCTGAGCGACAGCGTCGACTCGTTGATCACCATTCCCAACGAGAAGCTGCTGACCATCCTCGGTAAAGACGCCAGCCTCTTGTCGGCGTTCGCCAAGGCTGACGACGTACTGGCCGGTGCCGTTCGCGGTATCTCCGACATCATCAAGCGTCCGGGCATGATCAACGTTGACTTCGCCGACGTGCGCACCGTGATGTCCGAAATGGGCATGGCAATGATGGGCACCGGTTGCGCCAGCGGTCCGAACCGTGCGCGTGAAGCCACCGAAGCGGCCATCCGCAACCCGTTGCTCGAAGACGTCAACCTGCAAGGCGCTCGCGGCATCCTGGTGAACATCACCGCCGGTCCCGACCTGTCCCTGGGCGAGTACTCCGACGTGGGTAGCATCATCGAAGCCTTCGCCTCCGACCACGCGATGGTCAAGGTCGGCACCGTGATCGACCCGGATATGCGCGACGAGCTGCACGTGACCGTGGTTGCCACTGGCCTGGGCGCGAAAATCGAGAAGCCGATGAAGGTGATCGACAATACCGTGCAGACCGCCCTGGCATCGCAGCCACAACAGCAAGCTCCCGTTCGTCAGGAACAGCCTGCGGTGAACTACCGTGACCTGGACCGTCCGACCGTCATGCGCAACCAGGCCCAGGCCGGTGCTGCGACTGCCGCGAAGATGAATCCGCAGGATGATCTGGATTACCTGGACATCCCGGCCTTCCTGCGTCGTCAGGCCGATTGATGAAATGTATCAGGGGGATACGGGTGATTGGTGTTCAGCAAAGGTCTGGTCTGCTATCATCGCCAGCCTTTGTTGATACCAGTTCGCAATTTGCGCTGAAGCGGCCCATGCCATGATTAAACAACGCACCCTGAAGAATATTATCCGTGCCACAGGTGTCGGCCTGCACTCCGGCGAGAAGGTCTACCTGACCCTCAAGCCCGCGCCTGTCGATACCGGCATCGTGTTTTGTCGTGCCGACCTCGACCCTGTGGTGCAGATCCCTGCTCGCGCGGAAAACGTTGGTGAAACCACTATGTCGACCACGCTGGTCAACGGTGACACCAAGGTGGATACGGTGGAGCATTTGCTCTCGGCCATGGCTGGCCTGGGCATCGATAACGCCTACGTCGAGCTCTCCGCGTCCGAAGTCCCGATCATGGATGGCAGTGCCGGACCCTTCGTATTCCTGATTCAATCGGCTGGCCTGGAAGAGCAGGACGCCGCCAAGAAGTTCATCCGCATCCTGCGGGAAGTGACAGTGGAAGACGGCGACAAGCGCGCCACTTTCGTCCCTTTCGACGGTTTCAAGGTGAGCTTCGAGATCGATTTCGATCACCCGGTTTTCCGGGACCGCACCCAGAGTGCAAGCGTGGATTTTTCCAGCACTTCGTTCGTAAAAGAAGTCAGCCGCGCCCGTACCTTTGGTTTCATGAGTGACATCGAGTACCTGCGCAAGCACAACCTCGCACTCGGCGGCAGTGTGGAAAACGCGATCGTGGTCGATTCCGATGGTGTCTTGAACGAAGACGGCCTTCGCTATGAAGACGAATTCGTCAAGCACAAGATCCTCGATGCAATTGGTGACCTCTACCTGCTGGGCAACAGCCTGATTGGTGAGTTCAAGGGCTTCAAGTCCGGCCACGCGCTGAACAACCAGCTGCTGCGCAAGTTGATTGAGCAGAAAGATGCTTGGGAAGTCGTGACGTTTGAAGATGCCAGTACTGCACCGATTTCTTACATGCGTCCGGTTGCGGCGGTGTAAGTAAAAAACCTCTCTAGTTTTTTGAAGGCTGCCTTTGGGTGGCCTTTTTTTATGGGCTGGTTTTTTTGGTGTGTATATCCGTTTCTTCGGTGAGGGCCACTTACGGTTCCGCTCTTACAGCGGGTCACTTTTGAAAGGGCGCCAAAAGTAACCAAAAGCGCCTTGCCCCACCACTGGGCACCTCGCCAAGGCTCGGTGTTCCCTCACTCCGGCATTGCTCCGTGGGCCCGCCGCGATGGGCCATCCATGGCCCTGCGCGGCTATCCCGGCATCCGTGCCGGGATGCCCACTACGCAATGCCTGCGTTCGGCCCTTGTGGTTGACGGGGCGCCTAAGATCAAAAGCCAAAGCCAAAGCCAAAGCGAGGCGGCCTAACGGCGGGCCTGTCTCTTCGGCTGTACCTCAATCCAACTGTGGGAGCGGGCTTGCTCGCGAAGGCGGCCTGACAGCCGACCAATCTCCTACGGTTGTACCCCGATCCATTGTGGGAGCGAGCTTGCTCGCGATGGGGCGGTACAGTTGGCATTGATGCCAGCCGATACACCGCTATCGCGAGCAGGCTCGCTCCCACAGGGATCTGGGGCGGGTACGGGATTTTTGTTCACTGAAGATCTGATGTGGGCGGGTTTGCTCCGGGCGGCGATTCGGCGAAGGCGGCCTGCAGCCCACCTGGCTCTGCAGTTGTAGCCTATCCATTGTGGGAGCGAGCCTGCTCGCGATGGCGGCCTGTCAGTCAACCATGTACTGGGAGACACGACGCCCTCGTGCGTGCGCCTGCCCCCGCAGGATGAACGCAGTCACCAGCACATCACATCGCACAAACCACCCGATTGCGCCCACTCGCCTTGGCCTGGTACAGCGCCTTGTCCGCAGCGAGCAGCAGTTGTTGGACTTCGCCATAGGGCCCTTGTGCCCAGGTCGCGATGCCAACGCTGACCGTCATTGGCGCGTCACCGGTCAGGGTGGCGGGCAGTTGCTGCACCGCTTCGCGAATGTTCTGAGCCATGGTGAAGGCGCCGGCGGTGGTTGTTTCTGGAAGGATCACCGAGAACTCTTCGCCACCGTAGCGCGCTGCCAGGTCGGCGGGGCGGCGCACGTGTTGGTTGATGACCTGGGCCAGGGCCCGCAGGGCCGCGTCACCGCGCGGGTGACCGTAGCGGTCGTTGAACGCTTTGAAGTGGTCCGCGTCGATCATCAATACCGACAGCGGCTGGCCTGAGCGCTGGGCCCGCAACCATTCCTGTCGCAGGGTTTCATCGAGGGCGCGGCGGTTCGCCAGGCCGGTCAATGCGTCGACGGACGCCAGGTGGGCCAGTTCTCGCTCGGCTCTGTGGCGGCGTCTCAGTTCGCGGCGCAGCAACCAGGTGAGCCAGAGCAAACCGATGCACAGAGCACCCGTAGCACCGCTGACCAGCAGCGCGGTGCGTTCCCAGGAGGCGAACACCGATTTGGAGGACAGCGCCACCACGACAATCAGCGGCAGGTCGCCAACCTGGGAAAAGGTGTACAGGCGTAGCGTCTGATCGACGCTGGAGACGCCGGTGAAACTGCCGTTGCCTTCACGCAGGATGCGCACGAAGTTCGGTCGTTTGCTGAAGTCCCGGCCAATCATGTCTTCGGCCAGCGGCGGTTCCTGTGCCAGGAGGATGCCGTCGCGGCTGACCAGGTTGACCGTGCCGCCATGACCGATGTTCAGGCTTTTGAATAATTGGCTGAAGTAGCTCAGGCGCATCGCGGCCTCCGCTACCCCTAGAAAACCACCCTGTTCGTCGTTCAGTCGATAGCTGAAGCTGATGCGCCAGTCGTGCTCGCCACTTCTTGCCCGGAACGGGCGACTGATCATCATGCGCGGGCTCGGGTCCTGGACATGGGACTGGAAATACTCCCGATCAGCGTAGTTACCCTTGCGCGGCTCGACCGAGGCGGAGTCGGCGATCACGTCGCCGCGCTTGTCGAGCAGCAGAATGTCGCCTTTATAGGGGGCGGCAGTGGCGCGGTCGAACAGGGCAAGGTGACGGATCGCCGGCGAAACGCCCTGCAGGTCGTCGCGTTTGGCGGCGGCAATCAGGCCCTGCAGCGACAGATCGTAGAGTTCGACATTGCGCAGCACATCGGCATCGATCAATTGCACGATGTTGGTCGCCGCGCGCGTTGCATCCTGTTGGGCGCTGGCCTGTTCGCGAATCAACAGGAAGGTCACGATGCTCAGGATGGCTACGACCACCAGGGAGCTGGCCAGTACGAGTACACGCTCCGAACGGATCGGAAGCGGGGTGTTGCCGGGTGTCGCACTGCTCGCGCTCATGGTTCGGGTGTCTGCATTGTGTGTGGCCGGGATCCATCCCGTAGGGTCGCATCACCGGCAATGAACCAGATGCTGGCCTTTTGCTTAATTGTGCTTGGATCGGCGAGGGCGGGCAATCGGTGTTCGCGCAATAACTCAGAGGTGTAGGCGAATGTCCGGAGATTCTGCTCCAGCTGGCTTTCGCCCAGCATTCAGCGGCTGGGAAACCGTGCGAGCGTGGCCCGAGCCTTGGCAGGTGTCAGGCCGGCAAGCGGATCCCGAACGTGTTGGCGCCCTGGTCGCTGCGCACGAACACATCCCCGCCATGCATCAATGCGATGGCCTTGACAATGGCCAGGCCCAGCCCGTGATTGGCGCCGCTGTTGCTGCGTGAGGCATCGACCCGATAGAAGCGCTCGAACAGGCGCGGCAGGTGTACGCCGGCAATCGGTTCACCGGGGTTGGTGACGGCGAGGGTGATCTGGTCGCCGGCGGCCTCGATGCGCACGTCGATGACCTGTCCGGGCGCGGTGTGTTGCACGGCGTTGCTCAGCAGGTTGATCAGCGCACGGCGCAGGTGAGCGATCTCGATGTTGGCCTGGGCGTCGCCGCTGACGCGGACCTGAACCTGGGCATCTTCGAGGATGAAGTCCAGGTAATCGAGGGTCGTCGCCACCTCGCCGGCCAGAGAGGCGTTGGTCAACTTGGTGGCCTTGCTGCCTTGGTCGGCGCTGGCGAGGAACAACATGTCATTGATGATCGAGCGCAGTCGCTCCAGCTCTTCGAGATTGGATTGCAGCACTTCGAAGTAATGTTCGGCCGAGCGCCCACGGGTCAGGGCCACCTGGGTCTGGCCGATCAGGTTGGTCAGGGGCGAGCGCAGTTCATGGGCAACATCGGCGTTGAAGGACTCCAGCCGCGAGTAAGCCTGTTCGACCCGGTCGAGGGTGGCGTTGAAGGAACTGACGAACTGGTTCAGCTCCGGCGGCAGCGGCGACAGGTGCAAGCGCCCGGACAGGCGTGGAGGCGCCAGGCGCCGGGCCTCATCGGACAGTTTGATCAACGGCTTGAGGCCGATGCGCGCCACCCAGTAACCCAGCAACGAGGCCAGGATCACCCCGATGATGGCCAGGCTCACCAGCGCCACCAACAGATGATGCTGGGTCTGGTAGAACGTCTCGGTGTCGATGCCGATCATGAAACGCAACGGCGGACGCTGGTCCTTGGCGGGAAACTGGCTCACCAGCACTTTCATCGGGTAGTGCCGGTGAGGCAGCTTCAGGTCGCGTTTGCCCAGCGGGCCTGCGGCAAAGGCACGGATCTGCTCATCGGGATCGCCGTATTCATACTTCGCGTCACCGCTGATGATCCAGAAATGGATGCGCTTGTCCTCTTCGCCCAGCAAGCGCAGTTTGTTGTGGATCTTGACCCAGTGCTCTGGCGTGCCGTAACGGCCCACCGTGGACTCGAGCACGCTGTAGCGAGCATCGAGTTCGGCTTCGGGCAACAGGCCCAGGCCTCTTTCCACCTGTTGATACAGCGCGCCGCCGATCAACAGGAACACCAGTGCCGCGACCAGCGTGAACAGGCCGCTCAGGCGCAGGGCGATGCTGTTACTCATGGCGGCTCTCGAGCACATAGCCCATCCCACGAATGGTGTGCAGCAGCTTGTGCTCGAAGGGGCCATCGAGCTTGGCGCGCAGGCGCTTGATGGCCACTTCCACCACGTTGGCGTCGCTGTCGAAGTTGATGTCCCAGACCATTTCGGCAATGGCGGTTTTCGAGAGGATCTCCCCTTGTCGGCGAGCCAGGACACTGAGCAGGGAGAACTCCTTGGCGGTCAGGTCCAGGCGTTGGCCGGCGCGGGTGGCCTTGCGGCTGATCAGGTCGATCCACAGGTCGGCGATGCTCACCTGCACGGGTTCATGGCCGCCGCTGCGCCGGGTCAGGGCTTGCAGGCGGGCCACCAGCTCCAGGAATGAGAACGGCTTGCCCAGGTAGTCGTCGGCGCCGTCGCGCAGGCCCTTGATGCGATCTTCGACCCGTTCGCGGGCAGTGAGCATGATCACCGGCGTCTGTTTGCGTGCGCGCAGGGCCCGCAGTACGCCGAAGCCGTCCAGGCCGGGCAGCATCACGTCGAGCACGATCACCGCGTAGTCAGTCTCCAGGGCCAGGTGCAGCCCCTCGATGCCGTCCGGCGCCACATCCACGGTGTAGCCCTGTTCGGTCAGGCCCCGGTGCAGGTAGTCCGCGGTTTTTTCTTCGTCTTCGATGATCAGAACGCGCATGGCCCGGCCTCAGTCTGTGGTCGTCAGCGCCGTGGCTGGCGCGGGCTCAGGTGGAAGGGGGCGCCGATGGAACAGCCGCTCGAGCCCTAAGTATATGACCGGTGTGGTGAACAGCGTCAGCGCCTGGCTCACCAGCAGGCCGCCTACCACCGCGATGCCCAACGGCTGGCGCAGCTCCGCGCCGGGGCCATAGCCGAGCATCAGCGGCAGGGCGCCGAGCAGGGCCGCCAGGGTGGTCATCATGATCGGCCGGAACCGTGTCAGGCAGGCCTGGAAAATTGCCTCTTGCGGCGCCAGCCCACGGTTGCGCTGGGCATCGAGGGCGAAGTCGATCATCAGGATGCCGTTCTTCTTGACGATGCCGATCAACAGCACCAGCCCGATCAGCGCCATGATCGAAAAATCCTGGCCCAGCAGCCAGAGCATGATCAGCGCGCCGAGGCCGGCCGAGGGCAGGGTGGAGATGATCGTCAACGGATGCACGAAACTCTCGTAGAGCACGCCGAGGATGATGTACACCGCCACCAGTGCGGCGAGGATCAGCCACGGCTGGCTGGCGAGGGAGCTCTGGAAGGCCTGGGCCGCGCCCTGGAAGTTACCGGTGATGGCGGCCGGCATGCCGATCTCGTTCTTGGCCTGGTCGAGCATGCGCACCGCGTCGCCCAGCGCCACGCCCGGCGCCAGGTTGAACGAGAGGTTGGCGGCCGGGAACATGCCGTCGTGGGCGATGGACAGCGGGCCGTTGCTCGGTGCATCGAAGCGGGCCAGGGCCGAGAGCGGCACCATTTCCCCGCTCAGGGGCGAACGCAGGTAGAAGTACGCCAGGCTTTCGGCCCTGCCGCGCTGGTGGGTATCGAGCTCCAGGATCACGTTGTACTGGTTGGTCTCGGTCTGGAATTCATTGATCTGGCGCTGGCCGAAGGCGTCGTACAGGGCCTGGTCGACATCCGTGGCGCTCAGGCCGAAGCGCGCCGCCGCGCTGCGGTCGATGTTGATGTGGGTGACACTGCCGCCCAGTTGCAAATCATTGGAGATGTCGCGGAACGCCGGATTGCCGCGCAGATGGTCGGTGAGTTTTTGCGCCCAGGCGTTGAGGCTCGGCCCGTCGTTGCTCTTGAGCACATACTGGTACTGGGCGCGGCTCGGGCCTGAGCTGAGGTTGATGTCCTGCCCGGCCCGCAGGTAGAGCACCACGCCGGGGATAGTCAGCAGTTTCGGGCGTATCCGGTCGATGAAGCCGCTGGCCGACACGTCACGCTGGTCCCGGGGCTTGAGGGCGATCCAGAAGCGGCCGTTGGCGATGGTCTGATTGCTGCCCGAGACGCCGACGGAGTGCGAGAACGTCTGCACGGCCGGGTCGGCGGCGACGATTTCGGCCAAGGCCTTATGCTTGGCGACCATGTCCGGGAAGGACACATCGGCGGCGGCTTCGCTGGTGCCCAGTACCAGACCAGTGTCCTGCACCGGGAAGAAGCCCTTGGGAATGAACACGTAGCCGACCACCGCCAGGGCCAGGGTCAGGCCGAACACGCCGAGCATCAGCCTTTGATGGGCCAGGGCCCGGCGCAGGCCATGTTCGTACCAGCCCACCAGGCGCTCGCCGAGCCCCGGTCGGGCGTGGGCGTGATGCACCGGGGCACGCATGAACAGCGCGGCCAGTGTCGGCGCCAGGGTGAGCGAGACCACCACCGAAATCAGGATGGTCGAGGTGGCCGTCAGGGCAAACTCCTTGAACAGCCGCCCGACCACGCCGCCCATGAACAACAACGGAATGAACGCGGCGATCAGCGAAAAGCTGATGGACACCACGGTGAAGCCGATTTCGCCGGCGCCCTTGATCGCCGCCTCGCGCATGCCGTCGCCGGCCTCCAGGTGCCGGTGGATGTTCTCTACCACCACAATCGCATCGTCCACCACGAACCCCACCGAGATGACGATCGCCACCAGGGTCAGGTTGTTGAGGCTGAACCCCATCACGTACATCAGGGCGAAACTGGCCGTCAGCGAAACCCCCAGCACCGCCGAGACGATCAAGGTGGCCGAGAGCTGGCGCAGGAACAACGCCATCACCGCCACCACCAGCAATACCGCGATCAACAGGGTCAGTTCCACTTCGTGCAACGAGGCACGGATGGTCTGGGTGCGGTCGATCAGCACCTTGACCTGCACCGCGGCAGGCAACATGGCTTGCAGGGCGGGCAACGCAGCCTGGACGCGGTCGACCGTCTCGACGATGTTCGCCCCCGGTTGCCGGAAAATCACCAGGTTGACTCCCGGCTCGTCGTCGGCCCAGGCCTGGACGTAGGCGTTTTCCGAGCCGTTGACTACCTTGGCGATGTCCCGAAGGTGAACCGGCGCGCCATTCCTGTAGGAGACGATCAGCTCACCGTATTCCTCGGGCTGGAACAGCTGGTCGTTGGTGGACAGGGTGGAAATGCTCGAGTCGCCATACAGCGCGCCTTTGGCCAGGTTGAGGCTGGCCTGTTGCAGCGCCACGCGGATGTCCGCCAGGGTCAGGCCGATGGCCGCGAGCCGGTCGGCCGAAGCCTGGACCCGGATCGCCGGGCGTTGTTGGCCGGTGATGTTGACTTGTCCTACGCCATCGATCTGGCTGATCTGACGCGAGAGCAGGGTCTCGACGTAGTCGCTCAGTTCGGTGCCGGGCATCAGGGTGGAGCTGATGCTGAGGATCAGCACGGGGCTGTCGGCGGGGTTGACCTTGCGCCAGGTCGGCAGGTTCGGCATATCGTTGGGCAGTTTGCCGGCGGCGGTGTTGATGGCCGCCTGGACTTCCTGGGCGGCGGTATCGATGCTTTTGTCGAGGCTGAATTGCAGGATCAGGTTGGTCGAGCCCAGGGCGCTGCTGGAGGTCATCTGGGTAATGCCGGGGATCGCGCTGAATTGCACCTCCAACGGGGTTGCCACCGAGGAGGCCATGGTTTCCGGGCTGGCGCCGGGCAGTTGGGCGTTGACCTGAATGGTCGGGAATTCCGCCTCCGGCAGCGGCGCGACCGGGAGCTTGGGAAACGCGATAAAGCCCAACAGCACCAAGGCAAAGGTCAGCAGGACTGTGGCGATGGGGTGGTCGATGCACCAGGCCGAGATCGAGCCGCGGCCTTTCATGGCTGCGGCTCCGAGGTCTTGGCCAGGGCCGCAGGGTCGCTCAGGACCTGGACGCTGGAGCCCGGCTTGAGCCGCGACTGGCCGTCGCTCACCAACTGGTCGCCGGCGTTCACGCCTTGGATGATCTGCATGTCACTGTCCTGGTACACCGTCTTCACCGGCACGCTTTCGACCTTGTCGCCCTTGACCCGGTACACGAAGTGTTGCTCCAGCCCGCGCTGGACGACAGTCGGTGGAACTACCAGGGCGCCCTTGTCGACGGCGGTCTGGATCTTCAGGGTCACCAGTTGTCCCGGCCACAAGCGTTGCGCGGCGTTGTCGAACTCGGCCTTGGCCCGCAGGGTGCCGGTGCTGGCGTTGATCTGGTTGTCGATGAGGCTCAGGCGTCCCTCGCCAAGCAGTTCCCCCGAGGTAGTGCCTTCGGCGCCGATGTAGGCCTTGACCAGGGCCTGGTCGGGGGCCGCGATCAGTCGTTGCAGGGTGGGCAGCATTTGCTGGGGCAGGGAGAACTCAACGGCGATCGGGTCGATCTGGGTCACGGTAAACAGACCGTCGGCATCGCTGGTGCGCAGGAAATTGCCTGGGTCGACGTTGCGGATTCCGACGCGGCCGGACACCGGCGAACGGATCTGGGTGTAAGACAGTTGCACCTGGGCCGCATCGATGGCCGCCTGGTTGCCCTGGGCGGTCGCCTTGAGTTGGTTCACCAGCGCCTGTTGCTGGTCGTAGGTCTGCTTCGATACGCCGTCATCGACGCTCAACAATTTGTAGCGCTTGAGATTGACCTGGGCCACCACCAGCTGTGCCTGGCTCTCGCCGAGCTGGGCGCGGGCCTGGTCGAGGCTGGCGCGGATCGAGCGGTCGTCGATGGTCGCCAGCAGATCACCTTTGCTGACCCGTTGCCCTTCCTTGACCAGCACCCGGGTGAGAATGCCGTCGATCTGCGGACGGATCACCACGCTGTGCAGCGACAGCACCGTGCCGATGCCACTGGCGAAGCGCGGCACATCCTTTTGCTCCACGCTGACGACTCGTACCGGAACGGCGGCGGGGGCTGCGGTTTTGTGGGCGACGGGTCTTGTGACAAACCAGAGGAGCAGCGCCGCAAGGGCGATCAGGAGCGCAACGAGCAGGACGGTTTTCTTCTGGGTGTGCATGTATGTGGAGCGCCGGTTCGGGACGATAGGATTGTGATTGTTCTTATATAGCGTTGCGAGGCGGTCAGGAAGGTGACGCCTAACTGTCAGGCTTGTCAGTTTTGTCCTGGCGTTCTGTCGGACGGTGGTGGCGCTGAGCCAATCTGGCCGATGCATTGCGATGGCGGGCGGGTATACTGCCGCCTTTCGCGGCCCGCACGGCATTGATTTTGGGCTGCTGCGCCCGAGACGTCGGACCGTCCCAGCGGGAGCAGGCTCCCTCGCCACGGATTGATGTCCCCACCTTAAGTGAAACTATTTACATGACTTCCCAGACACCGTCGGCTACCGACGAACAGGCCGAATTGCCCGCCAGCGATGTTTCCAGCGTCGTAGTTGAAAAAGCCTCGATCCCGGCCTTCAAATTCCCGTTCAAGCCCGGCGAGCTGGCCGCGGCCAAAGGTGCTGCGCAACAGCCGTGGTACAAGAACGGCGCGAAGAATGGTCACACCAAGACTCCGGGCGCTGCGCCTCCCGGCACGCGCCGCTCGATGGGCAAGCGCTGAGTTTGTCGGCGTACACCCGCGGCTTCAGCTCGCGACCCGTGCGCCGGCCAGGCTTCCGCTCAACTCATAGGCCGTCAGCTCGGCCTGGTGCGCCGCGAGAATTTCCGGTAATGAGCCGCGCAGGTATTCGACCCAGGTCTTGATCTTCGCGTCCAGGTATTGGCGCGAAGGGTAGATCGCATAGAGGTTCAGTTCCTGGGAGCGGTAGTTCGGCATGACCCGCACCAGCGTGCCGTTGCGCAGCCCCTCGATGGCCGCGTACACCGGCAATACCCCCACGCCCATACCGCTGGTGATCGCGGTTTTCATGGCATCGGCGGAATTCACCAGGAACGGTGAGCTGTTGATGGTCACCATCTCCTGGCCCTCGGGGCCGTCAAACACCCATTTCTCCAGTGGAATGACCGGACTGACCAGGCGCAGACACGCGTGGTTGAGCAGGTCGCTGGGCTTTTGTGGGCAGCCGCTGGCTTTCACGTAGGCCGGCGACGCGCAGACGATGCTGTAGGTGATGCCCAGGCGCTGGGAGACGAAGCCTGAATCCGGCAGCTCGCTGGCGAGCACGATGGACACGTCGTAGCCCTCGTCGAGGATGTCCGGCACGCGGTTGGCCAGGGTCAGGTCGAAGCTCACGTCCGGATGGGTCTTGCGATACCGGGCAATGGCGTCGATCACGAAATGCTGGCCGATACCGGTCATGGTATGGACTTTCAACTGGCCGGCGGGGCGCGCATGGGCATCGCTGGCCTCGGCTTCGGCTTCCTCGACGTACGCCAGGATCTGCTCGCAACGCAGCAGATAGCGTTTACCGGCTTCGGTCAGCGCGATGCGGCGGGTGGTGCGGTTGAGCAACCGGGTTTGCAGATGGGCTTCCAGGTTGGAAACCGCACGCGAGACGTTGGCTGTGGTGGTGTCCAGTTGCACGGCAGCGGCGGTGAAGCTGCCGGCTTCGGCAACACAGCTGAACGCGCGCATGTTTTGCAAAGTGTCCATGGGGGGCTCTCTTGGGAGGTGGCAAATTGTGACATGAAGTTACGGCGATACCGACCCCGACTTATGGATTATCGCGTTAACGGTAACAAAGATTCGCAGAAAGGTCGGCTTATCGCCGGTGGGTGGCGTACCTAGAATTGCCGCCACTGTTGGAGCGCCTTGCACCGAGGTCCAGCCCGGGCCTCGTGTGGGAGCGAGCTTGCTCGCGATAGCGGAGTATCAGCTTGCCAAGATGTTGAATGTGACGCCGCCATCGCGAGCAGGCTCGCTCCCACAGGGTTGTGTTAACAGGCAGCACACTCATCGCCTCCCCATGCCCACCTCAGGAATTTTTCGCCAGTGCCGCGTTGCATCAGCAGAGAGCTGAAGACTCTCAGTGTTTGGGTTTTGACGTCAGCCATCAGCGGTTGCATCGGGACAGGAGGGATTGCGCCGCAAGGCGAGGCGTTGCCGGCCAATCAACTGGCGACCGACGCCGCCATCCGCGAGGCCGCGCACGACGCCCACTGGCCCACCCGACAGTGGTGGACGGCCTACGGCGACCCGCAATTGGATCGATGGATCGAGACGGCGCTGCAAGACAGCCCGAGCCTCGCCATGGCGGCGGCCCGGGTGCGTCAGGCCAAGGCCCTGGCCGGTGTGGCCGAGGCGGCCGAGTCGCTGCAGGTCAACGCTGATGCGACCCTCAAGCGCCACAACTGGCCCACCGATCAGTTCTATGGCCCCGGCGAGTTGGCCAACACCACCACCTGGGACAATAACGCGGGTCTGGGCCTGAGTTATGCACTGGACCTGTGGGGCCGCGAACGCAACGCCAGCGAGCGGGCGGTGGACCTGGCGCACATGAGCGTCGCCGAAGGACGCCAGGCGCAACTGGAGTTGCAGAACAATATCGTGCAGGCCTACGTCCGGTTTTCGTTGCACTACGCCCAACGCGATATCGTCGCCGCGACGCTCCATCAGCAAGAGCAGATTCTGGAGTTGGCGCAAAGGCGCCTGGACGGCGGCATCGGCACGCATTTCGAGGTCAGCCAGGCCCAGGCGCCGCTGCCCGAGACCCATCGTCAACTCGACGCGCTGGATGAAGCCATCGCCTTGAGCCGCAATCAACTGGCGGCGCTGGCAGGCAAGGGGCCGGGTGAGGGGGCAGGGCTCAAACGGCCAACCCTGGTTCTTGGCGCCCCGTTGAAACTGCCTTCGGCATTGCCCGCAGAACTGCTCGGCCAGCGTCCGGATGTGGTTGCCGGGCGCTGGCAAGTCGCGGCCCAGGCCCGTGGCATCCATGTGGCTCGCGCCGGTTTCTATCCCAACGTCGATCTGATGGGCAGCATCGGCTACATGGCGACCGGCGGCGGGGCGCTGGAGTTTCTGACCGGCAAGAAGCTCACCTACAGCGTCGGGCCGGCCATTTCGTTGCCGATCTTCGACGGCGGGCGCCTGCGTTCGCAGTTGGGCGAGGCAGCGGCCGGTTACGACGTCGCGGTCGCGCATTACAACCAGACCCTGGTCAATGCGCTCAAGAGCATTTCCGATCAGCTGATCCGCCGCCAATCCATGGATAAGCAACAGGCCTTCGCCGCTGAATCGGTGGCCGCCGCCCAGCGTACCTACGACATTGCCATGATTGCCTTCCAGCGGGGGTTGACCGATTACCTCAACGTGCTCAATGCCCAGAGTCTGTTGTTCAAGCAGCAGCAGGTGCAACAACAGGTAGAGGCCGCACGGCTGAGTGTGCATGCCGAGTTGGTGACGGCACTGGGTGGTGGGCTCGATGCCGGCAATGACACCGCACCCGAACCCACTCGGTCGAGCCAGGCACTGTGGCGAGGGAGCTTGCTCCCGCTGGACTGCGCAGCAGTCCCCTCCGGTGTCCCTACAAGTGGGTGCTGCGCACCCAAGCGGGAGCAAGCTCCCTCGCCACGATGCTGAGTCTCATGCGCTGGCTGTACCGCCTCGAATGGCGCCGTGGCTTTTACGATTGGGCCCGCAGCGACGGGGTGACCTGGGTGTACATCTTCAAGGTCCTGTTCGCCGCGTTCCTGACGTTGTGGCTGGCGATGCGCCTGGAGCTGCCGCAACCGCGCACCGCCATGATCACCGTGTTCATCGTGATGCAGCCCCAGAGCGGCCAGGTGTTCGCCAAGAGTTTCTATCGCTTTCTCGGCACCCTGGCCGGCTCGGCGGTGATGGTGGCGTTGATTGCGCTGTTTGCCCAGAACACCGAGCTGTTCCTCGGTTGCCTGACGATCTGGGTCGGCATCTGTACGGCGGGGGCGGCGCGTTATCGCAACTTCCGGGCCTACGGTTTCGTGCTGGCCGGCTACACCGCGGCGATGATCGGTCTGCCGGCCCTGGCGCATCCGGAAGGGGCGTTCATGGCGGCGGTCTGGCGAGTACTGGAAATCTCCCTGGGGATCGTCTGTTCGACCCTGGTCAGTGCCGCGATCCTGCCGCAGACCGCCAGCGCCGCGATGCGCAACGCCTTGTACCAGCGCTTCGGGGTGTTTGCCCTGTTCGTCACCGACGGGCTGCGCGGACGTAGCCGGCGCGAGGCGTTCGAGGCCGGCAACGTACGCTTCATTGCCGAGACTGTCGGGCTGGAAAGCCTGCGCAGCGTGACCGTGTTCGAGGACCCGCACATGCGTCGGCGCAACGGTCGGCTCAGTCGCTTGAACAGCGAGTTCATGGGCGTCACCACGCGCTTTAACGCCTTGCACCAGTTGCTTGAGCGTCTGCGCAGCAGCGCGGCGGATCATGTCGTTGATGCCATCAAACCCGGTTTGTATACGCTGGCCGAATTGCTCGACGGCTTCAGCGGCCGGGCCCTGACCGATGCCGATGCGGCACGCCTGGCGTCGGCGCTGGCGCAGTACAAAGCCGAGCTGCCGGCCCAGGTGCGGCGGCTGCGGGTGTCGTTCCAGGAAACGCAGCCCAGCGACGCGCAACAGCTGGATTTCCACACCGCCTATGAGCTGCTTTATCGCTTTGTCGACGACCTGCACGGCTACGCGCTGACCCACGCTTCCCTGGCCGAGCACCACCACGAACGAGAGCGTTGGGACGAGCCATTCGTGCCGCAGACCAATTGGCTGGCGGCGGCTGCTTCAGGCTTTCGTGCGGCTTTCATTCTCTTGGTATTGGGCAGCTATTGGGTCGCCACCGCTTGGCCGAGCGGCGCGACTATGACCATGATCGCCGCCGCCACGGTAGGCCTGTCAGCCGCCACGCCGAACCCCAAGCGCATGGCGTTCCAGATGGCGTGCGGCACCTTGTTCGGCGCGCTGGTCGGTTTCGTCGAGATGTTTTTCATCTTCCCGCTGATCGACGGCTTCCCCTTGCTCTGCGTGATGCTGGCGCCGGTGATCATGTTCGGCTCGTTCCTCAGTTCGCGACCGCAGTACGCCGGGGTCGGGCTGGGGTTGCTGATTTTTTTCTGCACCGGCTCGGTGCCGGACAACCTGACGGTCTACAACCCCTACGCCTTCATCAACGATTACCTCGCGATGATCCTCGGCATGTTGGTTTGCGCCGCCGCCGGGGCAATCATCCTGCCGCCCAACAGTCGCTGGTTGTGGCGCCGGCTCGAGCAGGACCTGCGCGAACAGGTGGTGTTTGCCATCAGCTGCAAGCTCAAGGGCCTGGCGTCGGGGTTCGAAAGTCGTACCCGGGACCTGCTGCATCAGGCCTATGGGCTGGCGGCGGGGCAGCCCCAGGTGCAGCGAGATCTGCTGCGCTGGATGTTCGTGGTGTTGGAGGTCGGTCACGCGATCATTGAGTTGCGCAAAGAACAGGCCATCCTGCCCGTGCATCCGGCGTATGCCGAAAGCCAGCCGTGGCGCCAGGCGATCCGCGTGATGGGACGCTCGCTGGTGCGCCTGTTCCGCCAGCCAGGCCCGAGCAATCTGCAGCGCGCCCTGGTGGCGGTGGACCATGCCATCAGCCGGGTGCAGGCCACAGACGAACCCTTCGCACCGCACTTCGACACCTCGGCCCTGCGTCGGGTGAAAAGCTACCTGCACTTTATCCGCACCTCGTTGCTCGACCCGCAATCACCGTTGGCGATCTACGCCACACCGCTGCGCCAGGAACCTGAACATGCCCCGTGAGATCGCCTTCCATGGCGTGTACATGCCGACCATGACCCTGATGTTTTTTATCGCCGCGGGCCTCGCCTGGGCGTTGGATCGCTTTTTGTCGGGACTGGACCTGTACCGCTATTTCTGGCACCCGGCGCTGCTGCGCCTGAGTCTGTTTACCTGCCTGTTCGGCGCGCTGGCGCTGACGGTCTACTGTTGAGATCGATGCGATGAAAAAGTTTTTCAGCCTGCTTGCGACGCTGCTGGTGCTGGCCCTGGCGCTGTGGATTGGCCGCGCGCTGTGGGAACACTACATGAACACCCCATGGACCCGCGATGGCCGGGTGCGCGCCGACATCATCAATGTCGCGGCGGATGTCAGCGGTGAGGTAGTGGACGTGCCGGTGCGCGACAACCAGTTGGTGAAAAAGGGCGACCTGCTGATGCGCATCGACCCCGAGCATTACCGCATCGCGGTGCAACAGGCTCGCTCACTGGTGGCGTCGCGCAAGGCCACCTGGGAAATGCGCAAGGTCAATGCCCATCGCCGCGCCGACCTGGACAGCCTGGTGATCTCCCGGGAAAGTCGCGACGACGCCAGCAATATCGCCGACTCGGCGCTGGCCGACTATCAGCACGCCCAGGCGCAGCTGGAGGCGGCCGAACTGAACCTGTCGCGCACCGAAGTCCGCGCGGCAGTCGATGGTTATGTCACCAACCTCAATGTGCATCGCGGCGACTATGCGCGCATCGGCGAGGCGAAGATGGCCGTGGTGGATATGAACTCGTTCTGGGTCTACGGCTTCTTCGAAGAAACCAAGCTACCCAAGGTGCGCGTCGGCGATTCGGCGCAGTTGCAGCTGATGAGCGGCGAAGTGCTCAAGGGCCATGTGGAAAGCATCTCCCGCGGCATCTACGACCGCGACAACCCGCAGAGCCGTGAGTTGATCGCCGACGTTAACCCGACCTTCAACTGGGTCCGCCTGGCCCAGCGCGTACCGGTGCGTATCCATCTGGATGAAGTGCCGCAGGGTGTGCTGCTGGCGGCGGGGATGACGTGTACGGTGGTGGTGGAAAACCAGGCTGGGCGCTGACTTAGGGATAACCATACGCTTCACCGCCAATCCCCTGGGGGAGCGAGCCTGCTCGCGATAGCGGTGGGGCAGTTGGCATTGATGTTGAAGGTGCCGCCGTCATCGCGAGCAGGCTCGCTCCCACAGGGATCTGCGGTGGGCTTGGAGTCACCGATCGTCTGTGGCGAGGGAGCTTGCTCCCGCTGGGTGGCGGAGCCGCCCCAACAGTGCCCGGGGTTAAAGCGAGCCCCCCAGCCCAAACCGTTTCATCAGTCCCTTCTCCAGCAACCCTTTGGGCAGCCAGCCGGCCATCAGCGGCAGTGACCGGCTGCCGTTGCCCAGGCGCAGCAAGCGCGGAGGCTTGGGTTGTCGGACGGCCTTGAGCAGCCCGGCGGCGAATTCGCTGGCCGGGGTGGGGTTGTCCTGGGACGCCTTGGCCCGGGCACGGATGCCGTCGCGCAACGGCCACCAGGGCGACTGCTCGCTGATCAACTGTTCGGCTTCATGACCGGCGTTCTTGGCAAAGCTGGAAGCAATGGCGCCGGGCTGGACCTCCATCACCCGGATCCCGAACGGCGCCAGCTCCATGCGCAGCGCATCGCTCAAGGCGTGCACCGCCGCTTTCGAGGCGCAATACGCTCCGGCAAACGGCGTGACCAGCACCCCGGACACGCTGCCGATATTCACCACCAGGCCCTTGGCCCGACGCAGCACCGGGAACAGCGCCCGAGTCACCCCGACGATGGCGAACACGTTGGTTTCGAACTGGCGCTGCATGGCCGGCACGCCACCGTCCAGCAGCGGGCCCATGGCGCCGTAGCCAGCATTGTTGATCAGCACGTCCAGACCGCCGTGCTGCTGGTTGATCCGCTCGCTCAACTGCTCCAGCGCCGCACCATCATTCACGTCCAACTGAACGGCCGTAAACCCGGCAGCGTCCAGCGCCGCCACATCCTCAGCTTTACGCGCACTGGCCCAGACCTGGTACCCGGCGGCCTTGAAGGCGTCGGCCAGGGCGCGGCCGATGCCGCTGGAACATCCGGTGATCAACGCGACAGGCATGGTGCATTCCTTGTGCAAGAGAGTGGAGAAGTGGAGTCAGTTGGAGAAACTACCGTGCAATCGCTCGGCGCGAAACTCCAGGCTCTGCGCACGATAGCCCGGACGCAGTGGCGGCAGGGGCAGGCAGTCCTGCCAGCTGGCGCCCGGTTGCAGTTCGCCGGGACCACGGTAGCGCGGTGCATCGTAAGGGTTGTCAGCCAGATTGATGGTGTCCCCCGGGGCGTAGGCCGCGATCCGCCAGCGTAACTCAGTCAGCGGCACGTCGTTGCCGTTGTTCAGGGTCAACGACAGGGGACGGTCGGCGGGGCAGTGTTGGGGAGCGTAGGTCACCCGCAGTTCCAGGCGATCGAGCTGCCGGTTCTCGCGGTTTTCCTGCCAGAGCACCCAGCCGGCCACCAGGCCCAGCCCGACGAATGCCGCCAGGGACACTGGCAACGCCTTGGCCGGGTAGCGCAACAAGAGGATGAGCCAGGTGATGACCAGCAGGACGCCGATAAGCATGGTAGAAGCCTCCAGGACCGAAGGCACATCCTACCGAAGGAGGCGGGCAGTGTTGAAGCACTGATGTTCGCTGGCGCAAGTCGTAAAAAAAGCCCCCACCCAACCCGCTGCGGATAGGGGGCGCAGTGGGCTGGATGGGGGCTTCTTGTTCTGCTGATCGTTACTGTGCGATGGTTTTCACCGACACGCCGCGTTCGATCGGGGTGGAGCGACCGTAGATGTCTTCGAAGCGCTCGATGTCGTCTTCGCCCAGGTAGCTGCCGGACTGCACTTCGATGATTTCCAGCGGGATCTTGCCCGGGTTGCGCAGGCGGTGGACCGACGCGATCGGGATGTAGGTCGACTGGTTCTCGGTGAGCAGGAACACGTTTTCGTCGCAGGTCACCTCGGCGGTGCCGCTGACCACGATCCAGTGCTCGGCGCGGTGGTGGTGCATCTGCAGCGACAGGCACGCGCCCGGCTTGACCGAGATGTGCTTGACCTGGAAGCGCCCGCCCATGTCCACCGAGTCATAGGAGCCCCATGGACGGTAGACCTCGCAGTGGTTCTGGGTCTCGTTGCGACCTTGGGCATTGAGCGTATTGACCATCTGCTTCACGCCTTGGACCTTGTCCTTGTGAGCGATCATCATCGCGTCCTTGGTCTCGACCACGACGATGTTTTCCAGGCCGATCACCGACACCAGCTTGCCGTTGCCGTGGATCATGCAGTTGCGGCTGTCCTGGACCACCACGTCGCCCTTGGTGACGTTGCCATTGGTGTCTTTCTCATTGACTTCCCAAAGCGATGCCCAGCAACCGACATCGCTCCAGCCGGCCGCCAGTGGGACCACGCAGGCGCGCTGGGTCTTTTCCATCACGGCGTAGTCGATGGAGTTGTCCGGGCAGCAGGCGAAGGTCGCTTCGTCGAGGGTTACGGTGTCGGCGGTCTGCTCGCTGCGCTCTAGCGTCAGCAGGCAGGTGTCGTAGATGTCCGGATCGTGCTTTTTCAGCTCTTCGAGGAAACGGCTGGCGCGGAACAGGAACATGCCGCTGTTCCAGAAGTAACCGCCGGCTTCGAGGAACTCGGTGGCGCGCTTGGCATCGGGTTTTTCGACGAAGTGCGAGACCCGGCTCACGCCCTCTGGCAGCAGCGCATCGTTGGTCGACTTGATGTAGCCATAACCGGTTTCCGGCTTGGTGGGCGGAACGCCGAACAGCACCATCTCGCCACGCTCGGCAGCCACAGTGGCCAGGGCCAATGCGCGTTGCAGGGCTTTCTGGTCTTCGATCACGTGGTCGGCCGGCAGCACCAGCATCAGCTCGTCGCGACCTTCATTGACCAGCATCATCGCGGTCAGGGCCACGGCCGGCGCAGTGTTACGCCCGAACGGTTCCATCAGGATGCGCTGGGCTTCCAGGTTACGGTTGCTCAGTTGCTCGTTGACGATGAACCGGTGGTCTTTGTTGCAGACCACGATCGGCGTATCCATGCCTTCGAACACCAGGCGTTCGAGGGTCTGCTGGAACAGGGTGTGTTCGCCGGTCAGGGCCAGGAACTGTTTAGGGAATTGCTTGCGCGAAAGCGGCCAAAGACGTGAGCCACTACCACCTGACAAGATCACCGGAATCATGTTTGTTACTCCTTTGAAGCGAAATGGTTGTTAGAGCTACTGCGTTCTGTCGTTTCACTCTCTTGTTTTTGTTCCGTACCCGACTGACATCCCAATTCAGGGTGGGAGCGGGCTTGCTCGCGAAAGTGGTGTTTCAGCCAACATCAATGTTGAATGTGAGACCGTATTCGCGAGCAAGCCCGCTCCCACAGGACAGCGTCAATCAGGTGAATTGATCAGCGGGTCGACACGGGGCGTTTCACCCACACTGGCGACAGGCTGCTGCCTGAACCGGTGACGTACAGCACGGCCGCTTCACCGCGCTCCAGGGCCACGGGCTTGAGGTCGCCGACTTTCTTGTCGCCTTCGAACAGCGCCAGGCTGACTTTCACCGGGTTGATCTCACGCTCGCCACGGCCCTTGGCCGCGACGTTCGGCACCACTTCGGTCTTGCCGTCGGCGGTCTTGAGGGTCAGAGCCTTGTCGGTGAGGTTCTGCACGCGGACCAGGGACTTCTGCTTGTTCTTGAAGGGCGGCTCTTCGATCAGCTGCGGCTGGCCGGTGGCGTTGTTGACCAGGGTGTAGTAGTGATCGGGGGCCAGTTTGACCGGAACGGTCTGGCTGCCGACCTTGGCGCTGTAGTCACCGCCAGGCATGAAGCTGAAGTCGCTGCTGGCCAGGGGGGCAACATCGTTGAGGCTGGTGCTGCCGACGGTGGCGCTGACTTCGGCGTTGCTGGCGTTGTAGATACGCACGAAGCTCGAACCTTTTGGCGCGACCGGACCGTACAGAGCCGAATCACCGGCAAAGGCGGACAGGGAAAGGGCGCTCATGCTGGCGACGAGGGCAACGGCCTTGAAGGAGCGAGCAGCGAGACGACGAGGAGTAGTGTTGAAAGTCATGGTGGACCTCTCTTTCAGTTTTGCGCCCGGTCGGGCGTCTCGGATTGAGTGTTGGCGGCAACGTTCTGTTGGCGCGCACCGGCTTGTTTGAGTTCTGCGACCCACTGCGGGTCGGCGTCGCCGATTTCGTTGTTCACGGGCAGATAGCGTTCAGGGAACTCCCAGATCAGCACCTGGGGCGGGCTGTTCTTGAAGGCGTCGCTCTTGAGGTAGCTGAGCATTGGCAGAATCGGGCCATGGCCGTCTTCGGCGTAGTTCACGACGTCGCTGTGCAGGGCTTGCTTGAGCGCGCCGACGAAGTTCCAGTTGGGATTGGCGCTGTAGCTGGTGCCGATCAGGGCCACGGGCACCTGGGCATCGGCGAACAGCGCATCGCCTTCGGCCGGCTGGTCGTCGGCTTCACGGGTGTTGCGCTTGACCAGCGGCTCCTGGGCCGGCATCAGGTTTTCGAACAGCGGGTCCAGCGGCAGGAACTGGCGCAGGTCGCCCTTGTGGGTGATTTTTTCCCCGGGCTCGGTGACGAAGCGTTGTGGTTCGCCTTCCAGCGGGGTGCGTTCGGCGATCGCCTTGGCAATGTTGTCTGCCGCGACCTGGGCGCCTTCCGGCGTCCAGTGGGTGTCGGTGCGCAGGAACACTTGCTGGCCGCTTTGCTTGGCCTGTTGCAGCGGGCCCAGCAGGTCCGGGGCGAGGATCTTGTCAGCCGCTACGCGAGTGTGGAAGTCCTGGTACAGGTTGGTGTGAATGCTCGATGGCTTCACTTCATCCAAGTGCTCCGGGTACAGCCGCGCCTTGGCCGGCACGATGGCCATGACCAGGGTGATGCCTTGTTCCTTGAGTTTCTGGCGCACGCCTTCGATCAGCGCGTAGTTGTCCTGCAGGTTCACCTCTTCATTGACGATCGGATTGAACTCTTCGTCGCTGAACAGCCACTGGTCGCGTCCCAGGACCACGCCTTTGCGGCCTTCGTTGAACAGCTTGTAGTCCAGCGCGGCCCAGATGTTGGTGCCCAGGCGCTTGATCGGGAACTGGTCGTCGTAGTGGGTTTCCACGGCCTTGGCCCAGCGACCGTTGAGCACGGTCGCGTCGGGGTTGGTACTGAAGCCGAAGAAACTGCGCATCGACCACAGGCCCAGTGCTGTCAGGATCAGCAGGAACAGTGCGATGTAAAAGATGCGTAATGAGCGGGTCATGTTCAGATCCCTCAGAACTGGAAGTAAAGGAACGGCGAGAAGCTTTGCGCCGAGAGTTTGAGAATCGAGGCGATGAACAGCAGCAACACCAGGGCACGCATCACGTAGCGCGACCAGTCCACGGTCCAGTAGGCCGGTTGCACTTGGGCTTCGACGCCCACGGTGTAGCCAGGTTCATGGATCGTCGACGGGTTGTCGCCCGGCACGGCCTTGATCATTCCCGGTTGGGCGGTCGCCGGGCCGTCGGCCTTGGTGCTCACTTCTGGCTTGGTCTTGACCGGTGGACGGTTGGTGTAGAAGTCCCGCAGGCCGAAGAAGGCGAGGGTGACGTAGGCCACCACCAGCGTGGCGATCTGCAGGCCGGTGAGGTTGGCGCGGGTCAGTTCCGACAGCGACCAGTCACCGAAGCTGAACATGGCGCCGTACATGCGACCGGCCACGTGCAGGTTTTCGGCCCGGAAGATCACCCAGCCCATCACCACCAGCAGGAAGGTCAGCGCCCAGCGGATCGGGTTGATGCTGCGTGGCGTGGTGTTGATACCGACGGCTTTTTCGATGGCCAGCCAGATCCCGTGCCACGCACCCCAGATCACGTAGGTGATGTTCGCGCCGTGCCACAGACCACCGAGCAGCATGGTCAGGAACAGGTTGCGGTAGGTCATCAACGTGCCTTTGCGGTTCCCGCCCAGGGTGATGTAGAGGTAGTCACGCAGCCAGGTGGACAGGCTGATGTGCCAGCGGCGCCAGAACTCGGTGATCGACTGGCTGATGTACGGCTGCTTGAAGTTCTCCATGAAGCGGAAACCCATCATCAGGCCCAGGCCGATGGCCATGTCGCTGTAGCCGGAGAAGTCGAAGTACAGCTGCGCGGTGTAGGCCAGGGCGCCAAGCCAGGCATCGCCGGTGGTCGGGTTCTGCAAGGCGAAGCAATGGTCGGCCACCACCGCCAGGGTGTCGGCAATGAACACCTTCTTGATGAAGCCCTGCATGAAGCGCGTGCAGCCTTCGGAGAATTTGTCCAGGGTGTGGGTGCGGTTGTTGAACTGGTCGGCCAGGTCACGGAAACGCAGCACGGGACCGGCGATCAGGTGCGGGAAAATCGCCACGAATGCCGCGAAGTCGATCAGGTTGCGGGTGGCCGGGGTGTCGCCGCGATAGACGTCGATGATGTAGCTGATGGACTCGAAGATGTAGAACGAGATCCCGATCGGCAACAGCACATGGGTCAGGATGAACGGGTTGAGACCGAAGCTGGTGATGATGGCGTTGAGGCTGTCCACGCCGAAGTTGGCGTACTTGAAATAGCCCAGGATGGCCAAGTCCACGCCCACGCCGAGCAGCAGCCAGCGCTGGGCCGGCTTGGTACGCACGCCGGCGGCACCGACTTTCAGGCCGATCCAGTAGTTCCACAGGGTCACGCCGGCGAACAGCGCCAGGAAGTCCACCCGCCACCAGGCATAGAACACATAGCTGGCGACCAGCAACAGCAGGTTGCGATAGCGTTGCCCGCTCAGGTAGTACAAGCCGAGAAAGATCGGCAGGAACAGGAACAGGAACACGTTGGATGAAAATACCATCCCGATCTCTCCATGTTGAATCAACAGTCAAGGGCCAGAGCCCCCCCAAACCCCCCCATGAAAACCGGGGGGCTTCATTACCTTCAAACCAAGCCACCTTGTGGGAGCGAGCCTGCTCGCGATGATGGAGTGCCAGTCGACATCAATGTTGAATGTCAGACCGCTATCGCGAGCAGGGCTCGCTCCCACAGGGTTACGAGTGTGTCTAAGAGCCTTTGCCTTTTTCGTTGGCCGGGTCATACACCTTGGTCAAATCCCCGCCCAAACGGAACGTCTTGAACGGCTGCATCTCATGCTTGCGCTCGAGGACATCCTCGGGGCAGGTGTAGAGGCTGCAGAACGGTTCGAGCCAGGCAAACTTGGAGTCGACCTTGAGGTCCTTCATGTCCTGTTCCTCGCCGTTCTTCTCTTCGAAGATGTCCGGATCTTTCACCCCGGCCAGGACGCGTTCACCCAGGCGCTTGAGGGCGCCGTCGTTTTCCTGGCGCAGGTCCACACCGTTGACCTGGGCGAAACTGGCGATCATCGCCAGCGGCGGCAGGGCGTAGTTGTGGTAGGACAACGCGCGTTGCTTGCGCTTGAGTTCGTTGGGCAGGAAGCCGTCGGCATCGACCTGGTTGACGCCGACCTTGTATTCCTTGACGGCCCAGTCGAACAGGTCACGCCGGTTGGTTGCCACGGAGGTGGCCATGACCGACCAGGCGGCCCAGTAGGAGTGGTTGTTGGTCTTGTCCAGCGGCAGGTTGTCCCAGTCGCTGACCACCTGGTCGGCCATGCGGCTGAACCAGTTTTCGATCAGTTGTGCCTGCTCCTGATGGTTCGCCAACGGGCGGGACTCGGAGAACTTCAGGCGCACATAGGCCGAAGCCATGCTGCCCAGGGCCCATTTGCGCATCGACTTGCCGGTGTGGTTGAAGTCCTTGGACATCAGCGCATCGGCCTGGGCCCAGGTGGTCAGCCAGTTCAGGGTGCATTCCAGTTGTTCAGGGCGACCGTCACGCATGAATTGCATCACTTGCTTGCTGACGCCACGCTCGATCCGGGTGATGTCGGCGGTGCTGTCGCGAAAGGCTTTCTCCGACTGCACGTTCAGGGTCGCCCGGGCCTTGTCGGAGCCCTCGTATTTGCTGCGAAACTGCAGCGAGCCGGTATAGGGCGTCGGTACGGCGTCGCAGCCCTCGCCGCGCTCGCCGGCCTTGACCTTCTCGATCGGTGCAAAGTAGCCCTGTGGCGGGCGCAGCGGAGCGGCGGCCTGGGTGGCCCCGGCGAACATCGCCAGGGTCAGCAGGGACGGCGCCAGCAGCTGTTTCAACGTTCGGGTGTGCGTGGTTCTGGTCATGAGACGAGACCTCATTGTCCGATCTGAGCCGTTTGTTCGGCTTGCACAGATGCGTTTCGTTTGCAGACTTTCGCTTCCACCTGCTGTGGCGCTGCACCGGCTTCAGGCCCCTGGACTTCGACAGCCAGCAGATTTTGCGAAGCCCAGTCCGCGTCGGTGCGCAACTGGAAGGCGAAACGCCCGTCGGTTTCGGAGGTATCCGGTTTTTCGATCTTGATATCCTCGTGGCGCCCATTCATGTACCAGAGGGTGGCTTGCAAGGTTTTCACCGACGTATCGGCGAAGCGGATGTCGACTTGGTGACTGCTGTTGCGCAGGTCCATGTTCTTGCTGTTGACCATCAATTCGTTCTTGCCCGGTTTGAGCGCGGTCTTGCTGCTCATCAGGGCCGGCTTGCCTTCGCAACCGTTGTTGTCCAGCAGGGCAAACATCTGGCGATAGATGGTTTCCTGGTCCAGGCGATACAGCGGCGAGAATTCCCAGATGAGAATCTTCGGCGGGTTCTTCTGGAACTCCTCGCTGCCCAGGTACTGGATCATCGCGCCCTCGAAGCCGCCGCCCGGGAAGGCCACGTTGAGGATGTCGGCGCCGATGGCTTCTTGCAGGAAGCCGGCGAAGTTGTAGTTCTTGCCGCTGTGACTGGTGCCCACGAGGGTGATCTGCGGGTTGCCGGAATCGCCGAACAGGTCGCCGTCGCCGGCCTCGCCCTTGGGCTCGGTGGTGAACTGGTCCATGTACTGGATGGCGTAGCTGGTGCCGCACAGCTGCCCGGCCATGTTATGCAGGGTGCCGGTCTTGCCCATGCGTCCTGATTTCTTGGTCTCGAACTCGCGCTTGGGAATGTCGGCGAAGGCCGGGAGCTGCTTGACCTTCTCGGCGACGATCTTGGCTGTGCGCTGGGCACCGTAGGGCGTCCAGTGCTGGTCGCCACGGAAGTAGAAATCGTGGGCCGGCAGGGTCTCGGGCAGGTTCTCGTTGGTCAGCGGCGAGAGGTCAGGTACCACGTAGCCCATCTGGGCGAAGCGACCGAGCATGGTCTTGTAGTTGCCCAGGGCCTTTTCGTAGTCGAAGCTGGCCTTCTCCTGCGGGTTGAGCTTGTTGCGGTTCACCAGGCCACGGGTCGGCTGGTAGACGAGCACCAGCTCGACGCCTTTCTTCTTGAATGCATCATGCAACTGTTGCAGGCGCTGGTAGCCGGCCGGGGTGGTGTTGAATTCGGTCCGCAGGTCTTCCTGGGTCCGGAACAGCCAGTCGCCCTGGGCCTGTACCAGCGTGGTGAAGTTCTGCTGGTAACGGGTGGTGTAGTTCTTTGGATCGTGGGCTTCCGGGCACAGGTTGCAGCACGGTTCGGCGGTGAAGGTCGGCGCCTTGATTTCGTCGGCGCGTGCGCCGCTTGCAGCCGCGAGAATGCCGGCAGTCAGGGCGGACAGGCCCAGGAGTTTGATCATCTGTGGGTTCATAAAGGTCATCCTCAGTCCCGCAATTCGGTCTGGCGTTCGACAGGGTCGATCAGCACGGCTTTCTGCTGGCGCACCAGCAAATCGAGAATTTCATCCTGGCGTTCGCCCAGGATTCCCGTGAAGCTGATGCCGCTGGATTTGGTCGGCGCGAGCATGGACACGCGGTACAGCTCGACGCTCAACGGCGAGTCGATGGACAACGGGCCACTGCCGTTGCCGGCCAGTTCGCCTCCAACCACGATCAGCGACACTTGGGCGTCGAACGGGTCGAGCTTGATGTCCCGGTCGGTGTTGGACAGGTCCTTGATGTGGCCATAGAGGCCGGTCAGGCCGTTGGCCATGGACAGGTTTTCGTACAGGCGGATGTTCACGCTGTTACGAATCCGGATGCCGTGGCGCTGGTTGCTGATCACCTTGTTGCCCCACAACAGGTTGTCGGCACTCTCGTAGAGGGTGATGCCGTCGGTGTGGTTCTTGTAGATCTCGTTGTAGGCGATCAGGTTGTTCACACTGTTACGGTCGATCACCACGCCCGAGAGCTTGTTGTCGTAGCTGCGGTTGTTGATGATGAAACTGTCGTTGACCTCACGGGAAATGATGATCCCGTGCTTCTTCTTGGTCCCGTAGACGGTGTTGTCGGCAATGATCAGCCGATGGGAACGGTCGTGGGGGTCGATGCCGTAGACGATGTTGTCTTTGTAGGTGTTGCCCTTGACCACGAAGTCGCGGGTCTCGTAGCAGTAGAAGCCGTACCACATGTCCGAGAACTCGGAACCGATGATCCAGCCGGTCGGTTCCGGACGCTTGAGGACCTTGGCCATGTTCGGCGTGTACTGGGAAATACTCACCCCGTACGACTTACTGTTGGAGTAGCCGAAACTCGCCATCTTGGTGTTGACGATGTAGGTCTCGGTGCCGCCCCAGGACAGCAGGAACGGACGGAATTCCTTGGGCGAACGGAAGGTGGCAGGGCCATTATCCTTTTCGCGCCAGCCGGTGACCTTGGTGTCGCGGATGAACATCGTGCCGTCGTTGACCAGGAATGAGCCGCCCTCCTGGGACAGGCGCAGTTCTTGGGTCTGTTTGTCGATTTCCAGGATGCCCTTCTGGCCGACCACGATCGGAATCCTCGCCAGGTAGACACCCGGCGAGGTTTCGATCACGTACTTGGGCACCTTCTTGGCCAGGTCCTTGAGGTTCATGTAGCCATCGTCGAGGAAGATGGCCTGTGGGATACCGTGCTGGCGCACCACCCACTCGGCCATCTTGTTGTCCCCGCCGATGAAGTCCTTCAAGGCGTTTTCCTGCATCATCCGGCGCACGCTGATCTTGCCGACCTTGGTCCGCACGATCTTGGCTGCCACCGCTTCGGCGGTGTAGCCCCTGAGGTCGGGCAAGGTCGGCGTGGCCAGTTCCAGCGGGGCGGTCGGCGCGCTGCTGACGGTGTAGGTCTTGGCCCTTTGCAGTTCCTTGACCACGCTGCCCGGCTTGACCGCCGGTTCAACGTTGGCGAACGCCGGCGAGCCGGCCAGCAGCATGGCTGCGACCAACAGGCTGATCGAACCTTTCATCGCCTGGCTGTTCCTGAGGTAGCGGTTCATTTCGGGCACTCCCATGGTCATTCGCATCAGAAGCGCCAGATCACGTCGACGAAGGCGCGGTGCATGTACGAATCGACCTCTTTGCCGTAGGCGTCGCCTGGCTTGAACACGCCACCACGAAAGCGCACCAGCGCCGATGGCTCATCGATGGACTGGCTCAAAGCGGCCGGCAACAGGCCTTGCTTGAAGTATTTGGTGACGACCAGGTCGACTTCCTGGCCCAGGTCCTTGTCGCCGTCACGCAGCGGCAGGGTCGAGGTGGACAGGATCGCGCCGGTCACGTCGTCGGTGTTGTTTTCCACAGCGTTGATCCCGTTGCTGCCCACCGGCTTGTTGCCGTCCACGCGCCAGAACTTGTGGTACACCAGGCTGGCGTCGTATTCGTCGCGCAACTGCCAGGAACCGAACAGGCTGGCGCTTTGGGTGTTAGCCATTTCGCCACGGAACGCTTCGCCGAAACGGTGGACGCGTGAGCGGGTACCGGTGAAGTTCGAGCGGTTGCTTTGCAGGCCGTTCTGTTGGTACTCGTCGCTGGCGCGGGCATAGGCCGCACCGACTTGCCACTGTGGATCGAGACGCAGGCGGATACCCAGGTCAGTGGCCCAGCCATTGAGGTCTTCGCTGCGCTTGGCTTGCGCCGGCCGCGTGCCGTCGGCATTGAGTGGGTTGACGGTGTCGCGGTCGCCGCTCATGCCGGTGAGGCTGGCCCAGTAATTGACGGTGTTGGTGTTGCGCCAGTTGTAGGCGTCGCTGTTGGCTTCCAGGCCCAGCCAGGAAATGTCGCCGTTCTGGGTCTTGTCCAGGGTGTCGGTGGGTTCGCCCGGAACCGGGTAGTCGAGGCTGCCGTTGTCGTGGGTGTGGTGGGCGCGGATACCGGCCCATTGGCCTGGCATCCACTGGTACGCCACGTCACCGTAGACGTGCAGGCGATCCTTGTCCTTGGGAGACAGTTCCTTGAGGTCGGTGCGGTATTCGCTGAAACGTTCGGCAACACCGACGTTGGCACGCAGCAGCGTGGTGTCGAAGGTCCAGTTCAAGGCTTCGATATTGGTGTCGCGCCATTGGCCGTCGTCGTTGCGCAGGCGCTGGCGACCGAACTTCAACTGCTCGCCCGGATACGGGGTCAGTCCGCTGTAGCCAATCCAGAATTCGCGCATCGCCAGGTAGCTCTTCTTGGCTTCGCGGTCGCCGCTGTCGGTCTGCTCGGTCGCGCCATCGGACTGTTGCAGGGTGTCGGTCTCGATGATATCGGTGGAGGTCACGGCCTGGGCCATGGCATAGGCGCTCCAGTTACCGCTTTCGCCGTAGACCCAGGGACGCAGGTCCAAGCCGATACCGTTGACGTCGCCACCGCTCTGGGTGCCGAGGTCGCGGTCGTCTTCGGATTGGCCGGTGATCTTCACTTCCAGGCCGAAGTTCTTGGTTTCAGTCAGCGCCGCCAGGGTCGGGCAGGACCACAGCAGGGCGCAGGTCAGGCCAATGCCGGCCTGCACAAAAGGATTGAGCTTCAATGGCTTCATGGTTTTTCCTCGCCGTCATCTTCTTTTAGGGCTTGCAGTTCCAGCGTATCGGGGCTCATCGCTCCACGAATGGCCTGCTCTTGTTGTAGCAGGCGTTGGGCTTGTGCAAGCTGCTGCGGCGGTAACTGTGCTTCGAGGGTCTGGGCAAGCTCGATTGCTTGCGGGGTGTTCTGCGCCTTGGCCAACTGGCTGAACACATAGGCGTTGACCGGGTTGGGCTTGGTGCCCTTGCCCTGGGAGAACAACTGGGCGATGGCGAAGTCGGCGCTGTTCTGGCCGCTGCGGGCGGCCTTGAGCAGGTGGTCCAGGGCTTTTTGCGGGTACACCTGGCCCAGGTAGCCACGGCGATAGATCTGGCCCAGGTAATAGTCGGCAGACACTTCGCGGCCCACGGCTTTCTGGAAATGCGCCTCGGCGACCTTGGCGTCGGCCGGCACCCACTTGCCTTCGTAGTACAGCTTGCCCAGCAACACTTCGGCGCGCGGCTGGTCGGCGGCGCGGCCGTTTTCCAGGTACTGCATCATCTTGTCGACGTCACCCAGCTCGGGGAAATCGTAGAGCAGCTGCGCCAGGCTGACCCAGGCGGCAGGGTAGCCGGGGGCGATGCCTTCGAGCAGCGACTGGGCGGTTTTTTCGTCCGTCTTGCCCAGGCTGGCGTCGGCCAGGACTCGGGCGACGCTGTCCACGCGCTGTGCCGAGACCACGCCACGGGCGTGACCGGCCTGCATCTGCTGGATCAACGCGGCCTGCTGTTCCGCCTGGCCGCGTTTCTGATAGACCGTGGCCAGTTCGACGTAGCAGATATCGGTGGCGGCGAGGGCGGCCTTGCAGACTCTTTCCACTTCGTCCAGATGCTGGTCGTAGGTGCCCTGGGTGCGGTAAAGCAGAATCTGCGCCAGGCCGGCTTCCGGGTAGCCGGCGCTGCGCCATTGGCTGATCTGCTGCTGGGCGTTGACGTTCGGGAAGCTGTGCGGGTATTGCAGGTACAGCATCGCCAGCGGGATCAGCGTGTTGCCTTCACCATTGGCGAAGGCTTTTTTTAACAGGCCTTCGGCCTCGTGCTTTTCCGCCTCGGTGGAGCCGGGCTTGGCTACCAGCAGGCGACCCAGGCGTGCCTGGGCCCGTGGCGAAATGTCGGCCGCGGCGCGGTAGGTCGCCTCGGCTTTTCTCATCTGCTCCGGATCACGACTGTCTACCTGGATATCGGCCAGGCCCACCTGGGCCTCGCTGTAGCCCAGATCGGCCAGTTGCTGATAGTTCTGCTGCGCCAACGCCGTGTCGCCGCGCTTGAGGGCTTCGTTGGCCAGGCGCTGGTCGGGCAGGCCGGCACAACCGGCAAGGCTGACGGCCAGGGCAACGGCACACAGTGTTCCGCCGTGGGAAAGCAATCCTTTGTGGGAGCGACCCTGCTCGCCAAGCAGGCGCTGCGATCCTTCAGACACACCTCGCTGATCCCATCGCGAGCATGCTCGCTCCCACAGGGAGTGCAGCGCATTGTTGTTTTGTGGAGTCGTCACGGGCATGTCCTCTGCTTACTTACCAACAGCCATGGCTTTGTCGATCAGCCAGTTCAGGCTTGGGCCTCGGTCGCTGTGGACTTCGACCGGGCGACCGGCCAGCGCGCTGTCCAGGGGCTCGTCTGGCTTGATCAGGACACGGATATCGGAGGACAGGTCTTCGCTTTTCAGGCTGGTGCTGCTGACGATTTTGCCGGTGCGGGTGGTGTCTTCGCCGGCGACCTGGAAGTTGACCGGGGTGCCTGGGCGCACGTCGCCGAACTGGCGATAGGAGAAGCGTGCCTCGACGTTGGCCTCGGTGCCGCGCGGTACCAGTTGGAAAATCACGTCGCCTTTGCTGGCGTACTGACCGTTGGCAACCAGTTGTTGGGAAACGATGCAGTCGCAAGGGGAGGTCAGGGTGCCGGTCATTTGCTTGCCGAACAGTTCCTCGACCTTGGCCGGCTGCAGCTGGTTGTCGTCCAGGTGGCCTTTGAGCACGTCGAGCATGCTGGTGCTGAAAGTCGCCAAAGGAGCGCCCTTGGCGGCCACTCCATCGGCCTTGACCAGGCTCTGCACGGTGCCGTCGCGCGGCATGGTGATCGCCATGCCCGGTACGTTCACCAGGCCCGCCTGGGCGTGGCTGACGAAGTACATGCCGTACACCGACTTGAAGATGAAGCCGAACGCCGCCAGGCCGACGATGAAGATCCCGAGGCTGAAGGTCACCGCGCGCAGGCGCCCGAAAGCCGTCATGCCGCCGCTTTCGTCTTTCTGCTTGCGTGCCTTGGTGAAGTTGTCGCGCTGCAAGGTCGCCAGCACGTCGCCGACACCGACGATGTCGCCGGCCAGGTGCGAGGTAATGATGTGGCGCAGCGTCGCGATGTCACGCGGTTCCAGGTTCTGGAACTGGCAACCGGTGCGGCCGGTCTGGCGGTCGTGGGAACGGATCTGCAGTTCCACGTCCATGGCCAGGCCAAGGTTGTCGATCACGAATTGCAGGCGCGCCTTGTAGGTTTCGCCAATCTTGAGCGGCGCCTGGCCGGCATTGAAGCACAGGCCGCCAGCGGACAGGTCCAGGACCTTGACTTCCATTGGCGTCCGGTCGGGACCGAAAAAGCGCAGCTTGGCCGGGATTTTCACCCGGGCGTGTTGGCGCTGGGCTTCGGATTCATGCACTACGTTGACATTCACGGCGGTATTCATAGGGGCGATTTCCTGGTTAATTCATTCAAGTCCGGTCAGACCATCGTCAGCAGCACGGCGACAAAAATGCTGCCGGCGGAGAAGGTCATGGTCCGAGACGACCAAGTGTTGAACCAACGTTGAAAGCTGGCGAGATCACGGGTCAGTGCAGTGGGCTGGCGGGTCCAGGACTGTTGGTCGAGGCGGAAGAACACGTAGATCTTCACCAGCGCGCCGACGATCTGGTTGTAATAGAGAATCATCGGGTAGGCCGGACCGATCCGGTGCCCGGAGCACGACAGCAGCAAGGTCAGGATCAACCGGGTGATGCCGATCCACAGCAGGTACACCAGGATGAACGCGGTGCCGTACTTGAAGCTGGCGATCAGTGCCACGGTCAGGCCCAGCAACGAAGTCCACATCGATACGCGCTGGTCGAGCAGCACGACCGAGGTGAACAGGCCCAGACGCCGCAGACCCAGGCCCAGCGCCCGGGAGTTCTGCCGCAGGTTGTTGCCATACCAGCGGAACATCAGCTTGCGGCTGGCCTTGATGAAGCTCTTTTCGGGTGGGTGCTCGACCGTGTTGATCGCCGCATCCGGCACGTAGAAGGTGTCGTAGCCCAGGCGCATCAGGCTGAACCAGCTCGACTTGTCGTCACCGGTGAGGAACTTGAAGCGGCCCAGGCGCCAGTGTTGCAGCGAGTCGCTTTCCACGTCGGCGATGAATTCCGGGTTGGTCACCACGGTGGCGCGGAACACCGACATACGCCCGGTCATGGTCAGCACGCGCTTGGACAGGGCCATGGAGCACATGTTGATGTGACGCTGGGCGAAACGCAGCTTGTGCCACTCGGCCATGATGTAGCCGCCGCGCACTTCGCAGAACTCGTTGGTGGTCAGGCCGCCGACATTGCCGAACAGCTGGAACCATGGCACGGTCTTGCGCACGACGCCTTCGGCGAGCACGGTGTCGCCGTCGATCACCGCCACCACGGCACGGTCGTCCGGCAGGTGGCGGGAGATGGCGCGGAAACCGTAGGCCAGGCCGTCACGCTTGCCGGTGCCGGGGATGCGCACGAAGTCCAGCTTGACCCGCTCTGGCGGGTTCATGCGGGCCCAGAGGCTCTTGACCAGCAGTTCATCGGACATCTCGACGATGGAGCAGACCACGGTGGTCGGCAGCCCGCAGTCGATGGCCTCGCGAATCACCGAACCGTAGACCTGGGCGGTGGTCAGCGCATCGATTCGAAAGCTGGTGACCATCAGGAACACGTGGGACGGATCCGCTGCCTTGCCCAGCTTGCGTACCTTGCGACGCAGGTGTGGGTAGACGATGTACAGAAAGATCATGCCGCGAACGAAATGCGTCGCGCCCATGGAGTAACGCCAGATGCCCACGGCGCCGATCAGGAAGATGAAGTCCTTGGATTCGGAGTCGAACGTAGACGTGGGCAGCACCGCGGCGATACCCATCAATAAACTCAAATAAAACAGCCAACCGGCGGCCTGAAGCAGGCCGTGCTTTAGCCTGTGCATAATCTGCATCCGTCTCTATCTCGGGCGGGCCTTGTGGGCGGCCCGATGGGTTAAGGCAGGCGAAAGGCCGGCCGGGGCGAGCCCCGGCCGGCAAACAGACTTACCAGCAGATGCCTTCGGCCCGGCCACTCTCATGAGTGGTCTTGGACATGAAGCCGACCAGGTCGATGACCTGCTTGCCTTCCGGTACGTTCTCGGTCAGCGCGCGGAACTTCTCGTCGCGGTTGCCCAGGATGATGATGTCGGAGCTGTCGATCACGGAGTCGAAGTCGGAGTTGAGCAAGGACGAGACGTGAGGGATCTTCGACTCGATGTAGTCCTTGTTCGCACCGTGGACGCGGGCGTATTCGACGTTGCTGTCGTAGATGCGCAGGTCATAGCCCTTGCCGATCAGCATTTCCGCCAGCTCAACCAGCGGGCTCTCGCGCAGGTCATCGGTGCCGGCTTTGAAGCTCAGGCCCAGCAGGGCGACTTTGCGTTTCTCGTGGCTGGACACGATGTCGAAGGCGTTCTGCACCTGGGACTCGTTACTGCGCATCAGCGAATTGAGCAGTGGCGCCTCCACGTCCAGGGAACTGGCGCGGTAGGTCAGGGCGCGAACGTCTTTGGGCAGGCAGGAGCCGCCGAACGCGAAGCCAGGGCGCATGTAGTACTGGGACAGGTTCAGGGCCTTGTCCTGGCAGACCACGTCCATCACTTCACGACCATCGACGCCGACGGCCTTGGCGATGTTGCCGATCTCGTTGGCGAAGGTCACCTTGGTGGCGTGCCAGACGTTGCAGGTGTACTTGATCATTTCCGCGACGGCGATGTCTTTGCGGATGATCGGCGCGTCGAGTTCTTCGTAGAGCGATTGCAGGACGTCGCCGGAGGCTTTGTCGAATTCGCCGATGACGGTCATTGGTGGCTGATCGTAGTCCTTGATCGCGGTGCTTTCGCGCAGGAACTCGGGGTTGACCGCGACGCCGAAATCAACGCCGGCTTTCTTGCCGGAGCAGTCTTCGAGGATCGGAATGACAACGTTTGCGACGGTGCCCGGTAACACGGTGCTGCGAACCACGATGGTGTGGCGGGTGGTCTTTTCACGCAGGACAAAACCGATCTCGCGGCACACCGCTTCGATGTAGTTGAGTTCCAGGTCACCGTTCTTTTTACTCGGCGTGCCAACGCAAATCATCGACAGGTCGGTATCACGAATGGCTTCGGCGAAGTTGGTAGTGCCGCGCAGTCGACCTGTTTGAATACCTTGTGCCAGCAGTTCGCCAAGACCCGGTTCAACGATCGGCGATTTACCGGCGTTGATCATGTCGATTTTGTCTTTGGCGACATCTACGCCAACTACATCATGGCCCCGTGCAGACAGGCAACCGGCACATACTGCACCGACGTAACCCAAACCAAATATGCTAATGCGCATCGCATTTACCTCTGTTTTTCACGCCATTAAATGGCCGGAGTTAATAGTGTTCAGCGGTCATCGCGCACTCGGAAGTGTGGAATGCAGGCGCCACAGTGCCGTGTGCAGGCATACAAGTTCCGAGTGTCTAAATAATTGCACTCAAGTTGTGCGCAAAGCGGCCTAGTTGTTATGACCTGCCCTGTTATGCAGCCAGACCCCCGTTATCGGGGGCGTTCGTGCAAAAATCCATTACCTCCGATCTCTGGCAAAAAGCCCACAAAATCAGAAGCTTGTGTGCTCGGGTGAGCACGTTATAGGGGCGCAGCCTTGGCCTTGTAGGGGATACTAATGGTGCGTTATCTCCTGTCCTTTCATCTTGGGTCCATTTGTACGACCGTTTCACTTAGTTGTCGTGACAACTTGGTTACTCTGGTCGATACCCTATGTAAGTTTTCTCTTACAGACGCGGCGAGAATCGTTACGGGTGGTATGAGCCGTGCAAATTGACATAGTTCCTATCCGCTCATCGTGATTTTCGAAATTTTTCGAAATATTCTCGAAGATGGCACTGCTCGCAATATGATGGCACCTGCGCTTTTGCCCTTTATTGATGGGGAGTTAGGCGGGGTAGATATTTTTGTGCCACTACTGGTAAAAAAATTTGGTGCCACTACGCAAAAAACTGACGAGTGTCGAGTGAAAGAAAAGTTAGCGATGGAGTGGGACGATTTATTGGCGTCATGGAACTGACGAACTAGGCGGGCAAGTAAGATGACAAGTGCGGATGTGATCGAAGCCCCCGATCAGGGGGCATATATGTTTATGCCTTATTCAGGTGCATGGTCGCGCAGGAAAACCAGTTTGTCCGGGCTCGACTGCTCCGGGGCGAACCGATAGCCCTGAGCGTCGAACTGCTTGAGTGACTGGGGATTGTTGATCCGCTCCTCAATGACAAAGCGACTCATCAGTCCTCGGGCTTTCTTGGCGTAGAAACTGATGATTTTGTATTGGCCGTTCTTCAGGTCCCTGAACTCGGTATCAATGACTCGCGCATTCAGTGCACTGCGCTTGACCGCTGAAAAATATTCGTTGGAAGCCAGGTTCAAGAGGATATCGTCGCCTTGATCAGCCAGGGCTTCGTTGAGCCATTCGCTGATACGCGTGCCCCAGAAGGCATAGAGATCCTTGCCGCGGGCATTGGCCAGCTTCGTTCCCATCTCCAGGCGGTAGGGCTGCATCAGGTCCAAGGGGCGCAGCAGGCCATAGAGTCCCGAGAGCATGCGCAAGTGTTTCTGGGCGTAGTCGAAATCGGCTTCACCCAGGCTTTGCGCATCCAACCCGGTATAGACATCGCCCTTGAAGGCCAGCAGCGCCTGCCTGGCATTGGCCGGGGTGAACGCTGGGGTCCAGCTGCCGAAGCGCGCAGCGTTCAGGCCGCCGATCTTGTCGGACACGTGCATCAGTTCGCTGATCTGCGTCGGCGACAACTCGCGCAACTGCTCGATCAGCTCCTGGGAGTGGTCCAGATACTGCGGTTGGGTGAAACGCTCGGTGGCCGGCGGTGTTTCGTAGTCGAGGGTCTTGGCGGGGGAAATCACCATCAGCATGCGTTCGTCTCCTTTAAAGGTGCGGCGATTCTAGGGGGTTGTCCGGGTGGACTCCAGCTATTGGGGTGATAGGGGATGGGTGGTGCGATTCGAGCTGTAACCTGGATGCGTAGGCTCTTGTGGCGAGGGAGCTTGTTCCCGCTCGAGCGCGAAGCGGTCGCTGGCATTTGGGGTTGTTTCGCGACGGCACTCCTGGGACTGCTTCGCAGCCCAGCGGGAGCAAGCTCCCTCGCCACGAAAGCAGGTGGGCCAGATAAGGGGGGCGCAGGCGAGTTCTCGCTCCAGGATCGGCTATGATGCCGCCGCGGGTTTCGTTATGGAGACATCCCTTTTGCGTATCGTTCTTCTGTTATCGGCATGGCTGTGGAGCCTGGGCGCCATTGCCGCGCCCAACGACGTCGCCACCCTGGATCGCAGCACCTGGCCGGAACAACTCACCAGCCCGACCCTGTTCGACGTGGCCTCGCGGGCCGAGATCCTAATGTTCGCCCGTGTGCTGCTCGACGTCGACGCCATGGACGAGACCGCGCTGAAACAGTACTTGGGGCTGCGCACGGTCAACATGGGCGCGATTGACGCGCTTCGCGAACGGCTTTGGCGTCGGCTGCTGACTAGCTACAATTTCGCTCAGCGCAGTTGTGACCAGGATGCGTCTTTCTGTTACCTGGTCGAGGACATGGCCACCCTGCGTGAAGAAGCCCGTCGATTCCATCTCGATGACGACTCCTACTACATCAAGTGGGCCGGGCCGAGCCAGATCTTCCACACGCAATACCGGGATGAACTGTTGCGCAAAGCCGCGCTGTTTCCGCAATCGAGCAGCGAAATCGCCCGGTTCGGTGATTACGAGCGCAACGGCGAAGAAATGAACGACCGGCTGTTCCTGCTGACCTTCGACAGTGGCGCCAACGTCGTACCGGACCATACCCAGTGGCTGGCCGATTACCTGCGCAAGTCGAATATGAATGGCACTTTTTTCGTGCTGGGCAAGGACATCCAGGCGCGCCTGGCACAGCGCTCGGTCAACAGTCTCCAGGGGTTGTATTCAGGCCAGTGCGTGGGCGTCCAGGGCTGGGAATTCCGTTCCCACAGTTATTGGCAAGACTGGCAGGATTCGGTGCGGCGCAGTGTCGAGTTGGTCAAGGGCAAGCTGCCGGAAAATTTTGTGCCGCTGTTCCGGCCACCCCAGGGCCAGCGCCGAGGCGATGCCGAAGGGTTTTTCCGCAGCCAGGGCCTGCAAGTGGCGCTGTGGGACATCGATCCTCTGGACAGCACCGGCCGGCTCAAGCCTGAGCAAAGCGCCCAGCGTGCGCTGACCCTGATGCTGTTGTGGCGCCATGGCGTGATCAATTTCAACGCCAGGCAGGATGGCGTGAAAACGGCATTGCCCTGGCTCATGACACAGACGGCGCAAAGCGGGATCGGTTGGGAAGACTGTCAGGAAGCGTTTCGCTGAACGCCCGAAGGGCCCGGAAACATTGGGGAAGGGGAAAATTGCGGCGCACATTCATGACGACCGGACTTCCGACTTTAACGGCGCGACGGCGGTACGCCAAGGGTTATTCGTCACTCTGCAAAATAAACTTCAAAAAAGCGTCAAAGTGCTTTTTCCTGTCATGGTTTTTGGAGTATCAAGAGGTCAGACCGCCGAAACCTGCAACACAGGTGGCGTCTTCCAAGACCCAGATTGTGTGCAGTTCACCTCATCCCCGCAGGTGAATTCGGTGGCTACTTCGAGGCGCAGCACTGTCACGGTATTGCGTCGAATGGCCCCCACATAGGTGACCGAGTATGGATGACCACGGACGTAGCCCTTCCTCCAACCAGCCAATCCTCTATGTACTCGATACCAACGTATTGATCCACGATCCAAACGCGCTCCTGAACTTCGAAGAACACCACGTTGCCATCCCGATGACCGTCCTTGAGGAGCTGGACAAACTCAAGAGCGGCCACCATAGCGTTGCGGCCGAATGCCGCCAGGCGATCCGCCTGATCGACAAGACCCTGGGCGATGCCTCCCCCGAGGACGTCGAGCTGGGGGTACCGATCCAGCGGGGCAAGAGCGGTCCCAAGGGCCTGCTCTCGATCCTGATGAGCAAGCGCACCGAACCCAACCTGGTACTGCCTGAACACCTGAACGACAACATCATCATCAACCAGTTGATCGACCTGCACGCGCGCAACAAGGATCAAGCCGTGGTGCTGGTGACCAAAGACATCAACATGCGCCTCAAGGCCCGCGCCTGCGGGATCGCGGCAGAAGACTACAGCACCGACCAGCTGGTCGACGACGTCTCGCTGTTACCCAACGGCTACCACACCATGACCGGCTCGTTCTGGGACCGCGTGAGCAAGGTCGAAACCCGCCAGGACCATGGCCGCACCTGGCATCAGGTACAACTGATCGACAACCTGCCGGCCGTGCACATCAACGAATTCATCATCGACGAACAAGGATTCGTCGGCTGGATCAAGGAAATCCAGGACGACAAGTTGCTGATCCTCGACCTGCACCAGGAACCCCTGCTGCACCAGGAAGCCTGGGGTCTCAAGCCTCGTGACATCTATCAGAGCCTGGCGCTGTTCGCCCTGCTCGATCCGGATATCCACCTGGTCAACCTCTCCGGCGCCGCAGGCTCGGGCAAGACCATCCTGGCCCTGGCCGCGGCCATCGAGCAGACCATGGTCAGCAAGCGCTACCGGCGCATCATCGCCACTCGCAGCGTGCAGGGCCTGGACCAGGAGATCGGTTTCCTGCCCGGCACCGAGGCGGAAAAAATGGAGCCTTGGCTGGGGGCCATCACCGACAACCTCGAAGCCTTGCACATGGATGACGAAAGCACCCATGGCAGCGTCGACTACATCCTCAGCAAAGTGCCGTTGCAGTTCAAATCCCTCAACTACATCCGTGGCCGTAGCTTCCAGCAGAGCCTGATCCTGATCGACGAGTGCCAGAACCTTACGCCGCACCAGATGAAAACCATCATCACCCGTGCAGGTGCCGGTTCCAAAGTCGTGTGCCTGGGTAACCTGGCGCAGATCGACACCCCTTACCTGTCCGCGACCAGCTCCGGGCTGACCTACCTGACCGAACGCTTCAAGGACTTCCCCAACGGGGTCCACATCACCCTGCAAGGCGTACCGCGCTCGATACTGGCCGAATACGCCGAATCCCACCTGTAACCCAACCAGACCGGACGGCCTCCAGGCCGCCCGGTTTTTTACGGCTGTACAAAAACCTGTGGGAGCGGGCTTGCTCGCGAAAGCGCTGTGTCAGACGCCTATTGAGCAATTGACCCACAGCATTCGCGAGCAAGCCCGCTCCCAAAAGGGGATGTGCGGTGTCTGGGGCATTACAGCGCACCCCAGGTGCGACAATCAGGCGTGCCTGAATCTGACCCACGGGTTTACAATCGACACTCCCGATCAGGAGTAACCCTGTGCTGACTCATCTCGATTCCCAAGGTCGCGCCAACATGGTCGACGTGACCGACAAGGCCGTGACGTTCCGTGAAGCCACGGCCGAAGCCTTCGTGCGCATGTTGCCCGACACCCTGCAGATGATCGTCAGCGGCGGTCATCCCAAGGGTGATGTGTTCGCCGTGGCACGCATTGCCGGTATCCAGGCGGCGAAGAAAACCAGCGACCTGATTCCACTCTGTCATCCGCTGATGCTCACCAGCGTCAAGGTCGAACTCGATGCCCAGGGCGACGACCTGGTGCGTATCGTTGCTCGTTGCAAACTGTCGGGGCAGACCGGGGTGGAGATGGAAGCATTGACCGCCGCCAGTGTCGCGGCGCTGACGATCTATGACATGTGCAAGGCCGTCGACCGGGGCATGACCATCGAAGGTGTGCGGGTGTTGGAGAAACTGGGCGGCAAGAGCGGCCATTTCCAGGCGGATGCGTCATGAAAGCCATGAAAATTACCGTGAAATTCTTTGCCCGGTACCGTGAAGCGCTGGGGGTGGATTCGGTGGTGGTCGAAGGCGACTTCGCCACCGTCGATGACGTGCGTGCACTGCTTGCCAGGCGCGAGGGGGCCGAGGTGCTCAGGGAGCAGAACCTGATGTGTGCCCGCAACGAAGACTTGTGCCAGCTCGATGAGCCTCTGGTCGACGGCGACGAAGTCGCGTTCTTCCCCACCGTGACCGGAGGCTGAGCCATGGCCATTCGTGTGCAGGCCGAGCCGTTCGATCCGGGCGCTGAAGTCAACGCGATGCAGGCGGCCAACGTCGGTGTGGGGGCGGTGGTGAGTTTTGTCGGCTATGTGCGTGACTTCAACGATGGCCTCGATGTGTCCGGGATGTTCCTGGAGCATTACCCGGGCATGACTGAAAAGGCCTTGGCCAAGATCGCCACCGAGGCCGGGCAGCGCTGGCCGCTGCTCAAGCTGCAAGTGCTGCACCGCATCGGCGCCCTGGAACCGGGCGAACCGATTGTCTTCGTGGCCGCTGCCAGCGCCCATCGCCAGGCCGCATTCGATGCTTGCGCCTTTGTCATGGACTACCTCAAGACCCGCGCCCCGTTCTGGAAAAAGGAAAACACCGCCGACGGCCCGCGCTGGGTGGAAGGGCGGGACAGTGATCATGTGGCCGCGGATCGCTGGAAAAAGTAACCCTTCTGCTGTTTCTTCGGCGGATGTCAGTCCCCTATCGCGAGCAGGCTCGCTCCCACAATAAAGCTGAGTTAATACACGGGCCCCTGTGGGAGCGAGCCTGCTCGCGATGAGGTCATCAGCCTCCCATCCAATTCCCTGCCTGACCAATTGACGATTTGTACATTAAAGTCCAGTATGGATTTATAAGTACAACACACCCTTGCACGCTTTTTTCTCTGCCAAACCAACAACAACCCGCGAGAGAACGTCATGAACAAATTTCCCCTCATCACCGGCCTGGCCTTGAGCCTGTTGGCCTCCAGCCATCTGTTCGCCGCCGACAAGACGCTGCGGATCGGTATCGAGGCGGCTTATCCGCCGTTTGCGTCCAAGAATTCGGAAGGGAATATCGTGGGGTTCGACTACGACATCGGCAACGCCTTGTGTGCGCAGATGAAGGTCGAGTGCAAATGGGTCGAGGGTGAGTTCGATGGGCTGATTCCGGCGCTGAAGGTGAAGAAGATCGACCTGGCATTGTCCTCCATGACCATCACCGAAGAGCGCAAGAAGTCGGTGGACTTCACCCACAAGTATTACTTCACTTCGTCGCGCCTGGTGATGAAGGAGGGCGCGGTGGTCGATGATCAGTACGCCAGCCTCAAGGGCAAGACCGTGGGTGTGCAACGGGCCACCACGACCGATCGCTACGCCACGGAAGTCCTCGAGCCCAAGGGCGTGATCATCAAGCGCTACAGCAACAATGAAGAGATCTACATGGACCTGGCGTCCGGTCGCCTGGACGCGATCTTCGCCGACACCATTCCACTGGAAGACTTCCTCTCGATGCCTCGCGGCAAGGGCTATGCCTTTGTCGGTCCGGAACTCAAGGACCCGAAATACGTCGGTGAAGGCGCGGGCATTGCGGTGCGCAAGGGCAATACCCAATTGGTGGCGGACTTGAACAAGGCCATCGATGGGATTCGGGCCAGTGGGGAGTATCAGCGGATCCAGGCCAAGTATTTCAAATCCGATATCTATGGCGACTGACTGACCGCTATCGCGAGCAGGCTCGCTCCCACAGTGGAACGCGTCGAACATAAGGCCTGTGTTCGACGCAGATCCCTTGTGGGAGCGAGCCTGCTCGCGATGGCGTCAAGCCAGGCAACACAACGCCTAGCCCTTCAACTCCTTCAAATGCTTGTAGACCGTCGCCCGCCCCATGTTCAGTACATTGGCCACATAGTTGGAGGCGCTCTTGCCTTTGAAGGCGCCTTCAGCGTGCAACGCCAGCACCAGCTCGCGTTTGTGATCGCGGGTCAACAGATTCAGGCTCAGCTGACGTTCGCGCATCCAGGCGTGCAGGAAGGTGTTGATCCGTTCCTGCCAGTCATCGCGAAACAATGACTCCGGCTGGGGAATCAATTTGCCCGGCGACAGGAACAGGTCGAGGGCGGCCTTGGCATTCTCGAACAGCGAAATGTTCAGGTTGATGCACAACACCGCCAGTGGGCGACCGTCGGCATCACGCAGGACGCTGCTGAGGCTGCGGATCTTCTGCCCGTCCCAGTTGAGTTTTTCATAGGGCCCGATGTTCCGTTCACTCACGTCTTCGCTGAGCATGTCGTCCAGGGACGAGTCGTCGCCGATCTCACGTTTGGAGAGGTTATTGGCGATGTAGTCGACTTTCTGCGTGCGCAGATCATGCAGCACCACCTCAGCGTGGGGGTAGAACAGCGTGGCGATGGCGTCGGCGATGGTGTGGAAGTTTTCCAGCGCCGGATCGGGTTGCGGGGCGTTCATGACAGGGCTCCAGGCAGCGTCAGCGCCCCGTGGAACAGGGGCGCGGGGGAGTGTGCCGCAATCGTGGCGATGCGTCACCTACGTAGCTTTTACCCGGTGCGTCAACCCAGACGTTCGGGGGAGAGCATTGCGCTGTTCAGGCCAAAACGGGCCAGCGCCTCGGGCAGCGGTTCGCCACGCACCAGTGCCGCACTGGCCTGGCCCATGGCGGGAGAGGTCTGGATGCCGTAGCCGCCCTGCGCCGCGACCCAGAAAAGGCCGGGAACCTGCGGATCGAAACCGCTGATCAAGTCCCCGTCGTGCACGAAGCTGCGCAACCCGGCCCACGTGCGGGTCGGACGGCGGATGGTGAGCGTGGTGGCTTCTTCGATCTGGTAGATGCCCATGGCGATGTCCAGTTCTTCCGGTTGCACGTCATGAGGTTCCACCGGGTCGGCGTTCGCCGGCGAGCCGAGGAACATGCCGGCGTCGGGCTTCATGTAGAACGATTCATCCAGACTTACCAGCATCGGCCAATCATGAATGTCCACGCCCTCGGGGCCGGCGAAGATGAAGGCCGCGCGACGCTTGGGTTGCAGGCCCAGTTTCGGCGCGCCGGCCATCTGCCCGATCTCATCGGCCCAGGCCCCGGCCGCGTTGATCAGCACAGGCGTCGTGAAGGTCCGGTTCGCGGTCCGTACCTGCCACATCCCCTGGTCGTCGCGACACAGGTCTAGCACCTCGCTGTCGGTATGCACCTCACCGCCGCTGCGGCGAATACCTCGCAGGTAACCCTGATGCAGTGCATCGGTGTCGATGTCCGCAGCCGTGGGATCGTAAATGGCGCCGTGGACCTTTTCCCGTCGCAGGATCGGCAGTCGCACACACGCCTCTTCGGCGCTGAGCAGTTGCATTTGCGGCACGGTGGCCTTGGCGCTGAGGTATTGATTGTTCAGCTCCACCGGGTCGCCGGTGAAATCGACGGTCATTTCGCCCCGAGGGGTCAGCAATGGATGCTCGCAGAAACCCGCTGGCGGCGCGTCGAAAAAATCCCGGCTGGCCTGGGTCAGCGCCCGTACCTGCGCAGTGCCGTAGGCGGCTGTGTACAGCGCCGCCGAACGCCCGGTGGAGTGATAGCCCGGATGGGATTCGCGCTCAAGCACAATGACCCGGCCATGGGACGCCAGCCAGTAACCGGTGGAAGCACCGGCGATGCCACCGCCGATGATGATGAAATCTGCTGAGTTCATGTAGCTCTCCTGTGGAGCGCGATCCTGGGAATGTCGCTGGTTCCTTGTGGGAGCGAGCCTGCTCGCGATGACGGCCTGACCGGCGACATTGTTTTGAATGTGCCGGCCTCATCGCGAGCAGGCTCGCTCCCACAGGGGAATGTGGTGTATCAGTCGCGGAGGTGGTAAAGCGCATTCGCCAGCGCAACGTCCTCCAGCCCCAGGCCGATGGAGCGGAAGAACACATGGCGTTCATAGCCAGGACGCGCGACCTGTTCGCTGAGCAGCTCCGGCAAGTCGCCGACGATGTGCGACGCATCCCAGCCATGCTGCTCGCCGGCAATCAGCATTTCTCCGGCCGAACCCGGCGTGGTCTGACGATAATCGCAGAACACGTCCATGTCGTTCAGGCTCTGCGGCGGCACTTCGTGGGCGCGCGGTGCGTTGGTGCTGATGGAAGTGATCAGTGCCGGTTTGCCAAGGACCAGAGGATCGAGCACCGCTTTGGCGGACGAGGTGCAGAGCATGACCACATCGGCGTCGCTTACCGCAGCTTCCAGGCTTTCGGCCAATTGCAGGCGTGGGTCGAGGTCGTTGAGTGATGCCAGTTCCCCGGCAGATTTATCCTTCAGCCCGGGAGAGTAGAGGCTGATGCATTGCCAGTCCCGCAAGCCCTTGACGTATTGCACGTGGGCCCGCGCCACTGCGCCACTGCCGATGACGGCCAGGCGCTGGGCCTTGGACGGGGCAAGGGCATCGACGGCAACGGCGGTGGTTGCGGCGGTGCGGGCGGTCGTCAGCTCGGCGGCGTCGCACAGCAGCAGCGGCTGGCCGGTCTGCATCGACATCAGCAAGGTCCAGGCGGTGACCAGCGGGCCTCGCTCGGCGACGATATACGGCGAGGTCTTGACTCCGTATACCTGTTCTTCAGCCAGCACCCCCAGGTAATTGATGAAGTCCCCGGCGCCGTGGGGGAACACCACCCATTGCTGGGGTGGTTGCACCGCTTGCCCGGCGGCGAGGTCGCGAAACAGCTTGCGCAGGATCTGTGGCACGTCGACTTGTGCGAGGAGTCCTCGGGCTTGGGCATGGGTCATGACAGAGGGCGTGCTGGACATCGTGGACTCCGGGTGATGCGGATAAACTTATTTGTCCATTATGGACTTTTTGTTTATTCGAGCAATATCCCAGGCAAAAAAAAGCGCAGCCATCAGGGCTGCGCTTGCTGATTTGCGACGAACGTCAGGAGCGTTTGCGCTCGACCGGCCGCAGCAGATGGGTGGGCGGCATTTCGCAACTGATCTTGCGCCCCAGCAGCGCCTCGATGGAGGGCAGCTGATAGGAATCATCCTCGCCAGCGAAGCTGATGGATACGCCCTCGGCGCCGGCGCGACCGGTACGGCCGATGCGGTGCACATAGTCGTCCGGGACTTCCGGCAGGGTGAAGTTGATCACATGGCTGATACCGTCGATGTGAATGCCGCGCCCGGCCACATCGGTAGCCACCAGTACGCGGATCTTGCCCTCGCGAAAGCCTTCCAGGGTCTTGATGCGCTTGTGCTGCGGCACGTCGCCGGACAGTTGCGCGGCATTGACGCCATCGCGCACCAGGCGTTCTTCGATGCGCCGCACTTCGTCCTTGCGGTTGGCGAACACCATCACCCGCTCCCAGCCGTTGTCGTTGACCAGGTTGTAGAGCAGCTTGTACTTGTCGGCGCTGGCCACCGCGTAGATGTGCTGTTCGACGTTTTCGCTGGCGACGTTCTCGGCTTCGATCTCGACGATGGCCGGGTCGGTGGTCCACTGCTTTGCGAGGTTCATCACATCGTCGGTGAAGGTCGCGGAAAACAGCAGGGTCTGGCGTTCGCTTTTCGGTGGGGTCTGGCGAATGATCTGGCGCACCTGGGGGATGAAGCCCATGTCGAGCATGCGGTCGGCTTCGTCCAGCACCATCACTTCGACCATGTCCAGATGGACGTCGCCGCGCTGGTTGAAGTCCAGCAGGCGGCCCGGCGTGGCCACCAGAATGTCGCAGTGGCGCGCTTCGAGGTGTTTGAGCTGCTTGTCGAAGTCCATGCCGCCGACGAAGGTCATGACGTTCAGGCCGGTGTACTTGGTCAGGTCGGCGGCATCCTTGGCGATCTGCACCACCAGTTCGCGAGTCGGCGCGATGATCAGCGCCCGCGGCTCGCCCATGTAGCGTTCCTTGGGCGGCGGGGTCTGCAGCAACTGGGTGATGATGGAAATCAGGAACGCGGCGGTCTTGCCGGTGCCGGTTTGTGCGCGGCCGATGGCGTCCTTGCCGGCCAGGGTGTAGCCCAGCACCTGCGCCTGGATCGGCGTGCAGTACGGGAAGCCCAGGTCGTGGATGGCATGCATCAGTTCAGGCGCGAGTTTGAAATCGTGGAAGCGGGTCTTGCCCTCCTGGGGCTCGACGACGAAGTCCTCCGGCTTCCAGGCGACCACCGGCGGTTTCGCGGCGCGTTCGCGGCGTGGCCGTGGGGCATCGTTGCGTGGCTTTTTCGGCGCTGGCGCCGCGACTGGCTCGGCAGTGGCCTCTTTCCTGGCTTCTGCAACGGGTGCAGGGCGGCGCGACTGATGGGGCGCTTCGGTGTGGCTCGGACCTGGGACGGGAGCGTTGGCGCCGGGCGCGAGCTGCTCGGCCTCGCTTTTACCGAACATCTTCTTGAGTGCTTTGAGCACGGTCATCTCATCGATTGGTTAAGGAATGTACGCCGGCCAGTGTAATGCAAGAAACGGGCGCGGCGTAGTGTGTTCATCGACAGCGGGTACGCGGCGAATCGCCTTTCAATGCAAACGTTCCGTCAACCAGGTGCCGATGTCGCCAATCTCCTCGGGTAACACTTCGTGGCCCATTGGGTATTCCTGCCATGTCACGGTGACACCATGCTGCTTCAGATACTCCTTCGCGGTCCGGCCCATGGGGTTGAGCACCACTTCGTCGTACTGCCCATGCAGTGCCAGCACCGGGATGCGTTGCTGGCTGGCCGACAATTGCAGTTCATCACTGAAAGTCGGCGCGTAGGTGGACAGTGCAATCACGCCTCCCAACGGGCCCTGCCATTTCACGAAGGCCGTGTGATACACCACCGCGCCGCCCTGGGAGAAGCCCGCCAGGAAAATCCGCGAAGCGTCTATTCCGCTGGCTCGCTGGGTTTCGATCAGATCCATGACCCGCTGTGCCGAGGCCTCCAGTTGCTGTTCATCGATGGCTCGGGCGGGGCTCAGGGCACGAATGTCGTACCAGCTGGGCATGGCGTAACCGCCGTTTATCGTTACTGGTTGCGTCGGCGCCTGGGGTAGAACGAAGCGTGTAGTGAGCAGGGTTTGCTGCAGGATTTCGGCTACGGGCAGGAAATCATAACGATCGGCACCCAGGCCGTGGAGCCAGATAACGCACGCGTCGACAGCGCTGCTGGGCTCGAGAATCAAGGGGTCGGTCATGGTCGTGCTCCAAATCTGTGCGGGTGCGCCCAATCAGTGCGTGATTGCGGTGCATGCCCGGTGCCTCAGTTAATTAGATGTCGCAAAGTTGAAAGTTTTTGTCTTGACGTGTTTTACATCGGCCAAGCGCAGCGCTCTGGTACGGGCTTTGCTATGGGGTAACCGAGTGATGATTCTTACGCTGCGCGGTAACACTATCAGTTCGACGCGACGCATGGGATATCAGAAATCCGGTGATGGATGTTCGCCAATAGCCGCTACGGGCTTCGCGAACGTGAAGGGCTACAGCCCGTTCGGCCGATTGGTGAGAAGTGAGGGCAGCCGCCAAGGCGCGTTCTCATTAATAGACTCATAGCGAAGGTCCAGACGTCGGTTGACCCTAAAAAAAGCCAACAAGGGTCGGCAATGCCTCAAAAGGGTGCGACAGGGCTCAAGCTCCGACACAACAAGAGCAAAACTGGAGGTTTGAATGAAGTTACTGAAATCCACCCTGGCTGTCATGACCGCAGCGGCTGTGCTCGGTGTGAGCGGGTTTGCACACGCGGGTGCGACCCTGGACGCCGTGAAAAAGAGAGGCGAAGTGCGCTGCGGTGTGAGTGATGGCCTGCCGGGTTTCTCGGTGCCTGATTCGACCGGCAAGATCGTCGGTATCGACGCCGACTTCTGCCGTGCCGTGGCCGCTGCCGTATTCGGCGATGCAAACAAGGTCAAGTTCAGCCAATTGAACGCCAAGGAGCGCTTCACCGCGCTGCAATCGGGCGAAATCGATGTGCTCTCGCGCAACTCCACCATGACCAGTTCCCGTGACGCGGGCATGGGCTTGAAATTCCCGGGCTTCATCACCTACTACGATGGCATCGGTTTCCTGGCGAACAACAAGCTGGGCGTCAAGAGCGCCAAGGAACTGGACGGTGCAACCATCTGCATCCAGGCCGGTACCACCACCGAGCTGAACGTTTCCGACTACTTCCGCGCCAACGGCCTGAAGTACACCCCGATCACCTTCGACACCTCCGACGAAAGCGCCAAGTCGCTGGAATCGGGTCGTTGCGACGTGCTGACCTCCGACAAGTCCCAGCTGTTCGCCCAGCGCAGCAAGCTGGCTTCGCCGAAGGACTACGTGGTCCTGCCGGAAACCATTTCCAAGGAGCCACTGGGCCCGGTCGTGCGTAATGGCGATGACGAGTGGCTGGCCATCGTCCGTTGGACCGGCTACGCCTTGCTCAACGCTGAAGAAGCCGGCGTGACCTCGAAGAACGTCGAAGCTGAAGCCAAGTCCACCAAGAACCCTGACGTCGCTCGTATGCTGGGCGCCGACGGTGAATACGGTAACGACCTGAAACTGCCGAAAGACTGGGTCGTCCAGATCGTCAAGCAAGTCGGCAACTACGGTGAAATGTTCGAACGCAACCTCGGCAAGAGCACTCCGCTGGAAATCGACCGCGGCCTGAACGCGCTGTGGAACGCCGGCGGCATCCAATACGCACCACCAGTGCGCTGATGGTTCTATCACCCGGTGGGCCAACCACCGGGTGATGTTCTGTTCCATTTCTTGCGGGGCACTTCATGCAAAATTCAATCGGCGCACCTAAGCAGAGGCTAAGCCTCAGCGATCCACGAGTGCGTGCGTGGGTATTTCAGATCGTCACGGTCGTGGCGGTTATCGCGTTTGGCTGGTATCTGTTCGATAACACACAAACCAACCTTCAGCACCGGGGCATCACTTCCGGTTTCGGCTTTCTGGAACGCAGTGCCGGGTTCGGCATTGCCCAACACCTGATCGATTACACCGAGGCGGACAGCTATGCCCGCGTCTTTGTCATCGGGTTGCTCAACACGTTGCTGGTGACCTTCATCGGCGTGATCCTGGCAACCATCCTCGGGTTCATCATCGGCGTCGCGCGCTTGTCGCAGAACTGGATCATCTCCAAGCTGGCGACCGTCTATGTGGAGGTATTTCGTAACATCCCGCCGCTGCTGCAAATCCTGTTCTGGTATTTCGCGGTATTTTTGAGCATGCCGGGACCGCGTGCCGCCCACAATATCGGCGACACCTTCTTCGTCAGCAGCCGGGGCCTGAACATGCCCGCGGCGCTGATGACCGACGCGTTCTGGCCATTCGTGATCAGTGTCGTGCTGGCGATCGTCGCCATCGTGCTGATGAGCCGTTGGGCCACCAAACGCTTCGAGGCAACTGGCGAGCCGTTCCACAAGTTCTGGGTGGGCCTGGCGCTGTTCCTGGTCATCCCGGCAGTGTGTGTCCTGTTGTTCGGCGCCCCGGTGCACTGGGAAATGCCGCAGCTCAAGGGCTTCAACTTCGTTGGCGGCTGGGTGCTGATTCCTGAACTGCTGGCCTTGACCCTGGCGCTGACTGTGTACACCGCGGCGTTCATCGCCGAGATCGTGCGTTCGGGGATCAAGTCGGTGAGCCACGGCCAGACCGAAGCCGCCCGCTCCCTGGGGCTGCGCAACGGTCCGACATTGCGCAAGGTGATTATCCCGCAGGCCCTGCGTGTAATCATCCCACCGCTGACAAGCCAATACCTGAACCTGGCGAAAAACTCCTCCCTGGCGGCCGGTATCGGTTATCCGGAGATGGTGTCGCTGTTCGCCGGCACGGTGTTGAACCAGACCGGCCAGGCGATCGAGGTGATTGCAATCACCATGAGCGTGTACCTGGCGATCAGTATCAGCATTTCCCTGCTGATGAACTGGTACAACAAGCGCATTGCGCTGATCGAGCGGTGAGGAAACGCGCATGACATCCCATACTTTCAAACCTGACATGCCCCCACCGAGCAGTAGCATCGGCGTGGTGGCATGGATGCGCGCCAACATGTTCTCCAGCTGGATCAACACGCTGCTGACCCTGTTTGCGTTCTACCTGATCTACCTGATTATCCCGCCGCTGCTGCATTGGGCGATCCTGGATGCGAACTGGGTCGGTACTACCCGCGCCGACTGCACCAAGGAAGGCGCTTGCTGGGTGTTCATCCAGCAGCGTTTCGGGCAGTTCATGTACGGCTACTACCCGACAGAGCTGCGCTGGCGCGTGGACCTGACCGTGTGGCTGGCAGTGATCGGCGTGGCGCCGTTGTTCATCTCGCGCTTCCCGCGCAAGGCGATCTACGGCCTGAGCTTTTTGGTGCTGTACCCGATCATCGCCTGGTGCCTGCTGCACGGTGGCGTGTTCGGCCTGGACACCGTGACGACCAGCCAATGGGGCGGCCTGATGCTGACCCTGGTGATCGCCACCGTCGGTATTGCCGGTGCATTGCCGCTGGGCATCGTCCTGGCGCTGGGTCGGCGTTCCAACCTGCCGGCGATCCGTGTGGTCTGCGTGACGTTCATCGAGTTCTGGCGCGGCGTGCCGTTGATCACGGTGCTGTTCATGTCGTCGGTGATGCTGCCGCTGTTCCTGCCCGAAGGCATGAACTTCGACAAGCTGCTGCGGGCGCTGATCGGGGTGATCCTGTTCCAGTCGGCCTACGTGGCCGAAGTGGTGCGCGGCGGCCTGCAAGCCATTCCCAAGGGCCAGTACGAAGCGGCCGCGGCGATGGGCCTGGGCTACTGGCGCAGCATGGGCCTGGTGATCCTGCCGCAAGCCCTGAAGCTGGTGATCCCGGGGATCGTCAACACCTTCATCGCCTTGTTCAAGGACACCAGCCTGGTGATCATCATCGGCCTGTTCGACCTGCTCAACAGCGTGAAACAAGCTGCCGCCGACCCGAAATGGCTGGGCATGGCCACCGAAGGCTATGTGTTCGCCGCCCTGGTGTTCTGGATTTTCTGTTTTGGTATGTCGCGCTATTCCATGCATCTGGAACGCAAGCTCGACACAGGCCACAAGCGTTAGGAGTTGACTCATGAGTGAAGCAATCAAAAAGCCTGTGAGCCCTGAAGGCATTATTCAGATGCAGGGCGTCAACAAGTGGTACGGCCAGTTCCACGTGTTGAAAGACATCAACCTGAACGTCAAGCAGGGCGAGCGCATTGTGTTGTGCGGTCCGTCAGGTTCCGGCAAATCCACCACCATTCGCTGCCTCAACCGTCTGGAAGAGCACCAGCAGGGCCGTATCGTGGTCGATGGCGTGGAGCTGACCAACGACCTCAAGCAGATCGAAGCGATCCGTCGTGAAGTCGGCATGGTATTCCAGCACTTCAACCTGTTCCCGCACCTGACCATCCTGCAGAACTGCACCCTGGCGCCAATGTGGGTACGCAAGATGCCCAAGCGCAAGGCCGAGGAAATTGCCATGCACTACCTGGAGCGCGTACGCATTCCAGAGCAGGCGCACAAGTACCCGGGCCAGCTCTCCGGCGGTCAGCAGCAGCGTGTAGCCATCGCCCGTGCCTTGTGCATGAAGCCGAAGATCATGCTGTTCGATGAACCGACCTCGGCACTGGACCCGGAAATGGTAAAGGAAGTGCTCGACACCATGATCGGCTTGGCCGAAGACGGCATGACCATGTTGTGCGTGACCCACGAAATGGGCTTCGCTCGCACCGTGGCCAACCGCGTGATCTTCATGGACAAGGGCGAAATCGTCGAGCAGGCTGCGCCGAACGACTTCTTCGACAACCCGCAGAACGATCGCACCAAGCTGTTCCTGAGCCAGATCCTGCATTGATTGACCTAGGGCAGTGAATAAACCCGGACGCTGTTCCTGACGCTGTTCACTTAAGGCTTATAACTTGTCGTGGGGGGGGGGGGAGGGGACCCCCCCCCGGGAAAGGGGGTTCTTCCCTTCAA
>NZ_JBKGGU010000026.1:0-75461 GCF_052042015.1 Pseudomonas sp. SMV71 | reverse complement strand
TCGCCCCACCACCAGGCACCTCGCCAAGGCTCGGTGTTCCCTCACTCCGGCATTGCTCCGCGGGCCCGCCGCGAAGGGCCATCCATGGCCCGGCGCGGCTACCTCGGCATCCATGCCGAGGTGCCCACTGCGCAATGCCTGCGTTCGGCCTTCGTGGTTAACGGGGCGCTCAAGATCAAAAGCAGAAGCAAAGCAAAGCAAAGCAAAGCAAAGCAAAAGCGAGGCGGGCTTTGGGTTGATCTGTTTCTTATGGCTGTACCTGATCCAATTGTGGGAGCGAGCCTGCTCGCGAAGAGGCCGTCTCATTCGACATTGATGCAAGCTGACCCACCGCCATCGCGAGCAAGCTCGCTCCCACAGGGGGTTGGTGGTGGGTACAGGATTTGTGGGCAGTTGAGCAGTCATGTGGGAGCGACTGCTGCTAAGTAAATGCACCTGCACCTGCACCTGCACCTGCACCTGCTTTTGCTCTGCTCTATTTTTGATCTTGATCTTGATCTTGATCTTGATCTTGATCTTGAAGCCCCATCAACCACGCTGGCCGAACGCAGGCATTGCGCAGTGGGCATCCCGGCATGGATGCCGGGATAGCCGCGCTGGGCCATGGATGGCCCTTCGCGGCGGGCCCACGGAGCAATGCCGGAGTGAGGGAACACCTCGCCTTGGCGAGGTGCCGAGTGGTGGGGCACAGCGTTTTTGGTTACTTTTGGGGCGTTTGCCAAAAGTAACCCGCTGTAAGAGCGGAACCGCCAGTCGCCGTTGCCGCAGAAATGGATATACACACGTATGCACGTCCACAGACCGGAAGTCCCATGGAATCCACCCAAACCCTAACCCCACATCACCCCGTCCCAGCCCTCCCCCCCAAAGGCCTGATCGCCCTGATCGCCCCCGCCGGCCCCGCCCCCTTGGACACGGAAAAAGCCATCCAATGGACGCGCACAAGGGGGCACGAACTGCGAATATTCCCGGGCGTCTACGAAAAGCAAAACTACCTGGCCGGCAGTGACGAGGTACGGCTCAATGACCTGCATGCGGCCTTCGCCGATCCTGAGGTCAACGCCATCATCTGCCTGCGTGGCGGCTACGGCACGCCACGTCTGCTGGATCGCATCGACTTCGAGCTCTTGCGGCACAACCCCAAGCCGTTCGTCGGCTACAGCGACATCACTGCCTTGCACCTGGCCATCAGCCGTTACGCGGGGTTCGTCACCTTCCACGGGCCGCTGCTCAATGCCGATCTGTTGGGCGACAAGGAGCCTGTGACCGTCACTTCGTTTTTCAGCCTGCTGCGTGGGCAGTTGAAAGCGGGCAGTGTGCTGAGCCATCCCGAGGCTTATCCATTGACCACCGTCGAGCCCGGCATCGCCCATGGGCGTTTGCTGGGGGGCAACTTGTCGATTATTGCCGCGACCATGGGCACGCCGTATCAGATCGATGCCGAGGGTGTGATTCTGTTCATCGAGGACGTCAACGAGCCGTTGTATCGCATCGACCGGTTGCTGACCCAGTTGCGCCTGGCTGGCACGTTGGCCAAGTTGCGCGGCGTGCTGGTGGGGGACATAGCGGGAGTGGAGGTCGAGGCGTTGAACCGCTTGCTCAAGCAGACCTTCGAGCCGCTGAAGATCCCGGTGCTCTCCGGTTGGCGCAGTGGGCATTGCGATCCGAACCTGACGTTGCCGATGGGGGCGTTGGTGAGGCTGGATGCGGGGGAGAAGAGCTTGATGTTGGAGCAGGATGTGGTGGTCACACGTTGATCGTGTGTTGCCTGCAAAGCAGTCATCGCGAGCAGGCTCGCTCCCACAGTTGAACGCGTTCTTTCAAGGAAACACGGTCACCCTGTGGGAGCGAGCCTGCTCGCGATAGCGTTTTCAGCCATAAGACAAGTTAGCGGCTACGCAACGCCTCCAGCAACTTATGCGTCGGATACCCATCCGCCGGCCAGCCGAACGACTGCTGGGCGCTGCGGATCGCCTTGCGGGTGTTGGCGCCGATGATACCGTCGGGGTTGCCCGCGTCGTAGTTGTGCTTGCTCAACAGCGTCTGCAGTTCGATGCGTTCGGTGCGGCTCAGGGGCAGGTCGTCCTTGGGCCATTGGCCATAGACCAGGCCACCGCCGCTGAAGCGCTCCGACAACAGCCCCACCGCCAACGCATAGGACGACGAGTTGTTGTACTTGAGGATGGCGCGGAAGTTGTCGAACACCAGGAACGCCGGGCCGCTATGGCCCGCAGGCAGCAGCAGGGATGCCGACAGCTTCCATTCGCCTGGCGCGATGGGACCGCCGGCGTAAGTGGAAACGCCCAGGTCCACCCACTCGGCAACGGTCTTGCGAATCGTGCCGTCGGCCAGGGCGTAGTCGAAGTCTTTTTCGAGTTCGACCTCAAACCCCCAAGGCTGCCCACGCTGCCAGCCTGAGCTTTGCAGGTAGTGGGCGGTGGAGGCCAGGGCGTCGGTGGAGCTGCCCCAGATGTCGCGGCGGCCATCACCATCGAAATCCACCGCGTGGGTGTTGTAGGTGGTGGGAATGAACTGGGTCTGGCCCATGGCGCCGGCCCAGGAACCGAGCATTTTCTCCGGCGCGATATCACCCTGTTGAAGGATTTGCAGCGCAGCGATCAGCTGCGCATGGGCGAAGGCCGGGCGGCGCCCTTCATAGGCCAGGGTCGCCAGGGAGTTGATCACCGACTTGCTGCCCTGGATCTGGCCGAAGTTGCTTTCCAGGCCCCACACCGCCACCAGCGCCTGGCGGTCGACGCCATAGCGCTGCTCGATGTTTTGCAGGACCTGGGCGTTCTGCTGAAGCAGGCTCTTGCCCTTGCTGACCCGCAGCGGCGCGAGGGCGCCATCGAGGTATTCCCACACCGGGCGAGTGAATTCCGGCTGGCTGCGATCGGCCTTGATGACGCTCATGTCCGGGCTGACCCCGGCAAATGCTCGGTCAAACAGCTCGGCGCGGATCCCGGCGGCCAGTGCCTCCTTGCGGAACCCGGCCTGCCATTCGGCAAAGGTCTGGGTCGGCGCGAGGTCCAGGTCGTCACCGGTCGGTACAACGGGCGGCACCATCGCAGGGGCGGCCACGGCAGGGACAGTCTGGAGCGGTTGGGCGTCGGCGGCGGTAGGTTTTTCAGCGCAGGCGACAAGCAGGGCAATGCTGGTGGCTGCAATCAGTTGGCGCACGGGCCAACGGCGGGGAAGACGGAAGGGCATGCACGGGTCCAGAAATTCAGATCAGGTGCTGACCTTAACATGCGAAAGGGGGATAGGGCTTGTCCGGGTGTTTCAAGCCGCCACAAAGCAAGAAGCCTCCCAGTTGTCAGACTGGAAGGCTTCGCGGCGGTAGCTGCCTTTGCCCTTGGCGGGTCGTTCCTGGCGGCTGCGGAACAGGGGCTGGGCGATGATGGATTTGGCCTTGTTGGGGCCATGCCTGGATGGCTTTTTGCTCATGGTGGGATCTCTCACAGGGTGGGTTTTGCGGGGCGCATCATGGGCCAGAGTTGGGGGGCTGTCCAGTCCCGGCAGGCCGGAGCAAATGTGTGCAAAGTTTGCGTCAGGCGCGCTTGTGTGGCGAGGCAGCTTGCTCCCGCTTGAGTGCGAAGCGCTCATCGCTTTTTTGGGACCGCTTCGCGATCCAGCGGGAGCAAGCTCCCTCGCCACAAAAGTATCTGGCAGAGCGGTGGGTCATTCCGCCGGCAGCGGCAGCCGCTGCCCGGCCATCAACAGCGTCAGGCGGCTGAGGCTCATCCATGGCGAGCCGGTCGCCTGGCCCTTGATCTGCGCATCGATGCGCTGGGCTTCGAGCAGCAATTGCGCCCAGCGTGACGCCGAGTAGCGTTGCAGGGCCTTGCTCATCAGCGGTTTGCGTTTGTCCCACACCGGTGGGCGGGCCTGGCTGAAGGCTTTGTCCAGCGGCACGCCCTGGCTGTATTGCAGCGACAGGTTGGCCAGCAAGCGCAATTCCCGGGCCATGGCCCAGAGGATCACCGGCGGCTCGACGCCTTCGCCGCGCAGGCCTTCGAGCATGCGCAGGGCGTGGGCGGCTTCCCCGTTGAGGATCGCGTCGGTCAGGCCGAAGACATCGAAGCGGGCACTGTCGGCCACCGCTGCCTGCACCGTTTCCACGGTGATCTGCCCGCCCTCGGCCATCAGCTTGAGCTTTTCGATTTCCTGGGCGGCAGCCAGCAGGTTGCCCTCGACCCGGGCGGCGATCAGTTCCACCGCGTCCTGGCTGGCCGAAAGGCCCGCCTGGGACAGACGCTGGCGGATCCAGCTCGGCAGTTGGCTGGCGTCCACCGGCCAGATCTGCACGAACTGGGTCTGCTGGCCTTCGACCAGGGCCTTGCCCCATTTGGTTTTCTGCGCACTGCCATCGAGTTTCGGCAGGCTGATAAGCAGCACCGTGTCCTCGGCCGGCCTTGAGCAATATTCGATCAACGCGGCGGCGCCTTTGTCACCGGGTTTGCCGGACGGCAGGCGCAGTTCCAACAGACGCTTTTCGGCGAACAGGGACATGCTTGCCCCGGCCAGCAGCAGGGTGCCCCAGTCGAAGTTGGCGTCGGCGGCGAATACCTGGCGTTCGTCGAAACCTTGCTGGCGCGCAGCAGCGCGGATGGCGTCGGCGGCCTCCTGGCACAGCAGCGGATCATCGCCGCTGATGACGTAGACCGGCGCAAGGGCACCTTGCAGGTGTTTACCGAGTTGGGCGGGAGCCAGCTTCATAAAGCGCGATTCATAAGAAAGGACGAGCGGGGCGCCGAGGCGCCCCGCAAGGCTTACTGAGGAGCCGGGATTTGCATCGGCGACTGTTGCGGGGTTTCCGCCTCAGCCTTGCGCGCCGCTTCCAGCGCGTCGGCCTCGGCCTTGGCGCGGGCGTCGGCGGTCTGCTGCAACTGTTCGAGCTGGGTCGGGGTCAGTTGTTGCAGGCGCAGCATCATGCGCTGGACCAGGTCGCGACGCATTTCACCGCGCACCTCGATGGATTCCTGGTCGGAACCGGTGATGTTGTTGCCGTCGTGCAGGTAGACCTTCTGCACCTGGAGCTTGTCATTGAGCAGCGTCAGGTTGTTCTGGCCGCGGATCTCGTAGCTCAGGTCGTTGGTCAGCTGGTACTCGGCCGAACGACCGGCACCGGCATAGCTCAGGCTGCGCTGGCTTTGCTGCTCGTTGGTCAGCACCAGTTTGTATGGCGCGCCGTTGTAGACCCGCACGCCGCTGTTTTCCAGCGTCTGACGAAGCATCTTCACGGTTTCGCCGTAGGCGTCCCGTGCGCTGAGGTCCAGCTCCTTGATCGCCAGCTCGGTGTTGCCGGTGCCGCGCAGTTGGAAGCCGCAGGCGCTCAACAGGACCGCCAGGCCCACTACCAGCAGATTACGTTTAATCATCTTGTTGCTCCCCTTGAAACCCTATCGGCCGACTGTGCGACCCCGCAGGTATATTCGGCGCCCGACCTGTGGCCGGGCGCCCGGTCCAATTAGCTTGCGACGATGTTGACCAGCTTGCCGGGCACCACGATCACTTTGCGGATCGTCAGGCCATCGACGAAGCGCAATACGTTTTCATTGGCGCGCGCGGCGGCTTCGATTTCTTCGCGGGTGGCAGCGGCGGGCATTTCGATCTGGCCGCGCAGCTTGCCGTTGACCTGGATCACCAGGGTCAGGCTGTCCTGCACCAGCGCGCTTTCGTCCACCACCGGCCAACCGGCGTCGATCACCGGGTCAGCGTGGCCCAGGCGATTCCACAGCTCGTGGCTGATGTGCGGCGTGATCGGCGCCAGCAGCAGCGTGACGGCTTCCAGGCCTTCGTGCAGCAAGGCGCGATCCTGTTCGGTGCCCTGGGCGGCTTTTTCCAGCACGTTCATCAGCGTCATCACCTGGGCGATGGCGGTGTTGAATTTGTGGTTCTGGCCGACGTCATGGCTGGCCTGCTTGATCGCCAGGTGGATCGAGCGGCGAACGGCTTTCTGCTCGTCATTCAAGGCGCTGACATCCAGCTTGCCCGGCAGGCCCTGGGTGACGTGGGTTTGGGCCAGGCGCCAGACGCGCTTGAGGAAGCGGTGCGAGCCTTCGACGCCGGAGTCGGACCATTCGGCGCTCATGTCCGGTGGCGAGGCGAACATCATGAACAGGCGGCAGGTGTCCGCGCCGAACTGGTCGATCATCGACTGTGGGTCGACGCCGTTGTTCTTCGACTTGGCCATCTTCTCGGTACCGCCGATTTCCACCGGCAGGCCGTCGGCGATCAGCTTGGCGCTGATGACCTTGGCCTTGCTGTCGCGTTCGAGTTCGACGTCGGCCGGGTTGTACCAGGTGTAGGCCCCGTTGGCCTCGCGGCGATAGTAAGTCTCGGCGACCACCATGCCCTGGGTCAGCAGGTTCTTGAACGGCTCGTTGGAGCTCACCAGGCCTTCGTCACGCATCAGCTTGTGGAAGAAGCGCGCGTACAGCAGGTGGAGAATGGCGTGTTCGATGCCGCCGATGTACTGGTCCACCGGCAGCCAGTGGTCGGCCGCGGATTTTTCCACCAGGCCGCCTTCGAAGTGCGGCGAGGCATAGCGGGCGTAGTACCACGAGGACTCGACGAAGGTGTCCATGGTGTCGGTTTCACGCTTGGCCGGCGCGCCGCATTTCGGGCAGCTGCACTCGTAGAACTCGGGCATGCGTGCCAGGGGTGAACCGGCACCGTCAGGCACCACGTCTTCCGGCAGGACTACCGGCAGTTGGTCTTCCGGGACCGGCACGTCGCCGCAGCTGGCGCAATGCACAATCGGGATCGGGCAGCCCCAGTAGCGCTGGCGGCTGATGCCCCAGTCGCGCAGGCGGAACTGGGTGCGCGAGGCACCGAGGTTTTTCTTGATCAATGCCACTTCGATGGCATCGAAGGCACCGGCGAAGTCCAGGCCGTCGAATTCACCGGAGTTGATCAGCTCGCCGTGTTCGCCGTAGGCGTCCTGCCAGGGCGCCGGGGTCTGGTCACCAGCGCTGGTGCGTACCACGGGCTTGACCGGCAGGCTGTACTTCTGGGCGAATTCGAAATCGCGCTCGTCGTGAGCCGGTACCGCCATCACGGCGCCGTCGCCGTAGTGCATCAGTACGTAGTTGGCCACCCACACCGGCAATTTCTCGCCGGTGAGCGGGTGCTCGACGAACAGCGAGGTCGCCAAGCCTTTCTTTTCCTGGGTGGCGACGTCGGCTTCGGCGACGCTGCCGCCCTTGCATTCAGCGATGAACGCTTGCAACTCGGGGTTGTTCCGGGCCGCCAGGGTCGCCAGCGGGTGCTCGGCGGCCACGGCCACGTAGGTGGCGCCCATCAGGGTGTCCGGACGGGTGGTGAAGACCTTCAGGGTGCCGGCTTCGCCAATCGAGGCGACGTCGTACGGGAACTGGACTTCCATGCCACGGGATTTGCCGATCCAGTTGCGCTGCATGGTCTTGACCTGCTCGGGCCAGCCGGTTAGCTCGTCGAGACTCTCCAGCAGTTCATCCGCGTAGGCGGTGATCTTGAAGTAGTACATCGGGATCTCGCGCTTTTCGATCAGCGCGCCGGAGCGCCAGCCGCGACCGTCGATCACCTGCTCATTGGCCAGTACGGTCTGGTCTACCGGGTCCCAGTTCACGGTGCCGTTCTTGCGGTAGATCACGCCTTTTTCGAACAGGCGGGTGAACAGCCATTGCTCCCAGCGGTAGTAATCGGGCTTGCAGGTGGTCACTTCGCGGGACCAGTCCACCGCCAGGCCCAGGCTGCGCAGCTGGGACTTCATGTAGGCGATGTTTTCGTAGGTCCACTTGGCGGGCGCCACGTTGTTTTTCATCGCGGCGTTTTCCGCCGGCATGCCGAAGGCGTCCCAGCCCATGGGTTGCAGGACGTTCTTGCCTTGCATGCGCTGGTAGCGGGAAATCACGTCGCCGATGGTGTAGTTGCGCACGTGCCCCATGTGTAGCTTGCCGCTGGGGTAAGGGAACATCGACAGGCAGTAGTAGGTTTCCTTGCCTGGCTGTTCGCTGACTTCAAAGGACTTTTGCTCGTCCCAGAACGACTGGGCGGCGGCTTCGATTTCACGGGGCTGATAGTGTTCGTGCATGGCTACTTTTGGACTGAATGGGGTGGCCCAATCCTCTTCATGGCCATGCTGGACGTGGACGACGCCGAATGCGGCGTTTTCGATGCCCAGCCAGGCTGGAAGTGGAGTTACAGGAAGCGCCGTAGCATACATGACCGCACTCGGCCGAGGGAAACCCTGATTGCGTCCGGGCAGGGGCGACAGCCGGTGCCGACAGGCGTTCAGGGCCGTTGGTCGCGGCGACCTGCCGGTTCGCCCAGCGAAGCTAAGCTTCTCAATGGGGAGTGAGTCTTATCTTCAATGAGGTGAGGGATGGTTGAATCACAGCTAAAAGTAACAACGACACCTGAGTTGTACGAAAAACTGATCGATCGTCTCGGGGTGGCCCTGGACGCTGCAAGAACCGCCGGTCGCTTGCGTAATGAACGTCCGGCAGAGCTGGAACTGCGAGGCTTGAGCCCCGCGGAGTTCGAACTGGTCAAGGCTTATCTTGAGCAGGCCGGACATCAGGCCCCCACCACAGGGGCCCAGGCAGAAAAGCGTCTCGATGCGCCCCGTTCGGCCAAAATTGTATGGCTCAAGGACCGGACGCCTGACAAGGATGCTGTAAAGGTCCGGTCGCTGCAGTTCAAGTAAGCCGGATTCCCGCATGTCACTTTTTTCGGTTCAAGGCTGTTTCGAATCTGTTGTCGCTTTGCGTCAACCCACTTAGGCTTCGGGCATCTCTGGAGATGCCCGATGCCGTTTCGCTATTTCATCAAACAACTTCTATTGCCGCCCGGCATTCTGTTGCTGCTGCTGGCGCTTGCCTGGTGGTGGCGCAACTCCAGGCCGCGCCTGGCACGTTGGTGTTTCTGTATCGGCCTGGGCGGTTTCTGGCTGATGAGCCTGCCAGTGGTGGTGCAGTGGGGCGCCAAAGCCCTGGAGCGCGAGCCGCCATTGCCACGCAGCGACTGGGCAACCCTGGCCCAGCGTGCCGATGCCATCGTGGTGCTGGGCTCCGGTCGCGAGCGCGGCGACCCGGCCTGGGGCGCCGACCAGCCGACCGGCGTCGGGCTTGAGCGCCAGCGCTATGCGGCGCGACTGGCCAAGGCCTCGGGGTTGCCGGTGCTGACCTCCGGTGGCCTGCATTACGACACGCCTCCCAGCGAGGCGCAGCTGATGGCCGATTCGATGCAGGATGATTTCGGCGTGAGCGTGCGCTGGCAGGAAGGACGCAGCCGCACCACCTGGGAAAACGCCCGGATGAGCGCCGAGATCCTGCTGCCGGCGGGTGCTCGCCGGGTCGTGCTGGTGACCCAGGCCTGGCACATGCCACGGGCTCTGTTGAGCTTCCAGCGTGCGGGGTTTGAAGTGGTGCCGGCGCCGGTGGGCTTCCTCGGGCCGGACAACGCCCGGCCACTGGGTGGCTGGATGCCGGAGTTCAAGTCGATCTGGCAGTCCGGGCAGTTGATGAATGAGGCGGTGGGGTTAGTGGGGTATTGGGTGTTCTATCGCTGAGGCACGGCACCGGGTAAGGCGAATGCCGTTGTGGCGAGGGAGCTTGCTCCCGCTGGGGCGCGCAGCGGCCCTGTTTTTTGGGGCTGCTCCGCAGCCCAGCGGGAGCAAGCTCCCTCGCCACAAAGTGTTCACACAAACTTGGAGGGCAGTATCAAAGCGTCTTGGCCATCCGACCCGCCATCAATGCCCATCCCAGCAACAATACGCACAGGATGACCAGCGGCCACGAGCGCCATTGCAGGTAGGGCGTCAGGTCGTGCATCGGCACCACTTCGCCATACAGGATGCCGCGCTCGAATTGCGGGATCCGGGCGGTGATCTGGCCGAAGGGGTTGATCAGGCCGGTCACGCCGTTGTTGGTGGCGCGGATCATCCAGCGGCCGGCCTCCAGGGCGCGCATCTGGGCCATCTGCAGGTGTTGCAACGGGCCGATGGAGGTGCCGAACCAGGTGTCGTTGCTGATGGTCAGCAACAGGTCGCTGCGGGCCGAGAGGCCGGCGGCGAACTCCGGGTACACCACTTCGTAGCAGATGAACGGTGCGATCTGGTAGCCCTTGGCTTGCAGCAAGGGTTGGTCCGCCGGGCCGCGGGCGAAGTCCGACATGGGCAGGTCGAAGAAGGCGATCAGCCCGCGCAACAGGTCCTGCAGCGGCACGTACTCGCCGAATGGCACGAGTTTCTGCTTCAGGTAGGTGCCGTCACCTTCACCGGTCACGGTGATGCCATTGAAGTAACGTTTCTCGCGGTGCACCAACTGACGAATCGGTACGCCAGTGATCAGCGCCGAATGCCGCTCGGCCGCGAAGCTGCCCATCATGTCCAGGTAGCCTTGGGCCGATTCCTTGAGCACCGGCACCGCGGTTTCCGGCCAGACCAGCAGGTCGACGCGCTTGGAGGCGAAGCTCATGTCGCGGTACAGCGCCAACTGGGCGTTGAGCTGCTCGGGGTCCCACTTCATGCTTTGTTCGATGTTGCCCTGGATCGCCGCGACGCTCAGTGGATCGCCTGACGGGCTGGTCCAGGCATGGCCCTTGAGCGCCATGCCCGCCAACCAGGGGCCGGCCAGCAGCACCACGCCCGCGGCGATAAAGCCTTTGCGCCCGTGGCGGATCAAGCGGGGCGCGTTGCACAGCAGCGCGGCGGTCAGGGCCAAGGTAAAGGAAATCAGCCACATCCCGCCCAGCGGCGCGAGGCCGGCCAATGGACCGTCGAGCTGGCTGTAGCCGGAATAGAGCCAGGGAAAACCAGTAAGGAACCAGCCGCGGAATGCTTCCTGACCCAACCACAGCGCGGCGAACGCCAGGGCGTCGGCCAGCGGTGCTTCGTTGCGTCGCAGCCAGCGCGCCCACAACCAGGCGGGCAGGGCGAAGAACCAGGCGATGGCGGCAATGAACAGCAGCATCAGCAACCCGGCGAGCAGCACCGAGGCTCCGCCGAAATTGTGGATGCTGACGTAGATCCAACTGGTGCCGGCGCCGAACAGGCCAAAGCCGAAGCACCAGCCACGGCCCAGGGCCTGGCGTGGCGAAAGCTCGCGCAACCCGGCGTAGAACAACCCGACCGCCAGCAGTGCCAGCGGCCAAATGTCGAACGGCGCCAGGGCCAGGGTGGTGATCGCGCCAGCCGCCACGGCCAGCAGGTTACCGGGCCAGCCGGGGCGGGTTATCCAGCGCATTTTCGTCCTTAGCGGGTCTCGCAGGGGTTATCGGGCAATAGGGGACAGGCGCAGCAGGTGGATCCGACGGCTGTCGGCGTTCAGGATGCGAAAGCGCCAGGAGCCGATTTCCGTGGTTTCGTTGCGTTTGGGCAGGTGGCCGAACGCACTCATCACCAGGCCGCCGACGGTGTCGAACTCATCGTCGGAGAATTGGCTGTCGAAGAATTCGTTGAAATTTTCGATCGGCGTCAGCGCCTTGATCAGGAAATCGCCGCTGGGCAGTGGCTTGATGTAGCTGTCTTCCTCGACGTCATGCTCGTCTTCGATGTCGCCGACGATCTGCTCCAGTACGTCTTCGATGGTGACCAGCCCGGCCACGCCGCCGTATTCGTCAATGACGATCGCCATGTGGTTGTGGTTGGCGCGGAATTCGCGCAGCAACACGTTCAGGCGCTTGGACTCGGGCACGAAGGTGGCCGGACGCAGCAGGTCCTTGATGTTGAAGCTGGCGCCGTTCTCCTGAAGGATCAGTGGCAGCAGGTCCTTGGCCAGTAGAACACCCATGACGTCATCATGGCTTTCACCGACCACCGGATAGCGCGAGTGGGCGGCGTCGACCACTGCGGGCAGGAATTCGCGTGGGGTCTGGGTCGCCTTGATGCTGACCATCTGCGAGCGCGGGACCATGATGTCGCGTACTTGCAGGTCAGCCACCTGGATGGCGCCTTCGACGATGGCCAGCGCTTCGCTGTCCAGCAGTTTGTTCTGGTGTGCATCGCGCAGCAGCTCCAGCAGCTCCTGGCGATTTTTCGGCTCATGGGCAAAAGCCTGGGTGAGCTTGCCCAGCCATGACTTCTGCCCGTTGCTCGATCGATCTTCGCTCATAGCGATTACTCTGAATCCTTTGTCGTTACAGGTTGATGTATCAGTGTTCGTCGCCAGCGTAGGGGTCGGGGTGACCCAATTCTGCAAGCAACGTTCGTTCCAGTGCTTCCATTTCCTCGGCTTCGTCATCCTCTATATGGTCGTAGCCCAGAAGATGCAAGCAGCCGTGAATCACCAGATGGGCCCAATGGGCCTCGGAGGCCTTGCCTTGCTCGGCGGCCTCACGCTCCACCACCGGGACACAGATCACCAGGTCACCCAGCAGTGGAATGTCGAGCAGCTCATCGGGGACGTCGGCAGGGAACGACAGCACGTTGGTGGCATAGTCTTTCTGCCGCCAGGTGTGGTTCAGCTCACGGCCTTCCGGTTCGTCCACCAGACGGATCGTCAGTTCCGAATCGGCGCTGCGCTGGCGCAGGGCCAGCTCGCACCACCGGCGGAACAGGGCTTCGCTGGGGGCAGGAAGGTCGCTGGCCCGTTGCAGGTCGAGTTCAAGCATTGTGGCGATTGCCCTTGCCTTCGGTGGCGTCTTCGTCGGCGCGATTCTCGAAACGCTCGTAGGCTTCGACAATGCGTTGCACCAGCGGATGGCGCACCACGTCCTTGGGCATGAAATGCGTGAAGCTGATGCCCGGTACGTCCTTGAGCACCTGGATCACGTGGGTCAGGCCGGATTTGGTGCCGCGCGGCAGGTCGACCTGGGTGATGTCCCCGGTGATGACAGCGGTGGAGCCGAAGCCGATCCGGGTCAGGAACATCTTCATCTGCTCGACCGTGGTGTTCTGGCTTTCGTCGAGGATGATGAAGCTGTTGTTCAGGGTGCGCCCACGCATGTAAGCCAGCGGCGCGACCTCGATGACCTGGCGCTCGATCAGCTTGGCGACGTACTCGAAACCGAGCATTTCGTATAGCGCGTCGTAGAGCGGGCGCAGATACGGGTCGATTTTCTGGGTCAGGTCGCCCGGCAGGAAGCCGAGCTTTTCACCGGCTTCGACCGCCGGACGCACCAGCAGGATGCGTCGCACCTGTTCGCGTTCCAGCGCATCCACCGCGCAGGCCACCGCCAGGTAGGTCTTGCCGGTACCTGCCGGGCCGATGCCGAAGTTGATGTCGTTACCGAGGATCTCCTTCACATAGCGCTGCTGGTTCAGGCCGCGCGGACGGATCATGCCTTTTTTCGTGCGCAGGGCCACGGCAGGTTCCGATGGCGCGTGGTTGTCGAGTTCTTCGAGCGCCGACTCCTGCAGGAACAGGTGCACGGTGTCCGGCGACAGCTCGCTCCCCTTGGTTTCCCGGTAGAGACGGCGCAGCAGGTTTTCCGCGGAGGTGGTGTGTTTGGGTTCGCCGATCAGTTCGAACTGGTTTCCGCGGTTGCGGATCTCGATGGCCAGGCGCTGTTCGATCAAGCGCAGATGCTCGTCGAATTGCCCGCACAGATTGGCGAAGCGGCGAGCCTCGAAGGGCTCCAGAATAAAGCGATGTGGTTCGATAGGTGCGTTCAAGGTCGTTTTTAGCCGCCCAGAGGCAATTGAGGTAAAGCAAGGATAGCGCCAGTAGGCTGGGTGCGAAAGGTCTTAAGCGGACCCAGGCGGATTCCAGGCGACCGACGCGGTCCTTTGTGGGAGCGAGCCTGCTCGCGATAGCGTCGGATCAGTAACATCAATGCTGACTAATACACCGCTATCGCGAGCAGGCTCGCTCCCACAGGTGGCTACGTTGTCACTGGATCAACGAACCCCGCAGGGAGTGCGGTTGCGCGGAGTCGATGTGCACGTCGGCGAACTGGCCGATCAGTGCCGGGGTGTCGCAGCGGAAGTTGACGATGCGGTTGTTTTCGGTCCTTCCCTGCAATTCGCCCGGGTCTTTTTTCGAATAGTCGGTGACCAGGATCCGCTGAACGGTGCCGACCATTTGTCGGCTGATCTCGAAACCCTGTTGGTTCAAGCGATGTTGCAGCGCATTGAGCCGTTCTTTCTTCAATTCTTCCGGGGTGTCGTCCGCCAGGTCGGCAGCCGGGGTGCCGGGGCGTTGGCTGTAGACGAAAGAGTAGGAGAAGTCGAAGCCCACGTCTTCGATCAGCTTCATGGTCTGCTGGAAGTCTTTTTCGGTTTCGCCGGGGAAACCGACGATGAAGTCGGAGCTGATGCAGATTCCCGGCACCGCTGCTCGCAATTTGCGCAGCTTGGATTTGTACTCCAGGGCTGTGTGGTTGCGCTTCATCGCCGCGAGGATCCGGTCGGAGCCCGATTGCACCGGCAGGTGCAGGTGCTTGACCAGTTCCGGGACCTCGGCGTGGGCCTGGATCAGGCTGTCGGAGAACTCCAGCGGGTGGGAGGTGGTGTAGCGGATGCGGTCGATGCCATCCACCGCCGCTACCACGCGGATCAGCTCGGCGAGGTCCGCCAGGCGCCCATCGTGGGTCAGGCCACGATAGCCGTTGACGTTCTGCCCCAGCAGGGTCACTTCGCGCACGCCGTTTTCCGCCAGATGGATGATTTCGGCGATCACATCGTCGAACGGCCGGCTGACTTCTTCGCCGCGGGTATAGGGCACGACGCAGAACGTGCAGTACTTGCTGCAGCCTTCCATCACCGACACATAGGCGCTGGGGCCGTCGATGCGCGGTTCGGGCAGGTGGTCGAATTTTTCGATTTCCGGAAACGACACGTCTACCTGCGGCAGCCGGGTCACGCGGGCTGCGTCGATCATCTCGGGCAGGCGGTGCAGGGTCTGCGGGCCGAAGACCACGTCTACATAGGGGGCGCGATCACGGATGGCGGCGCCTTCCTGGCTGGCCACGCAACCACCGACGGCGATGACCATGTCCGGGTTGGCGAGCTTCAATTCGCGCCAACGGCCGAGCTGGGAGTACACCCGATCCTGGGCGCGTTCGCGGATCGAGCAGGTGTTGAGCAGGATCACGTCCGCGTCTTCGGCGCGGGCGGTGACTTCCAGGGCCTGGTGTTCACCCAGCAGGTCGACCATGCGCGAGCTGTCGTACTCGTTCATCTGGCAACCGTGGGTTTCGATATAAAGCTTCTTGGCCATGGACGGGTCATCACGTGATTCAAAGAACCGCGCATTATAGGGAACAAGTCCCTCGGTTCCTACCGCTGCGCGAGCAGTGGCTATGCTATAGTTCGCGCCCTCTTTTTGACCCGCCGATGTGTTTCGCCAGCCATGACCAAACGTGAAGCTCCAATCTACAAGGTGATTTTCCTCAACCAGGGCCAGGTGTTCGAAATGTACGCCAAGCAGATCTATCAGAGTGATCTGTGGGGCTTCCTGGAAGTGGAAGAATTCGTCTTTGGCGAGCGCACGCAAGTGGTCGTCGACCCGAGCGAGGAAAAGCTCAAGGCGCAATTCGAAGGTGTGGTACGCAGCTTCGTGCCGATGCACTCTATCGTGCGCATCGACGAAGTCGAACGCCTCGGCACGCCGAAAATCAGCGAAGCCCGCGGCGCGGTCGGCAATGTGATGCCGTTTCCGATGCCGATGCCTGAGAAGTAAACTTGTCGATAAGTTGAGCGCAGTCCTTTGTGGCGAGGGAGCTTGCTCCCGCTGGGCTGCGCAGCGGCCCCAGAATTTTGCGGTCGCTGCGCCCGAGGCGTCGGACCGACCGAGCGGGAGCAAGCTCCCTCGCCACAACTGCTCCCAGCCAAGGCCAGGGTGGATTCAGGGCAACGGCGAAAACGGCGTGCGCCCGTCGGCGTTCTGCAATTCCATCAGGTATTTGCGGAAGATCTGCCCCAGCACCTGGGTGGCGACTTCCAGTTCATCGCGAGGCATCTGCTCGGCGACTTCGTCGGCGGTGTCGAGGGCTTCTTCGGCGCCGTTGACCGCTGCCATCTTCAAGACGATGTAGGCCTGGACATTGTTGGCCGGTACGCCTTCGCCATGGAAGAACATGCCGCCCAGCTTGTATTGCGCCTGGGCATGGCCTTGCAGCGAGGCTTTTTCGAAGTAGTCCAGGGCCAGTTTGAGGTCGCGGGGCGCGGCCTTGCCTTCGTAGTAGAACTCGCCCAATTCGTATTGCGCTTGTGTATCACCCGCGTCCGCCGCTTTTTTACAGGCGTCGAGTGCCGGTGCGAGATCTTGTGGCTGGGTGTTGAGCGTGCAACGGCCCAGTGCCGGGATCAACAACGAGTTGCCGCCTGCCTGTGCGTTCGCAAGCAGGGGCTGAAAGAGCAACAGGCAGCCCAAGGCAAGGATGCGGCCGGTGCGGTTCATGGGAATCGACTTACCTCTGAAGGGCGCGCGGACCCTCGGGGGGATCCAATAAGCGCGCATTATGAAATAAGCGGGGCCATCCTTACAAAGTCTTTACTCGTTTTTCTGCTGCGAATGCATGCCAATTGCTGCATCTCGGCTAAATGCGTAGGAAAAGTCACGGAGGTTGTCGGCAATCACTGACGCCGGTGTCAGCCAGCGTCAGTTATCCACAGGCTTATTTCAATGCCGCGAAGGCGCGTTCGGCCGCGTCGAGGGTGATTTTCAGCTCGGCCTCGCCATGGGCGATGGAAGTGAAGCCGGCCTCGAAGGCGCTCGGTGCCAGGTACACGCCGCCTTCGAGCATCAGGTGGAAGAAGCGCTTGAAGCGGTCGGCATCGCTGGCCATCACGTCGTCGAAGGTGACGATGTCATCGGCGCCGCTGAAATACAGGCCGAACATGCCGCCAGCCTGGGTCGTCACGAACGGGATACCAGCCGCGTCGGCACGGATCTGCAGGCCGTCGAGCAGGCGGGTGGTGAAGTCGGTCAGTTCGGCATGGAAGCCCGGACGGCTGATCAGGCGCAGGGTGGTCAGGCCGGCGGCCATCGCCAGCGGGTTGCCCGACAGCGTGCCGGCCTGGTAGACCGGGCCCAGCGGGGCGATGCATTCCATGATGGCGCGCTTGCCGCCGAAGCAGCCGACCGGCATCCCGCCGCCGATGATCTTGCCGAAGGTGCTCAGGTCTGGCGTTACGCCGTAGTGGGCCTGGGCGCCACCGAGGGCCACGCGGAAACCGGTCATCACTTCGTCGAAAATCAGCACCACGCCATGTTGGTCGCACAGGCTGCGCAGGCCTTCGAGAAAGCCCGGCGCCGGCGGTACGCAGTTCATGTTGCCGGCCACCGGCTCGACGATGATACAGGCCACTTCCTGGCCGACCTCGGCGAGCATCTTCTCGACTTCTTCGAGATCGTTGAACGGCAGGGTCAGCGTATGTCTGGCGAACGCCGCCGGCACGCCAGCCGAACTCGGTACGCCCTGGGTCAGCGCACCGGAGCCGGCCTTGACCAGCAGGCTGTCGGAGTGACCGTGGTAGCAACCTTCGAATTTGATGATGCTGTCGCGCCCGGTGTAACCGCGCGCCAGGCGGATCGCGCTCATGGTCGCCTCGGTGCCGGAACTGACCATGCGCACCATTTCCATCGAAGGCACGATCGAGCAGACCAGGTCGGCCATCTCGGTTTCCATGGCGGTCGGGGCGCCGTAGGACAAACCGTGTTGCAGCTGGTTGCGCACCGCTTCGAGTACGTCCGGATGACTGTGACCGAGGATCATCGGGCCCCAGGAACCGACGTAATCCACATAGCGCTTGTTGTCTTCGTCGGTCACGTACGCGCCTTCGGCGTGCTTGAAGAACAGCGGGGTGCCGCCAACGCTCTTGAATGCACGCACGGGCGAGTTCACGCCGCCGGGGATGTGTTTCTGGGCGTTGGCAAACAGGGTTTCGGAACGGGACATGGTTGGGCTCTCGAAAACGGAAATTAGTTGATCTTTAAAAGATCATTGAATGCGCGGGCGCGGCGCGTCACTTCCCCGGTACTTTCGGCGCCGAACAGACCGTGGATCACGGCCAGCAGGTCGACGCCACGGGCCACCAGGGGGGCCGCGTTGTCCAGGGTGATGCCGCCGATGGCGCACACCGGTATAGGCAGTTTGAGGCGGGCCTGGCCCAGCAGTTCAAGGTTTGCGCTGGGCGCGCCGGGCTTGGTATTGGAATTGAAGAAGCGCCCGAAGGCGACGTAGCTCGCGCCTTCACGGGCGGCCTGTTCGGCCAGTTCCAGGCTGGCATGGCACGTGGCGCCAATGACCGCCTGGTGCCCTAGCAAGGCCCGCACCGGCGCCAGCGGGCCATCGGTCTGGCCCAGGTGCACGCCGACGCCCAGGCGCGCGGCCAGTTCGGCGTCATCGTTAATGATCAGATGGGTCTTGTAGCGCTCGCACAGGTTGCGCAGCGCTTCGGCTTCGCGCAGGCGTCGGGCCTCGTCGCTGCTTTTGTCACGGTATTGCAGCAAGGTGACGCCGCCTTCCAGCGCCGCCTCCACATAAGCAAGGAATTTGCCGGCCAGCAGTTGACTGTCGGTGATGGCGTACAAGCCACGTAATTTCATTCCACAGGCCTCCGGTGCTAAGAGCAGAAATCCAGCGGCAGGCGGCGCGGTACGAACTGGCCTTGGCCCAGTCGGTCGGCATCGCGCAAGGTGCGCCAGGTGTAATCCAGTGCTGTCTTGACCGCGCTGGCGAGCTGTTCGCCCTGGGCCAGCCGGCCGGCCAGGGCACTGGCCAGGGTGCAGCCGGAACCGTGGTAGCTACCGGGCAAGCGCTGGCAGGTAAAGGTTTCGCGGCGACCGTCGCGGCTGTACAGGCGATTATGGACTTCATGCTCATCGCCGTGACCGCCGGTGATCAGCAGGTGCTTGACGAAGGGCAGCAGTTTTTCCGCGCAGTCGTCGGCGCTGCCCTCGGGCAGTTCGGCGAGGATCCGCGCCTCGGGCAGGTTCGGGGTGGCGATGATTGCCAGCGGCAGCAAGCGCTCACGCATGGCATAGCCGACTTCATCCTTGCCCAGCCGCCCGCCGCCGCCGGCGCGTAGCACCGGGTCGCAAACCACTGGCAGGTGCGGATGGGCCTGAAGCAGTTCGACCACCGTGTCGACCATCTCCAATGAGCCAAGCATCCCCAGCTTGACCGCCGCAACCGGCGAGTCGTTGAGCACGGCATTGGCTTGCGCCAGCACCCACTCCCGGTCGAGTACGCGGAAATCGCTGACGTTGACCGTGTCTTGCACAGTCAACGCGGTTACCGCAGGGGCGGCATGACAGCCCTGGGCGAGCAGGGCTTCGATATCTGCCTGCAAGCCGGCGCCACCACTGGGGTCGTGGCCGGAGAGACAGAGGACAACGGGGCGAGTGCTGTAGATATTCATGGTGCGCGAGCTTACCACCAAAACCTGTGTCATCGGTGCTCGGACGCTGCGGGTTTTGTACTCAATCGCTTGCTTAGCGGGTTGCCTCTGTGGCGAGGGAGCTTGCTCCCGCTGGGCTGCGAAGCGGCCCTGGTTTTTTGGGAGCGCTGCGCACTCCAGCGGGAGCAAGCTCCCTCGCCACGTTCGTCCGGTTAGATTCCCCACCTGACCAAAGCAACAGCTCTATCTCAATGCTTCGCGCTGAAACGCCCGTTCTAGAGCCTTCTGTGGGAAAAATTTCAATGGTGCAAGTTGGCCATCAACGGCTATGCTAGAGATGGATCCAACCAATAACAGGTAATGCCGGTTTTACGTCTACTCAGGGAATGGGGGGCTTCCTGACTCAACCGGACAGGCCACGCTGGGGCTTAAATGCGCTATTTGCTGATGTTGCTGTTGTGCTTGTCGCCTCTGGCAAGTGCCCTCGAATTCGATGAACTCACCCAAAGCCTGCCTCTAGGCCATGCCCTGCAAGTGCTGGAAGACGCCGACGGCACGGCTACGATTGAAGACGTTGTGGCCCAGGCCGCCGCCGGACGTTTCAAACCCCACGACAAAGCCACCTTGAACGCCGGTTATTCGCGTTCGGTGTTCTGGCTCAAAATCGATCTGCGCTACCGTCCCGGCAACCCGGACGCCCAGCGCACCTGGCTGTTGGAGTTGGCCTACCCGCCGCTGGACCATCTCGATCTGTATCTGCCGGACGCCACAGGGACGTATCGCCTGGTTCGCCAGACCGGTGACGCGTTGCCATTCGCCGCCCGGGAAATTCGCCAGAACAATTACCTGTTCAGCCTGGACTTCAAGCCGAACCAACAGCAGACCGTCTACCTACGCCTGCAGAGCCAGGGTTCGATCCAGGCACCATTGACGCTGTGGTCGAGCACCGCTTATCTCGAACAGCAGCCGTTGCGCCTGTATGTGCTGGGGACCATCTATGGCGTGCTGTTGGGGATGCTGGTCTACAACCTGTTCATCTACCTGAGCGTCAGAGACACCAGTTACCTCTATTACATTGTTTATATCGCCTCGTTCGGCTTGTATCAGTTGTCGGTCAATGGCGCGGCCGTGGAGTATTTCTGGCCGGACAATCCCTGGTGGGCCAACGCCGCGACGCCGTTTTTCATCGGTTGCGCGGGCCTGTTCGGCAGTCAGTTCGCCCGCAGCTTCCTGCAAACGGCGCAGCACAGCCGTTGGCTTGACCGCCTGTTGTTGGCCCTGATCGCTTACAGCGCCACGGTGGTGGGGCTGTCGCTGATGACCAGCTATGCCCTGGCGCTGCGCCTGGCGACGTTGCTGGCGCTGGTGTTCACCGTGGTGATCTTCGCCGCCGGGCTGTTCGCCTGGTGGCGTGGGCTGCGAGTGGCGCGCTACTTCATCATCGCCTGGTCGGCGTTTCTGCTGGGAGGCATCGTCAACACATTGATGGTGCTTGGCTATCTACCCAATGTGTTCCTGACCATGTACGCCAGCCAGATCGGCTCGGCCATCGAAGTGGCGCTGTTGTCCCTGGCCCTGGCCGACCGCATCAATGCCATGCGCGAGCAACAGGCCCAGACCCTGTTCGATGCCGGGCAGAAGCTGGAAGTGCTCAACCAGCAATTGGCCCAGGGCAACAAGCTCAAGGATGAATTCCTCGCCACACTGACCCATGAACTGCGCACGCCGATGAATGGCGTGATCGGTTCCCTGGAATTGATGGAAACGGTCGAAATGGACGAGGAACTGACCCAGTACCAACAGACCGCCGCCGGCTCGGCGCGGGACATGATGCGCATGGTCAACGGCATGCTAACCCTCACCGAGTTGCAGGCCGGCAAGCTCAAGGCCCGGCCGGTACCGTTCAGCCTGCGCGGGGTGATCGATGCCTTGCAAGTGCAGTTCGATGCCAGCGCGGCGGCCAAGGGGCTGGACTTCAAGGTCGACATGGCGTCCGGGCTGGCGGACCGTTTGGTGGGCGACAGCGGCAAGCTGACCCAGTGCCTGGAATGCCTGTTGGACAACGCCATCAAGTTCACCCGGGTCGGAGGTGTGGTGTTGCGGGTCAATGGCAGGATGACCGAGCTGGATCGGTTGGTGCTGTCCTTCGCGGTGGTCGACACCGGCATCGGCTTTACCGACCTCGGGGAGGCGACCTTGTATCAGCGCTTCTTCCAGCTCGACGGTTCGATGACCCGCGAGTACGGCGGGCTCGGCGTCGGGCTGGCGATCTGTCGACAGTTGGTGGAACTGTTGGGCGGGCGCCTGACCCATACCTCCGAACCTGGGCGCGGCAGCCGCTTTCAGCTGGACGTCGACTTTGAAGTGGCCGTGCCCGAGGCCGTCTCTTCATCGCTTTCATTCAGCGCGCACCAGGACTCTCGTCTGCCGCAGGATTGCACGGTGTTGCTGGCGGATGACAACAACATCGATCAGTTGGTCATGCGTGGCATGTTGCTCAAGCTGGGCTACCGAGTGCGCACCGCCGACAGCGGGCTGGCGGCCCTGGATATGCTGCGCGACGAGAGTTTCGATGCAGTGCTGCTCGATTGTCAGTCGCCGCCGTTGGACGGGGCGTCGGTCTGCTGCCAGATCCGTACGCTGGTCGGCTGCGAGGACCTGCCGGTGCTGGTGGTCAGCCCGGACCGCGAGCAAAGCTTTTGCCCTTCGGGTGCGTTGATCGATTTCCTGGCCAAACCGGTGAAATTCGAGGCGCTGCAGGCAGTGCTACAGCGTCGCGTGCTTTGTCCGAAACAGGGTGAAAGCGCCGATATTTAGGCGGATATGACACTTTGTTCGGTCTGAAGGCGGTGCTTAACTGAGTCCCTGCTGGCCGACCGAGGAGCGCCGTCATGAACTTGCATCAGTTCGCCGAAACCCACGCCGTCACCAATCAGCCGCCGTCCCTGGACGGCGTCAACCTGTACCGCATCGACCTGCCATTGCAACAGTGGTCGCAGCGCTTCGGCGCGGGCTGGGCACAGGAGCGGATCGATGCGTATGGGGCATTGGCCGGCGGGCCGCTGATGGAGGCGGGATTCCTGGCCAACCAGAACAAACCGGTGTTTTCCAGCCATGATCGCTATGGGCATCGGATCGACCTGGTGGAATTTCATCCGGCCTACCACCAACTGATGCGCACCGCCGTCGAGCATGGCCTGCCGAGCCTGCCCTGGGCTCATCCGCAACCCGGCGCTCATGTCGCCCGTGCCTCGATGACCTATCTGCACAGCCAGGCCGAAGCCGGCACTGGCTGCCCCCTGACCATGACCTTCGCCAGCGTGCCGGCGCTGCGCTTGCAGCCGGACCTGGCAGAGCGCTGGCTGCCCAAGGTGCTTGCCACTGAGTATGACCCGCGCAATGTCGGCATGACCCACAAGGCCGGGGTCACCCTGGGCATGGCGATGACCGAGAAGCAGGGCGGTACCGACGTGCGGGCCAACACCACCAAGGCCTACCCGGTGGGTGCCAGTGGTCCGGGCCAGGCCTATGAGCTGGTGGGGCACAAATGGTTCTGTTCAGCGCCGATGTGCGATGCTTTCCTCACGCTGGCCCAGACCGACAAGGGCCTGACCTGTTTCCTGCTGCCGCGCCATCGTCCGGACGACAGCCGTAACCAGTTCTATATCCAACGGCTGAAGAACAAGCTGGGTAATTGCTCCAATGCCTCGAGCGAAGTGGAATTTCGTGGCGCGTTGGCCTGGATGATCGGTGAAGAAGGGCGCGGCGTGCCGACCATCATCGAGATGGTCGCCATGACCCGCTTCGATTGCATGGTCGGCTCCAGCGCCCTGATGCGCCAGGCGCTGACCCAGGCCAGCCACCATTGTGCCCATCGCAAGGTCGGCGGCAAGCTGTTGAGCGAACAGCCGCTGATGCAGAACGTCCTGGCCGACCTGGCGCTGGAAAGCGAGGCCGCATTGGCCTTGAGCCTGCGCATGGGCCGGGCGCTGGACCATTTGAATGACGAGCACGAAGCCAGATTCGCCCGGCTGGTGACGGCGGTGGGCAAGTACTGGATCTGCAAGCGCGCCCCGGCCATGATCAACGAAGCGGCGGAATGCATGGGCGGCGCCGGTTACGTCGAAGACAGCATCCTGCCGCGCCTGTACCGCGAGGCGCCGGTCAACTCGACCTGGGAAGGCTCCGGTAACGTGCAATGCCTGGACGTGCTGCGTGCCCTGTCCAAGGAGCCCGGGGTGCTCGAGGTGCTGTTCAGCGAACTAGGCGACGGCCATGGCGATAAACGCCTGGCCGCTCATATCGGCCGGTTGCAGGCGGCGTTCAAGGACACCGATGACATCCAGTACCGCGCCCGGCAACTGACCGAAGACATCGCCGTCGGCTTGCAAGGCAGGCTGCTGCTCGAAGCGGGCAACAGCGACATCAGCGACGCCTTCATCGCCAGCCGCCTCGGCTCGACCGGGCGAGCCTACGGCAGCTTGCCGCGGGGGCTGAATGTCGAAGCCATCGTGACGCGCTCCACGCCGCAAGGTTTCTGAGTCATTCTTGATCAGCGCCAGATTCCTTGTGGGAGTGGGCTTGCTCGCGAAGGCGATGACATTTTCAGCTTCTGCATGACTGACCCACCGCTTTCGCGAGCAAACCCGCTCCCACATGGTCTGGCGGTGTTTGCGGATCCTCTGTCCAATACAAATTCCTGTGGGAGCGAGCCTGCTCGCGATAGCGGTGGGTCAGCTTGCATTGATGTTAAATGTGCCGACGCCATCGTCGGATCGCCGCCCGGAGCAGGCTCGTTCCCGCAGGGGATTTCTGTGGCGTTGGGATGAGCGGCTGCCCAACAGCGCCCATTACGCCACTGTTCCCGTAAGACGACGATGCAGGCAAGATGAAGGCCTGCAAGTCAGAACACAGGAAGCTGATCGTGACCGAAGCGTTTATTGTCGTTCAAACCGCCGAACAAGCCGTGGATCGCCTGGCGGCCCTGCACGAGCGTGCGACCACCGCGCTGAACCAGGCGCTGATGCGTTATCTCAAGGACCGTGTCGAGCCGAGTGCCGAGGAACGGGCGTTGTTTCGCTACCCGGCCCTGCGCCTGACCTATCACTGCCATGGCGAAGTCCCGCAAACCACTCGCGCCTATGCCAAGGTCCAGTTGCCGGGCACTTACTGCGTTACCGTCACCCATCCTGCCGCGTTCCGCAAATACCTGCTGGAACAACTGGTCCCGCTGATGCACGACTTTACGGTCACCGTGGAAGTCGGCGTCAGCGAGCAGAATATCCCGTACCCGTACGTGGTGGAGCAGGGCGATGAGCTGGCCGGCTCCGGCGTGACCGCTGCGGTGCTGGCGCGGGTGTTCCCCAGCACTGACCTGTCGGCCGCCACCGATGGCATCGCCGACGGCCTGTACGACTGGGAAAATACCGACCCGCTGCCCCTGGCGCTGTTCGACGCCGCTCGCGTGGACTTTTCGCTGAGGCGCCTGGTGCATTACACCGGCAGCGACTGGCGCCATGTGCAGCCGTGGATCCTGCTGACCAACTATCACCGCTACGTCGACCAATTCATCGTCCATGGCCTGGAGCAACTGCGCAGCGATCCGCGTTTCGTGCGCATGGTCCTGCCGGGCAACGTGATCATCGACAAGAACATGGACCACGGCGAAGCGTCGGCCATCGCCGCCGGCGTGGTCTGGCACCGTTACCAGATGCCGGCCTATCACCTGCAGGCCAGCGATGGTCATGGCGTGACCCTGGTGAACATCGGCGTCGGTCCGTCCAACGCCAAGAACATCACCGATCACCTGGCGGTGCTGCGCCCGCATTGCTGGCTGATGATCGGTCACTGCGGCGGGCTGCGGCAGTCCCAGACCATTGGCGACTACGTGCTGGCACACGCCTACATGCGTCGCGATGGCATCCTTGACCGGGTGGTGCCGCCGAACATTCCGATCCCGGCCCTGGCCGAGGTGCAGCTGGCGTTGCAACAGGCCGCGGCGAACATCACCGGCGAGAAGGGCGATGAGCTGAAAAAACGCCTGCGCACAGGCACCGTGCTGACCTACGACGATCGTAACTGGGAACTGCGCTGGGCCCAGGAGCGGCCGTTGATCAACCTGTCCCGTGCCGTGGCGGTGGACATGGAAAGCGGCACCATCGCCGCCCAGGGCTATCGCCTGCGGGTGCCGTACGGCACGTTGTTGTGCGTGTCGGACAAACCGTTGCACAGCGAAATCAAACTGCCGGGCTCGGCCAACGCGTTTTATGAGCGTGCGGTCAACCAGCACCTGAAGATCGGTATCGAGGCGCTGGATCTGCTGCGCACCGAACTCACTTCGTTGCACTCACGCAAACTGCGCAGCTTCGACGAGCCGCCGTTCCGCTGATGCCCTGTTGACGGGCAGTGGTTATTTAACGGTCGGGCCACTAGCATGGTCGGCCCTGACCGTTAGATGTTGTAATCGCCATGCCCCGTCCTCCACGTCCCGCTTCACGCCGTCCTGGCGCCAGGCCCCAAGCCAGCGCCCCGCGTCGGGTGGCCAAGGCTCCACCGGCCGAGCCCAGGCTGATTCTGTTCAACAAACCTTTCGATGTGCTGACGCAGTTCAGCGACGGGGAAGGGCGGGCGACGCTCAAGGATTACATCGACGTGCCCGGTATCTATCCGGCTGGACGATTGGATCGTGACAGTGAAGGGTTGCTGTTGCTCACCAACGACGGGCAACTGCAGGCGCGTATCGCCGATCCCAGACACAAACTGGCCAAGACCTATTGGGTACAAGTGGAAGGCGATCCGAGTGCCGAGCAGTTGCAGCGCCTGCGCGATGGGGTGGAGTTGAACGACGGCATGACCTTGCCCGCCGAGGCCCGCCCATTGGATGAGCCGCAACTGTGGCCGCGCAATCCGCCGGTACGTTTTCGTAAAAGTGTTCCAACGAGCTGGCTGGAACTGGTGATTCGTGAAGGGCGCAATCGCCAGGTGCGGCGCATGACCGCTGCGGTGGGGTTACCGACGCTGCGACTGGTGCGGGTCAGAATCGGCGACTGGACCCTCGAAGGGCTGGACCAGGGCCAGTGGAAGGAAGTACCGGCGCGCTTATAACGCCCCGGATTCGATCAGGCCGATCACCACGCTCTTGATGATGAAGGCGGCCACGCCCAGGCCCAGTACGAAAAACAGGATGAACGAGCCGAAGCGCCCGGCCTTGGATTTCTTCGCCAAATCCCAGACGATGAAGCCCATGAAAATGATCAGGATGCTGACCAGGCCGGTCATCATCCACTCTTCGAAAACAGCAGGATCCATCGGGATACTCCGGCGTGGCGGGGTTGAAAGGCCGGGCGATTATACGGCATGGGGGATGAGCGAGGGATTGGCCTGCGGCGGTGTGTCGCAGCTGTTCATCGCCTTGTGACCATGTTGTTTTTTGACCTGCCTGGACCCTGTGGGAGTCGAGCTTGCTCGCGATGGCGGCATGTCAGTCAACAAAGGTGTGACTGTGCCACCGCTATCGCGAGCAAGCTCGGCTCCCACAAAGGGCTTGGCGGCTTCAGTTGCGCAGGTGAGTCAACGGCAGTTCCGTGCTGCTGAGCACCTGGTTGAGCACAAAGCTGGAGCGCACGCTGGTGACGCCGTCGATCCGGGTCAGGTGTCCCAACAGCAATTTCTGGTAGTGGTCCATGTCGGGCACCACGACCTTGAGTTGATAGTCGGCATCCATGCCGGTCACCAGGCTGCATTCCAGCACCTGCGGCAGGTTGCGGATCGCCGCTTCGAAGTTCTCGAAACGCTCGGGGGTGTGGCGGTCCATGCCGATCAGCACGTAGGCGGTCAGGCTCAGGCCGAGCATCTTGCGATCGAGCAGGGCGACCTGGCGGGTGATGTAGCCGTCGTCCTCCAACTGCTTGACCCGACGCGAGCAGGGAGAAGGCGACAAGCCGATGCGTTCGGCCAGTTCCTGATTGGAGATGCGTGCGTCGCGCTGCAATTCCGCCAGAATGCTCAGGTCGTAACGGTCGAGTTTGCTCATCGGTCGGGCCTTTATCTTGATAATTGCGACAGATTATCTATCCGGGGTTAAAAATTGCGCAAGTGATGTTTATTTACGCAATCTTCGCAATCATCTGTCGGCGCGCCAGGCCTATTCTTATCACCAAGATCACTGCTCGGACAAACAGTCCAGTGCAGCCCGCCCAATCAGGCCGGCTGCGGTCGCGGCACCTACAGGTAGCTGGCGCCCCCCGAGCTGCACACTGTCCAGAAGACGGCGTGAGGTGAGCCGACGTCAAAAGCGTCGCGCACGGACGAAGTTCTCAAGGGGAGGCCGACGGGTCTCCCTTTTTTAATGCCTGCGAAATAAACCCAACGGCTGATAATCTGTCGCCGAACCGGCCTGGGCTTTCTCCAGTCTTATCATCAGGCCCTGAACCGTCGTGAGGAATAACATGAAGTCGCGCATCTGGCGTTTGGCAGGTGTTGGTCTGTTGTGGGCAAGTGTCAGTGCGCAGGGATTGGCCGATGATCAGCAGAACCGTGGTGGTCCTGACGGTGGGCGCGATCACGATGGGCGAGGCGGCAACGGCCAGGGGTATTCAGGCCAGCCTCGGCCCCAGAGCAACGAGATCATTCGGGGCGACAATAGTCGCCAGTTCGAACCCGGTGCCCAGCGTCAGGGCGGGCAAAACTACTATCGGCCGCCTCACGACCCTAACGGCGAGGGGCGGCCGCCGCAGCAACCGGGCAATAATCTACCGATCCAGGGACGTCCCGACAGCGTGACCCAGACCCGGGAACCGCAACCGGGTTATTACCGCGATATTCCGCGCCGCAACGACGGCTATCCCAACGGTGGGCCGCGTCCTGGACCGGGCCATGACAACCGCCCTGACCCGCATTGGGCGGGACAGCCGGACGGCCATGGCAACGGTTGGGGGCCTGGGCCGCAATATCGTCCGGGGTATGTGATCGATCGCTTCCCGGATCGCAATTACCGCGTGCCCTATCGCGGGCAGGACTATTTCTATTCGGGCGGCTACTGGTATCGCCCACAGGGTCCGCGCTATGTCGTGGTCCAGCCGCCACGGGGTATTCGCACCCGCTACCTGCCCGACTACGCCCGGGAAGTGTGGATCGGCAGCTCGCTGTTTTTCCTCGCCGCCGGGGCCTATTACATCTATGAAGCCAACACCCAGGATTACGTGGTGGTCGATGCGCCCGTTGCCAACCCGCAGCCGCAACCCCAGGGCAACAGCTACGATGTGGTGGCGTATCCGGCCAACGGCCAGTCACCCGAGCAGGTCAATCAGGATGGCTACGATTGCTATCGCTGGGCCGTGCAACAGAGCGGCTTCGACCCGCGCAACTACACCTACCCGCCGGCGCCGGAGGTGGTGCAGACCTATCGGCAGGCCCAGGGCAGTTGCTTGAGTAGCCGGGGGTATCAGGTGAGTTACTGAGCGCAATGCGGTCCCTTGTAGTGAGAACGCGTTCCCCTGTGGCGAGGGAGCTTGCTCCCGCTGGGACGGTCCGACGCCTCGGGCGAAGCGGCCCAAGGATCTTGCGGTCGCTGCGCAACCGAGCGGGAGCAAGCTCCCTCGCCACAGGGTGGTGGTCAGGAATCAGGTGCGGGTGTTTTTCACTACCTCCGAAGGATCGGCATGCACCAGCACTTCGGCCTTCGGATAGGCGCGGTGGATGGCATCGGCGGCCTGGTCGCTGATGCCGTGGGCCACTGACAGGGTCAGCTCGCCGGGCAGTTCAAGGTGCAATTGCACGAACCAATGGTTGCCGGAGATCCGCGTGCGCAAGTCATGGGCACCGAGCACGCCGGGTACGCCGCAGGCCAGTTCCAGCATGTGCTGGCTGACGTCGGGCGGCAGTTCCTCATCCATCAACACCGCGAAGCTTTCCCGGGCGATCTGCACCGCGCTCCAGAGAATGTACGCGGCGATCCCCAGGCCGAACCAGGCGTCGAGCTGGTACCAGCCGAAGCCGGCCAGCACCAGGGCCACCAGGATGCTGCCGTTGAGCAACAGGTCGGAGCGATAGTGCAGCGAATCGGCGCGCACGGCGTTGGAGCCGGTGGCGCGGACGACTTTATGTTGCAGCGCCAGCAACGCCAGGGTCAGCGCCAGGGAAAAAACGATCACGCCGACGCTCAGCCACGGCGCGTCCACCGGCACTGGGTGTTGCAAACGCTCGAAGGCCTGCAAGGCGATCAACACCGCACTGCCGCCGATGAACAGCGCCTGGGCCATGCCCGCCAGGGACTCGGCCTTGCCATGGCCGTAGCGATGGTCATCGTCGGCGGGGCGCAGCGCGTAATGCACCGCCAGCAGATTGAGCAGCGAAGTGACGCCATCCAATGCCGAGTCGGTCAGGCCGGCGAGCATGCTCACCGAACCGCTCAACCACCAGGCCAGCGCCTTGGCGACAATCAGGATCAGCGCCACGCCCACCGACGCCCGGGTCGCCAGGCGCAATAGACGAGCGTGTTCGGTGCTGGTGGTCATGGCGCGGTCGTTCCTTCAGTGGCGCCCATCACGCGGCAGGCTTGAGCCCGAGCGCGGCCAGTTGCTGCGCGCTGCCCTTGTGCTGGATCAGCCGTGGATCATCCAGCGGGAAGCTGCGGCCCAGTTCGCTTTCCAGGATCGCCTGCAGCTTGTGGTTGTCGACACTGCCGTCGGCGTTGATCGCCGGCTTGAGTTTCTCCGGGGCAATCTGGGCGGTCCTGCCTGGTTCGAAGTAGATGGCGCCAGTGGCGAAGTCCACCGCGAAGGCGATCAAGCCGGGGATGATGTAGAACAGCAGGCCGACGGCGTCGAGGGCGGCAATCGCCGGGTCGATCTTGCCATCGATCTGGCCGCGACGGTCGGGGTAGAAGATCGAACCGCAGGCGGTGACCTGGGTCAGCAGGGTGGCGACCAGGACGCCGCCAATCACGCGAAAGGGCATACGCATAACAATCTCCTGAGCAGGTAGGGGGCATTGCTGGTTTGAGTCCAGACCACGCCAAACAGTTCGCCGTTATACTCGGCCCTCTGTTCTGGAGCCAGCATGATTTCTTTGCCGATTGATGAAGTTTTACCCGCCTTGCGTCAAGCCCTGGCGTCGCGCCACGAAGCCGTGCTCGAAGCGCCGCCCGGCGCCGGTAAAACCACCCGCGTGCCCCTGGCCCTGTTGCACGAGCCCTGGCTCGCCGGGCAGACCATCCTGATGCTCGAACCCCGGCGCCTGGCGGCTCGGGCGGCGGCCGAGCGACTGGCCAGTGAGTTGGGGGAAAAAGTCGGTGAAACCGTCGGCTACCGGATCCGCCTCGACAGCAAGGTCGGCCCGAACACCCGCATCGAAGTGGTCACCGAAGGCATCCTCACCCGCCGCTTGCAGGACGACCCGGCGCTGGAAGGCGTGGGCCTGCTGATTTTCGATGAGTTTCACGAGCGCAGCCTCGACGCCGACCTGGCGCTGGCCCTGAGTCTCAACGGCCGGGAACTGTTTCGCGAGGACCAGCCGCTGAAGATCCTGCTGATGTCCGCCACTCTGGAAGGCGAGCGCCTGGCCGGGCTGTTGGACGACGCGCCGATCCTGCGCAGTGAAGGGCGGATGTATCCGGTCAGCGTCCGCTGGGGCCGTCCGTTCCAGCCCGGTGAGTTCATCGAGCCGCGACTGGTGCAGACAGTGCTGCAAGCGCTGCACGATGAAGACGGCAGTGTGCTGGTGTTCCTGCCGGGGCAGGCAGAGATCCGTCGCGTCCATCAGCAACTGGCCGACGCGTTAGGCGAGAACACCGATGTGCTGCTCTGTCCGTTGCACGGCGAATTGGACCTGGCAGCCCAACGCGCGGCCATCGATCCGGCGCCCTCCGGTAAACGCAAAGTGGTGCTGGCGACCAACATCGCCGAAACCAGCCTGACCATCAACGGCGTGCGGGTGGTGGTCGACGCTGGCTTGGCCCGGGTGCCGCGTTTCGATCCGGGCAGCGGCATGACCCGGCTCGACACCCAGCGTATCTCCCGGGCCAGCGCCACCCAGCGCGCCGGTCGCGCCGGGCGTCTGGAGCCGGGGGTGTGCTACCGGTTGTGGTCCGAAGACCAGCACGAACAACTGGCCGCTTATGGCAGTGCGGAAATCCTCTCGGCGGACCTGGCCGGCCTGGCGTTGCAACTGGGACGTTGGGGCGTGAGCCCGCAGCAATTGGTCTGGCTCGACATTCCTCCGGCCGCCGCGTATGCCCAGGCCCAAGACCTGCTGCAGCGCCTGGGCGCGCTGGACGGTGCGCAACTGACTCGCCACGGCCAGGCCATGGCCGAGTTGCCCGCTCATCCACGAATCGCCCATTTACTGCTGCGCGGCCAGGCGCTGGGCCTCGCGGACATGGCCTGCAACGTTGCGGCGCTGTTGGGCGAACGTGACATTCTGCGCGGTGCCGGGGCGGATCTGCACAGTCGCCTGGCCTTGTTGTCGGGCGAAGAACGGGCCGCGCGCGGGGCACAGGGTGGCGTTCAGCGGGCGCGGCAGTTGGCCCGGCAATATCGCGGCTACTTGCGCGGCAAGGCCGAGCAAGCGGTGGCCGATCCCGATCATCCGCGCTGGCTTGGCGCGCTGTTGGCACTGGCCTACCCGGACCGCGTTGCCCAGCAGCGCCGACCGGGCGGGGCGGAATATCGCCTGGCCAACGGTCGCGCCGCGCTGTTCGCCGAGGCTGACAGCCTGATGAAACAAGCGTGGCTGGTGGTCGCCGACCTGGGCAGTCGCCAGGGCCAGCGCGAGGAGCGGATCTACCTGGCAAGCGATTTCGACCCGGCGCTGTTCGACTCGGTGTTGGCCGAGCAGGTGCGCACCGTGGATCAATTGGATTGGGACGAACGCGAAGGCGTGTTGAGGGCCGAGCGCCAGCGCAAGGTCGGCGAACTGGTGCTCAGTCGCGAGCCACTGACCGGCCTTGATGAAGCCGCCCGCAGCCAGGCCTTGGTGAACCTGGTGCGCCGCAAGGGCCTGGAACTGCTGCCGTGGACCCCGGAGCTGCGCCAATGGCAGGCGCGAGTGGCGCTGTTGCGCCGCCTGGACCTGGACGCCAAAGGCGAGAGCGAATGGCCGGACGTCAGCGACACGGCGCTATTGGGCAGCCTCGAACATTGGTTGATGCCCTACCTGGGACGGGTGTCGCGCCTCAGTCACTTCGCCAACCTGGATCTTTCCAGCATCGTCCACAACCTGCTGCCCTGGCCGTTGCCGCAGCGCCTGGACGAACTGGCTCCCCACCATCTGAGCGTGCCGTCGGGTTCGTCGATCCGCCTGGACTACAGCGAGCATCCACCGATTCTGGCGGTGCGCTTGCAGGAACTGTTCGGCCTGGCCGACACCCCGCGCATCGCCGGCGGCCGCCAGATCGTCAAGCTGCACCTGCTATCCCCGGCGCGCCGCCCGGTGCAGGTGACCCAGGACCTGGCGAACTTCTGGCGCAGCACCTACGCCGAGGTGAAGAAGGATTTGAAAGGACGGTATCCCAAGCATTACTGGCCGGATGATCCGTTGGTGGCCGAGGCCACGGCGCGGGCGAAGCCGCGTAAGTGAGCTGATTGCGCAATTGAACACAGATTCTGTGGGAGCGAGCTTGCTCGCGATTGCGGTGTGTCAGTTACATCATTGCTGGCTGACCTGACGCTATCGTGAGCAGGCTCGCTCCCACAAGGGATTCGGCGGTGATTCTCAGATCACGGCGCAGCCGGCAACAAGAACCGCGCAATGACCGGCAGATGATCGGAGATCCGCAGGGTATCGTCCTGCCGCACCTGGGCTTCGACCCGTTTGATCCGTGGACTGTAGAACAGGTAGTCGACAGTGCGGTCGGGGCCGTTGAGGCCGGGGTCGTTCGGGTAGTGGGTCAGCCAGTGCTCGCGGTCGATGCCGCTGGCCTCGTTGTTGGTGGGGATCATCGGGTATTTGTCCCACAGCAGGTGCAGCGGGCTGTCGGCGGAGTAGGGCGTGCGCTGTTCGACGGGCAGGCGCCGGTACTGGCCCAGGGGCAGCAAGTTGAAGTCACCGCCGATCAGCCACGGCGTGCCGGCGGATTCGAGTTTGTCCAGCGCCTTGGCCACGGCGCTGACTTGTGCGGGCAGGGTTTCATCCGCCTTGGCGGCCCGTTCCAGGTGGGTGTTGAGCACCGCCAGTTGGCCGCCGTCATTCAGCGGCAGGTAACTCACCAGCAAGGCGTCCTTGGGTTGGAACTGACGGCTGATGAAATTGGCGTCGGCCACCGGCAGCTGGACCCGTTCGGCGCGGTCGATGCGGTAGCGGCTCAAGGTCGCCAATTGCCGACCGACGCTGCCGAAGATGTGCGGGGAGGGTATGAAATCGGCCTTCCAGTCGAAGGCGCTGGTGCTGCACGGGTAGAGATCGGCCAGGCGTTCCTGCAGCAACTTGAGCTGGTTCTGGTAGTCACTGGCCTTGGCGCCGTTGTCCAGTTCCTGGAGCAGGACAACGTCCGGTTGTTCGTCGCGAATGACCCGCGCCACTTCATCGAGGCTGAAGGCCATGTCTTCCAGGGTCGGGCTTTCGTCGTCGCCCTGAGCCAGGTCATGCCAGAACACATAGCGCTTGCCGGCCAGGAACTGCACGTTCCAGGTCATCACTTTCAGAGCCTGGCCGGGCATCAGCGGCGCTGCGTTGGCCGCGCAACTGACCGGCATCGCTTCCCGGGGCTGCGGACGCCAGGCCAGGGCGTAGATCGACAGGGCGGCCAGGCTGACGATCGACAGCAGGCCCAGCAGGATGTAGCGCAATAGACGGGTCATGGCTCGGCTTATGGGCGAAACACAAAAGTGAGCCCGAGCATAACCGAGAGCGCTTCCCGAGCCCAAGCCCTGGGGGACGTCCTCAGCGGTTGTCCGGTTTCCCTTCGAGCAGCATGAACATGCGGAACAGCACCACGCTGGTGAACAGCTGCAGGAAACTGTGGACACTGTCGATCAACAAGCTGAGCAAGGGATTCTGAGGCGGCGGGTACGCCGAGACGCTGACGCCCTTGAGCAGCCACAACGGGCCCATTACACAGAGGATGCACACCAGGATCCGCCAGAAATTACCGCGGCTCATTTTCATGCTTTCCCTCATCGCCGCCAGCGGCGTCAAACCCCTCAGGACCAGCAGGTACTCACTGAAGGCCAGGGTCACCATCAACCACAAGCCTGGCAGTACGTATAACGAGATGCCGACCAGGATCAGCAGCGTGTTGAGGGCCGTCAGCAGGGCAAAACGCGGCCAAAGGGTCAGCGCCGTGGCCAGCAGATCACGGGAGTGTGGCGCATCGCCACGACTGCGGGCGTCGAGAAACAGGATCAGCGCGGCGGTGTATAGCGGGTACACCAGCAATCCGACGATCAGGCTGTAGCCGGGAAAACCTTCGGGGCCGACCGCGCTGTCCACGCCTTGTTGCAGCAGCGCTTCCAGTATCACCAACGGCAGGCACAGCTGAGCGATCCGGCCCAGATGGCGCTTGAAGAAATAAAGGGAGTCGCGCAGCACGTCAAACGGATTCATGGCTCGGTATCGCAGTTTAAAAAGCGGTCCGACACTTTAACCGATCGGGCCCCCGCACAAGCAAACGTAAACATCTGGTAAAGACCGTTGAAACCATGCGGACGAGCCCCATAACTGGTTCGCACCGGTCTTGGGATCGGAATGGTTTCTACCCGGCAATCTGATGAGGTCGCCATGAACAGCGAAGAACAAACCCTGATCGATGGACTGTTTTCACGGCTGCAACAAGCCGAAAAGGACTCAGCCCCGCGCGACGCCCAGGCCGAGGCGCGGATCAAGGAGCACCTGGCGAACCAGCCTGCGGCCGGTTATTTCATGGCCCAGGCGATTCTGGTGCAGGAGGCCGCGATCAAGCGCCTCGATGAGCAGAACAAGCAGCTCACCCAGCAGGTCGAGCAATTGCAGGCCGAACTGCAACAGGCCCGCAGCCAGACGCCGGCGTCGAGCAATGGCGGCGGTGGTTTCCTGTCGAGCATTTTCGGCGGCAGCAATCGGGACTCGCGCCCGGCGCCTGCCCCAAGCGCCCCGGCGTCCGGCGGCTGGCGGGAACCGGGGCGGCAGTCGTTCAGCTCGGCTGCGCCCCAGCAAGGGTTCAGCGCACCGCCTGCGGGCTACGGCGCGCCGCAGCAGCAAGCCCCGGCAGCGAGCAGCTTTCTCGGTGGCGCACTGAAGACCGCAGCGGGCGTGGCCGGCGGCGTGATGCTGGCCCAAGGTATCAGCAGCCTGTTCCACAACAACCAGCAACCGCAGGAAATCGTCGAGATCCTGCGCGAGGAGCCGGCCCAACCGGTCAATGACACCGGCAACAGTGGCGACAGCGGTTGGGGCGATGATCAGCGCGTTGCCGACAACGATAACTATGGCAGCGACCAGGGAGGTTTCAGCGACGCCGACTACAACGACGATTCGTCCTTCTTCAGCGACGACGACTCTTTCGTCTGACCTGCCATTCGTCCGGGGCGCCCGTGCGCCTCGGACCGATTATTCGCGTGACGTTCCTTTGGGCTGGCATACTGAGCGCCTTTACGGGCCCGCCGGCCTGCGCTCGTGCATCCAAGAGGAACCGCGGTGAAAAAAATTGCAGTGTTCGCCGACGTCCAGAACCTCTACTACACCGTGCGCCAGGCCTACGGCTGCCATTTCAACTACGCCGCGCTGTGGGCCGATGTCAGCAGGCAGGGGCAGATCGTCGAGGCCTACGCCTATGCGATCGACCGTGGCGACAGCAAACAGCAGCAATTCCAGCAGATCCTGCGCAACTTGGGCTTCGTCGTGAAGCTCAAGCCCTACATCCAGCGCAGTGACGGCTCGGCCAAGGGCGATTGGGACGTGGGCATCACGCTGGACATCATGGACGCCGCCGATCACGTCGATGAAGTGGTGCTGGCCTCCGGCGATGGCGATTTCGACATGCTGCTCGAACGCATCATCAGCAAGCATGGGGTGCAAGCGGTGGCCTATGGCGTGCCTGGGCTGACGGCCAACTCGCTGATCCGCGCCGCCAGCCGCTACGTGCCTATCGAAGGCGCGTTGCTGCTCAAGAATTGATTCATACGGAGTTCAGACAGGTTTGGAACGCATTGCAGTCATCGACTTTGAAACCACCGGCATCACCCCGAGCAGCAGTTGCCGGGCCACGGAAATCGCCGTGGTGATTCTCGAACGTGGGCAGATTGTCGACCGTTACCAGAGCCTGATGAACGCCGGCGTGCGCGTGCCGGCCTTCATCGAGCAATTGACCGGCATCAGCAACGCCATGCTGCGCAGCGCACCGCCGGCGGAAAAGGTAATGAACGAGGTCAACGAGTTCGTCGGCATCACGCCGCTATTGGCCCATAACGCTGCGTTCGACCAGAAGTTCTGGGACTTCGAACTGGGACGAATCAAGCGCACCCGATTGCAGAACTTCGCCTGCTCATTGTTGCTGGCCCGACGCCTGATGCCGGCAGCACCGAACCACAAGCTCGGCACCCTCAACCGCTTCGCCGGCTTGCCCCACACCGGCCAGGCTCACCGGGCCATGGCCGACGCCGAAATGGCCGCCAACCTGACCGCCCATCTGGCCGGCGAACTGCGGCAGAAACATGGGCTGCGGGAGTTGTCCCATGACTTGCTGTGCAGCTTGCAGAAAGTGCCGGCGGCGAAGATCAATGAGCATCTCAAGCGCTATCGCGTAGTCTGAACGCACCACCTACCCCTGTGGGAGCGAGCCTGCTCGCGATAGCGCAGTGTCAGGCAGCATATTCGTATCTGATACACCGCAATCGCGAGCAGGCTCGCTCCCACAATATTGATTTGTGTTGAATCTGCTATTTGCCATTGCCTTCCAACTGCCCCAACGGCACGCGCTTTTCAATGGCGCTGGAGAGCACGATCGAGGTCTTGCTGAAGCCGAACTTGGCAATACGGTTGATCAGTTCCTCCAGCTCCGGCATCGAGCCGACGGCTGCCTGCATGATCACGCAGGGATCCCCCGTGACCCGGTGGCACTCGGTCAGTTGTGGGATCTTGCACAGTTCGTCGTAGGTCTTCTGGTTGCCGTGCTGGTTCATCCGCAGTTCGATCACGCACTGCACCGGCAGGCCGATCTTCGCCATGTCGACTTTGGCCTGGTAACCGGTGATCACCCCGTTGGCTTCCAGCTTGCTGACCCGCTCGGCCACCGCCGGGGCTGACAGGTTCACTTTACGGGCCAGGTCGGCGTAGGACGCACGGCCGTTTTCCAGCAGGGCGGCGAGCAGCATGCGGTCGTATTTGTCCACGGTATGGCTTCCAGAGAGGGGCACTTTCGAAAGCACGGTTTATAGCGTTGATCTCCGTGTTTTGAAAAGTGTATGGCTCGGATAAACAGGTTTTGTAGCTTATTTTCCGCCGGTCGCCTTTCTAGAATAACCTCTCTTCATTGACCTGACTTCGAGCCAACCATGCCGGGCCTACGCCGTTTCCCTCTGCCATTGATCGCTGCCTTTTTCGCCTTGTACGTTATCTGGGGTTCGACCTACCTGGTGATTCGCATTGGCGTGGAACATTGGCCGCCGCTGTTGCTGGCCGGGATTCGCTTTGTGCTGGCAGGCTCCCTGATGTACGGCTTCCTGCGCTGGCGTGGGGCGCCGGCACCGACCTGGGCGCAATGGAAGGCCGGGGCGGTCATTGGCGTGTTGTTGCTCAGTTTTGGCAACGGCGCGGTGAGCGTGGCCGAACACACCGGCGTGGCCTCCGGTGTGGCGGCGTTGGCCGTGGCGACGGTGCCGTTGTTTACCTTGCTCTGCGGGTATTTCTGGGGGGCGCGCAATACCCGTCTGGAATGGGCGGGGATTGTCCTGGGGCTGATCGGCATTGCCATGCTCAACCTGGGCTCCAACCTGCAATCGAGTCCGTTGGGCGCCACGCTGCTGGTGTTCGCGGCGGCGTCGTGGGCCTTCGGTTCGGTGCTGAGCAAGCACGTGCCGTTGCCGGCCGGGGCCATGGCCAGTGCCGTGGAGATGCTGGTGGGCGGTGTGGTGCTGTTGATCGGCAGCGTGGCCAGCGGTGAACGCCTGGAACAGGTGCCGCCGTTCGAAGGCTGGTTCGCCCTGGCCTACCTGACCTTCTTCGGTTCGATCATTGCCTTCAATGCCTACATGTACCTGCTCAAGCACGTGCGTCCGGCGGCGGCCACCAGCTATGCCTACGTCAACCCGGCGGTGGCGGTGCTGCTGGGCATCGTCTTCGCCGGCGAAAGCATTGGCGTCGAAGAGGCGGTGGCGATGTTGGTCATCATCAGTGCGGTGGTGCTGATCGGGTTGCCGCAGTGGCGCAAGCCCAAGCCTGCGCCGACCGTATCGTGATTTAGGGTAAACTGCCGCGCATTGCATACACCTTGCGCTGATTTTCCTACGGTAATTCCATGACTTTCGCCTCCCTTGGCCTGATCGAACCCCTGCTGCGCGCTCTCGACACGCTCGGCTACCAGACCCCGACCCCGGTGCAGGCCCAGGCCATGCCGGCGGTACTGGCCGGCCGTGACCTGATGGCGGCGGCCCAGACCGGCACCGGCAAAACCGCCGGCTTCGCCGTGCCGCTGTTGCAATTGTTGACCACCGAAGGGCCGAAGGTGGCCTCTAACTCGGTGCGGGCGCTGATCCTGGTGCCGACTCGTGAGCTGGCCGAGCAGGTCCATGAAAGCGTCCGTCAGTACGCGCAGAACCTGCCACTGAGCACTTACGCGGTGTACGGTGGCGTCAGTATCAATCCGCAGATGATGAAGCTGCGCAAGGGCATCGACCTGCTGGTCGCCACGCCGGGGCGCCTGCTCGATCTGTTCCGCCAGAATGCGCTGAAGTTCAACCAGCTCCAGACCCTGGTGCTGGACGAAGCCGACCGCATGCTCGACCTCGGCTTCTCCGAGGAACTGGCGAATATCTACAAGGCGCTGCCGAAAAAACGCCAGACCCTGCTGTTTTCGGCGACCTTTTCCGACGCCATCCGCCTGCTGGCCGGGCAGATGCTCAATGACCCGCTGAGCATTGAAGTCAGCCCGCGCAACGTGGCCGCCAACACCGTCAAGCAATGGGTGGTGACGGTGGACAAGAAGCGCAAGCCGGAGCTGTTCGTGCACCTGATGCGCAAGAACAAGTGGAAGCAGGTGCTGGTGTTCGCCAAGACTCGCAACGGCGTCGATGCGTTGGTGGAAAAACTCCAGGGCTTGGGCGTCAACGCCGACGGCATCCACGGCGACAAGCCCCAGGCCACCCGGCAACGGGCGCTGGACCGTTTCAAATTGGGTGAGGTGCAGATCCTGGTGGCGACCGATGTGGCCGCCCGGGGTCTGGATATCGAAGATTTGCCGCTGGTGGTCAATTTCGACTTGCCGATTGTCGCCGAAGACTACATCCACCGTATTGGCCGTACTGGCCGGGCGGGCTCGACCGGGGAGGCAATTTCCCTGGTTTGCGCCGATGAGGTGAATCTGCTGTCGGCCATCGAGATGCTGACCCGTCAAACATTGCCTCGGCAGATGGAACAGGACTTCGAGCCAGAGCACCGGGTGCCGGACACCGATGCCAGCGGCCAGGTGATCAAGAAACCGAAAAAACCGAAGAAACCGAAAACCGCCGGCGGTGGCGGCAAGCGCAACCTGGGCAAGTGGGTCGACAGTGGCGACGCGGCGCCGGTGGAGCCTTCGATCAAGCCTGTGCGTAAAGTGCCGGTGTTCAATACCGGGCCGCGTAAGCGGAAGCCGTAGAAGGGCGGTTGCGAAGGGCAAGCTGCAAGGGGCAAGCTTCGAGCTGCAAGCAGACGCGCTAGGCTTGTAGCTTGTAGCTTGTAGCTTGTAGCTTGTAGCTCGCAGCTTAAGCGCCGCCGTTTCGAAGAAACTCCAACATCCCCAACCCCGCCGCCCGTCCGCTGGCAAAGCACGCGGTCAACAGATAGCCACCGGTCGGCGCTTCCCAGTCGAGCATTTCCCCGGCACAGAACACTCCAGGCACGGCCTTGAGCATCAGCCGTTGATCCAGGGCTTCGAATGTCACGCCGCCCGCGCTGCTGATGGCTTCATCCAGCGGGCGGGTTTTCACCAAGGTGATCGGCAAGGCCTTGATCGTCTGGGCCAGCCGCGCCGGATCAGCGAAATCGTCAGCCGTTGTGCACTCGCGCAGCAGCGCCGCCTTGACCCCATCGATCCCCAGCTGACTGTGCAAGTGCTTGGCCATGGAGCGTGAGCCGCGAGGTTTCGCCAGGGCTTGTTGGATCTTATCCACAGGGCGGCCCGGCAGCAGGTCCAGGTGCAGGGTTGCGCTGCCGTGCTGGTTGATGGCCTCGCGTATCGGCGCCGACAGTGCGTAGATCAGGCTGCCCTCGATGCCGGTGGCGGTGATCACGCATTCGCCGAGGCGCGGCACGTCGTCGTTCAGACCGATGGCAATATTCTTCAGCGGGGCGCCGGCGAACTTGTTGACCATCAGCTCGCTCCAGCCTGGCACGTCGAACCCGCAGTTGCTCGGCTGCAACCGCGCCAGGGCCACGCCGCGCTGCTCCAGCGGCAGCATCCAGGCGCCGTCCGAGCCCAGGCGCGACCAACTGCCGCCGCCCAGGGCCAGCAATGTCGCACTGGGTTGTAAGGCTTTTTCACCTTCGGGGGAAGCGATCCGCAGGCTGCCGTCCGGGTTCCAGCCGAGCCAGCGGTGACGCGTGTGGATAGCCACGCCCGCTTCGCGCAAGCGCTTGAGCCAGGCGCGCAGCAGCGGGGCGGCCTTCATGTCGGTGGGGAACACCCGGCCGGAACTGCCGACGAAGGTGTCGATGCCCAGGCCGTGAATCCATCCGCACAGCTGATCGGCGCCGAATGCCCGTAGCAGTGGGGCGAGGTTCGGCGCACGTTCGGCGTAGCGCGCCAGGAACGCCGGGAAGGCTTCCGAGTGGGTGATGTTCATGCCGCCCACGCCGGCCAGCAGAAATTTCCTGCCCACCGACGGCATGCCGTCGTACAGATCGACCCGGACGCCGGCCTGGCTCAACACCTCGGCCGCCATCAGACCGGCGGGGCCGCCGCCGATGATGGCGACGGTTGGAATGTTGGATGGGGCGGTCGAGGTCATGGCGTGAACTGCAGAGGCGGGGTTGAGCGCGGCATTCTATCAGCACAAAAATCCTGTGGGAGCGAGCCTGCTCGCGATTGCGGTGGATCAGAGACAAATGTGTTGCCTGATACGCCGTCATCGCGAGCAGGCTCGCTCCCACAGGGGAATGAAGGCGTCGCTGAGATGGTGGTCAAAAAACAACCAGGGCTCTGGAAGCTATACACAGCATAGGCTGTAGGCCGTTTCGCTCAGGTTATCCACAGGCCGTTCCACAGCGGATGTGGGTAACGCGCCCAGAATTCAGTGACATCCTGATGACACCCAGACCTTTTGCGCGCTGTGGTGCAGGATCCCATGGCGGCGGGCCAGGGCCCGGCGATCCTTGCTGTAGCCGCCGCCGATCACTCCGACCACCGGGATGTCGCGGCCCAGGCAATGGCGCATGACGCTTTCGTCCCGGGCGGCGAGGCCTTCGTCGGTCAGCTTCAGGTAGCCGAGGGCGTCGTCCTTGTGCACATCGACGCCAGCGTCGTACAGCACCAGGTCCGGCTGGTAGAGCGGCAGCAGGTAATTGAGGGCATCGTCCACCACCTTGAGGTAAGCGGCGTCCTGCATACCCATCGGCAATGGTATGTCCCAGTCGCTGTGGGCCTTGCGTGCAGGAAAATTCTTTTCGCAATGCAAGGAAACTGTCACCGCGTCCGGGGTGTCATGGAGTATTCGGGCGGTGCCGTCGCCCTGATGCACGTCGCAGTCGAAAATCAGCACCCGCGAGACCCGGCCGCTGGCCAGGAAATAGCGGCTGATCACCGCCAAGTCATTGAAAATGCAGAACCCGGCAGGGTGATCGTAGTGGGCGTGGTGGGTGCCGCCAGCCAAGTGGCAGGCCAGGCCATGCTCGAGGGCCTGCTCGGCCGCCAGCAGCGAACCGCCCACGGCGCGTACCGTTCGGCGGGCCAAGGCCTCGCTCCAGGGCAGGCCAAGGCGCCGTTGGTCTTCACGGGACAACTCGCCGCCCATGTAGCGTTCGATATAACCGCGGTCGTGGGCCAGAGTGAGGATGTCTGGTGGGCACAACGACGGGCGCAGCAGGTCGGCGTCGCGGGTCAGGCCGCTGTCCACCAGGTGATCGCGCAACAGGCGGAACTTGTCCATGGGGAAGCGGTGCTCCGCCGGGAATTCGGGGCTGTAGTCTTCGTGATAAATCAGCGGTAGCGGCATAGTGTTTTCAGTGGTGATCGAGTGACGGATCCTACCAGCGATGTAGACTCAAGGCATGGAGAGGGTATGAAGATGGAGCCGATACTGGAGCTGGAAAGCGCGCGACTGATATTGCGGCAATGGCGCGACGACGATTTGCCGGAGTTCGCCGCCATGTGCGCCGATCCACAGGTGATGCGCTATTTCCCTGCGCCCTTGAGCCGCCTGGAAAGCGCGGCCCTGATCGGGCGTGTGCGCGGGCATTTTGCCGAACATGGTTTTGGTCTGTGGGCGTTGGAGCGCAAGGACACCGGGGCCTTCATCGGTTTCACCGGGCTTGGATTGGTCGGGTTCGACGCGCCGTTCACGCCGGCCATCGAGATCGGCTGGCGGCTGGCCCACGAACATTGGGGTCTGGGCTATGCCAGCGAAGCGGCGTGGACCGCGCTGCGTTGTGCGTTCGAACAATTGAAGCTGGACGAAGTGGTGGCATTCACCGCGGTGGATAACCTGCCCTCGCAGAAAGTCATGCAGGCAATCGGCATGCACCACGATCCGGCGGACGACTTCGAGCACCCAAAACTCGCAGTTGACCATCCATTGCGTCACCATGTGCTCTATCGCATCAATCGTGAGCAGTGGCTCCAGACCCTGCACGCTTAGCCGACACGGACGTTTATACTGCCCGCCCATTGGCCCGGGCCAACAATCGATCCCACCGCCGCAGCACAGACTGCGCGGTATTTGCGCTGTGTGAGGAACGTCTTAAATGAGCCACGTGTTGGAAGATCTGGTCGACCTGCTGACCCTGGAACCGATCGAAGAGAACCTGTTTCGCGGTCGCAGCCAGGACCTGGGGTTTCGCCAGTTGTTCGGCGGCCAGGTGCTCGGCCAATCCTTGTCGGCGGCCAGCCAGACCGTGGAAGAGGCGCGCCATGTGCATTCGTTGCATGGCTATTTCCTGCGTCCCGGTGACGCGGCCCTGCCGGTGGTGTACCAAGTGGACCGCGTGCGTGACGGCGGCAGTTTCAGCACCCGCCGAGTCACGGCGATCCAGAAGGGCCATCCGATCTTCACCTGCAGCGCCTCGTTCCAGTACGACGAACTGGGCTTCGAACACCAGGGCAGCATGCCGCAGGTGGTCGGGCCGGAAAACCTCCCGTCCGAGCTGGAGCTGACCCAGCAGCGTGCGCATCTACTGCCCGGACACATGCGCGAAAAGCTGCTGTGCCCCAAGCCGATCGAGGTGCGCCCGGTCACGGAAAAGGATCCTTACAATCCGCAGCCGGCCGATCCGATCAAATATGTGTGGTTCCGCGCCGATGGCGCCCTGGCGGACTCACCGGCCTTGCACAAGTACCTGCTGGCCTATGCTTCGGACTTCGGTCTGTTGACCACCTCGATGTTGCCTCATGGCAAGTCGGTCTGGCACAAGGACATGCAGGTCGCCAGCCTTGACCATGCCCTGTGGTTCCACGCCGACCTGCGGGCCGACGACTGGCTGCTTTACGCCATGGACAGCCCGTGGGCTGGCAACTCCCGTGGTTTTTCCCGGGGCAGCGTGTTCAATCGCGCCGGGCAACTGGTGGCATCGGTGACCCAGGAAGGGCTGATTCGCCATCGCAAGGACTGGGCATGAGCCTGACCGATGTGCGGCACTGGGTGTTCGACATGGACGGTACGCTGACCATCGCCGTGCATGATTTCGCGGCGATCCGCGTGGCCCTGGCCATTCCGGCCGAGGAAGACATCCTGACTCACCTGGCGGCATTGCCGGCTGACGAGGCGGCGGCCAAGCATGCCTGGTTGCTCGAACACGAGCGCGACCTGGCCCTGGGCTCACGGCCCGCGCCGGGGGCGGTGGAGCTGGTCCGTGCCCTGGCGGAGCGCGGCGATCGGCTGGGTATCCTGACCCGCAACGCCCGCGAGCTGGCCCACGTTACGCTGGAGGCGATCGGCCTGGCCGATTGTTTCGCCGTGCAAGACGTCCTGGGCCGTGACGAAGCACCGCCCAAGCCGCATCCCGGCGGCCTGCTCAAGCTGGCCGAAGCCTGGAACGTGGCGCCCGATGCGCTGGTGATGGTCGGTGACTACCGCTTCGACCTGGACTGTGGTCGGGCCGCGGGGGCGCGGACGGTGCTGGTGAACCTGCCGGACAATCCATGGCCGGAACTGACGGATTGGCATGCGCAGGATTGTGTTGAGTTGCGGCGGATGCTGTTCGCTTGAATGGCCAGTTGGCTGATAAATCGCTATCGCGAGCAGGCTCGCTCCCACAATAGATCGGTGATGATCACAGAATCCATATCCACTGCAGATCCCCTGTGGAAGCGACCTTGCTCGCGATAGGGCCCTATCATTCACTATAGAACTCACTGCCCGAACAACGTCCTGCGCCCCTCCACCGAATTGAACATCCCGTCCCCATCATGCCCGACCCCGGGCACTTCGATCAGCCGTTGGTTCAGCCCCACCGGATGGCGCCGGGTCAGGTAGTCGAAGAAGAAATGCCCGCGCAGTAGCCGGTACGGGCCCTGAGTCTGGGCCTCACAGCTTTTATCCAGCGCCGGGTGCTCGGGGTCGACATCCTGTTGTCCCAGCAGATAGACGATGTCGCGTTTGACGTAGTTATCCTCCAACTGCTTCGGCGTTTGTCCGCCAGCGTAAGCGGGCAGCTTCTGCAGACCATATTTCCAATCATTGAAGCCGGGGCAACCCGCCGCGTCGAACGCCATGGGCCGCTGGGCATCGAAGTAGGCATAGGACGACGGGTTGGCGATGACAAAGCGCGGGCTGATCCGGAACTGGCCGTGGGCGAGCAGGGCATAGCGCTGCACGACCTGGGCGCCACCGGAATGCCCGGCGATGACGATCTCCTTCACCTCGGGAAATTGCTGGACGTCGCTGACCCGCGCAATGATGTCGTCGAGCACCTGAAACGAGCTGACCGCGTTCGGCCCGGTGGATAAACCTCCGGCCATCCAGTCGTTGCCTTGCCAGCGCAACAGGTCGTTGGGCAACTGATGACGCGCCACGTCCTGCTGGTTGAGAAACTGCGGGGCAATGATCAGCGTCGTCGCCTGCTGACCGGCTTCGATGACTGCTTTCTCGGCGCTGTGCAGGTAGGTTTCGGCATTGCGCAGCCGACCATGGACGATGATCAGTACGCGCTGGATCGACGCCGGGGGCGGGCTGACGCCGACCACCAGGGCGCCGCCCTTGAGTTGCAGGCGCCCTTGGGCGACGACGTTGACGCCGTGCTCATCGGCCTGGGCAGTGGAGCACAACAGCACCAGTGCCAGCAATGCGCCCCACTTCATCTACAGGTTTTTCGCCGCGAAGGTGTCGCACTGGCTGACCTGGCCCTGGGCGAAGCCGGTCTTGAACCAGCGCACCCGCTGTGCCGAGGTGCCGTGGGTAAAGGAGTCCGGCACTACCCGGCCCTGGCCCTGTTGCTGCAACCGGTCATCGCCAATGGCGTTGGCGGCGTTCAGGGCTTCCTCGATGTCGCCGGGTTCCAGCCAGTTCAGGCGTTTCTGCGCATGGTTGGCCCAGACGCCGGCCAGGCAGTCGGCCTGCAATTCCTGACGCACCAACAGGCCACCGTCGCCTTCCATTTGCCGGCCCTGTTGGCGCGCCTCCTGGATTTTCGCCGAGACCCCGAGCAGCGTCTGCACGTGGTGCCCGACTTCATGGGCGATGACGTAGGCCTGGGCGAAGTCCCCGGCGGCAGAGAAGCGTTGCGACATTTCCTTGAAGAAACTCATGTCCAGGTAGACCTGCCGGTCCGCCGGGCAGTAGAACGGGCCGGTGGCGGAGGAGGCCAGGCCACAGGCGGAATTGACCCGCCCGCTGAACAGCACCAGTTTCGGCTGCTGGTACTGGCGCCCGGCCTGCTGGAAGACCTGGCCCCAGGTGTCCTCGGTGTCACCCAGGATCGAGCGCACGAACTCGGCTTGTTCGTCGTTGGCCGGCGGTGCCTGGCGGGTCTGTGACGAGGCGGGGGCGGACTGGTCCATCTGTCCGGCCAGTTGCCCGAGAATCTGCATCGGGTCCTGGCCGGTGATCCAACCGATGCCGACGATCAGCAGGATGGCCGTGAGGCTCAATCCCTTGCCGCCGCCGAAGCGCATGCCGCCTGCGCCGCCCCCATCACCACGGGCGTCCACCACGTTGTCGCTGCGGCGACCTTTTTTCCATAGCATGTGGGAATCCTCTGAATGACCGGTGGGAAGGTGCTACTGCTGCCTTGAGTCTAGCGTCCGCAGGCCCAAGGTGCGCGCCATGCCTGAGCTTCAGGCAATCAAGCTGGATTTTGGTTCATCAACCGAGAGAAACGCATCGATCCTGCAATTGCTTTACGCTGCGCATCATTTGATTTTCGACATGGCTGCGAATCTTTCGTGGATGCCAGTCAAACTGAAACGGCCTTAACGACGCGATGCGCTATCGCTTATTCGTCGCCAGCATGCTTTGCTTCCTACATCACGCAATACGGGATTCGTACATGACCGTCAGCACTCCGCTTTCCGGCGTCAATCAGGCTTTCAAAGGCATCCTGCTGATTCTGACCGCGACGTTCCTGTTTTCCAGTCACGATGCGATCTCCAAATACCTTTCGGGTTTCTACCCGATCATCATGGTGGTGTGGGCGCGTTACGTGGTGCATACGCTGCTGATGGCCGGGATTTTCCTGCCGCGTTCGGGCTTGCGGGTCCTGCGGACCAAGCGTCCGTTGTGGCAAGTGATCCGGGCACTGTGTTTGCTGGGCACCAGCTTGTTTTTCACCACGGCGCTGTTGTACATCCCGTTGGCGGAGGCCACGGCGGTGAACTTCCTGGCTCCGGTGCTGGTGACGGCGCTGTCGGTGCCGTTGCTGGGCGAGCGCGTCACGCGTGGGCAATGGATCGCGGTGATCTTCGGTTTCATCGGGGTGCTGATCATCGTCCACCCTGGTGGAGACCTGTTCACGCCAGCGGTGCTGTTGCCGTTCTGCTCGGCGCTGTTTTTCTGTTTCTACCAGTTGCTCACGCGCAAACTCAGCGAGATCGATAGTCCGACCACCAGCAACTTCTTCGCCGGTCTGTGCAATACCCTGGTGATGAGTGCCCTAGTGCCGTTCTTCTGGCAGGTGCCGAGCCTGACGCACGGCGCGATGATGCTGGCGCTGGGAGCTTGCGGAATGACTGCGCACCTGATGCTGACCCAGGCCTTCCGCTTCGCCGCCCCGGCGCTGCTCGCGCCGTTCGGCTATTGCCAGATCGTGTTTGCCGGGCTGTTGGGGTGGTTGCTGTTCAACCATACGCCGACACTGACCACGGTGGTCGGCATCGTGCTGATTTGCCTGAGCGGGTTGGCGGCGGCGTGGCAGCAACGCCGCAAGTAGCCGCCACACAGAATCCTTTTTGACCAGACAGTCCCCTGTGGCGAGGGAGCTTGCTCCCGCTGGGCTGCGAAGCGGCCCTCGCTTTTTTGCGATTGCTGCGCAATCGAGCGGGAGCAAGCTCCCTCGCCACGGGTGCCAATCAGTTTTCCAGGGTCGGCACCTTACGCGGAGCCATGAAGTACAACCAGATCAGGGCAGTGAAATACATGGCCGGGATCAGCGTGAACAGCACGGTGTAGTTGTTGTTGGTCACGGTCAGGATATGGCCTACCAACTGGGTCATGAACATCCCTCCGATGGCCGCGCACATGCCGCCGAAGCCGAACACCGTGCTCATCATGTGTTTGGGCGTGTAGTCCATCACCAGACTCCAGATGTTCGCGGTCCAGGCCTGGTGCGCGCCGATGGCCAGGGAAATGGCGAACACCGCCATCCACAGGTTGCTGGCACCCGCGGCCAGGATCACGCCGACGATGCAGCAGGCGAACAACAGCATGGAAATCAGTCGTGCCTTGATCGGGTTGAGCCCGCGACCGATCAGGAATGAGGACAGGATCCCGCCGCCCACGCTGCCGAAGTCGGCGGTGAGGTAGATGATGATCAGCGGAATGCCCATCTGGGTCACGTTGATGCCCAGGTTGTATTGCTGGTTCAGGAACGGTGGCAGCCAATAGAGGTAGAACCAGAACACCGGCGCGGTGATCGAGTAAGCCAGGGCAAAGGCCCAGGTACCGCGCATGCGCAGGATCCGGGTGAAGGGCACGCGGGCCTGGTCCGGTTCGTCCTGAGCCTGGATGTACGCCAGCTCCGACGATTTGACGGTGGGGTGATCTTCCGGGTTGAAATATTTCAGCCCCCAGAACAGCAACCAGACCCCGCCCAGCGCAGCCATGCACAGGAACGCCGCCTGCCAGCCCCACACGTGCAGCACCAGCGGCAGCAGCATCGGGGTGAACATCGCACCGACGTTGGTGCCGGCGTTGAAAATGCCGGTGGCAACGGCGCGTTCGCCGGCCGGGAACCACAGCCGCGTGGTCTTCACGCAGGCCGGGTAGTTGGCGGCTTCGGTCAGGCCGAGAATGAAGCGGCAGACCATGAAGCCCACCGCCGAGGTCGCCAGGCCGTGGGCGCCGGTCGCCAGGCTCCAAAGCAGCACCGCGCAGAAGAACACCCGCTTGACGCCGATCCGGTCGATCAGCCGGCCTTGCAGCACGAAGCCGACGGCGTAGCCGACCTGGAACCAGAAGTTGATGTTGGCGTAGTCCATCGCCGTCCAGCTCATTTCCTTGGCGAGGATAGGCTGCATGACGCCCAGGGCGGCCCGGTCGATGTAGTTCAGGGTGGTGGCGAAGAACACCAGCGCGAGCATGCCCCAACGGGTCTTGCCCACGGCCAGGGCACCGCGGATCTTGTCGCCGATACCACCGGTCGTGACGCCCATGCCTGGGCTTAAGGGGGAACTTTGGGAAGGATTCATAGCGTTTACCCGTTTTGGAATTCTTATGGGGTGATCGGGGTTTTCATCCATCGATACCGGCGATCTGGCCTGCGTCAATGTGGAGCCGATGGTGCGCAGTGGACAAAAAATCGTCAATTCGGCATCCGGCATTCTGTTCGATAATCGCCCAGAAAACTAACTGGGTGGTACATATTAAATTGCCCAAAGAAACCGACAACCCAATAATCGGCTCAACCTAAAAAAACGGCGCACCAGCTATAGCCGATGCCTGTCCCGGGAGCCGAAGTCATGCAGCGTTCCATTGCCACCGTATCCTTGAGCGGCACCCTGCCGGAGAAGCTTGAGGCCATTGCCGCCGCCGGTTTCGACGGTGTGGAAATATTCGAGAATGACCTGCTTTACTACGACGGCAGCCCGCGGGAAATCCGCCAGATGTGCGCCGACCTGGGCATCGCCATCACCTTGTTCCAGCCATTTCGCGACTTCGAGGGCTGCCGTCGCGATCGGCTGGCGCGCAACCTGGAGCGAGCCGAGCGTAAGTTCGACCTGATGCAGGAACTGGGCACCGATTTGGTGCTGGTGTGCAGCAATGCAGCGGCCGACAGCCTCGGCGATGAGCAGATACTGGTCGACGACCTGCGTTTACTGGCCGAGCGGGCCGGGGCGCGGGGCTTGCGCATCGGCTACGAGGCGTTGGCCTGGGGGCGGCACGTCAATACGTATCAACAGGTCTGGAACATCGTGCGCCAGGCCGACCACCCCAGCCTCGGGGTATTGCTCGACAGCTTCCATACCTTGTCACTGAAGGGCGACCCGAGCGCCATTGCCGAGATTCCCGGCGACAAGATCTTCTTCGTGCAAATGGCCGACGCGCCGATTTTGGCGATGGATGTCCTGGAGTGGAGCCGGCATTTTCGCTGCTTCCCGGGCCAGGGCGAATTTGACTTGCCGGGTTTCCTCGCGCCGATCATCAAGAGCGGCTATATCGGGCCGCTTTCGCTGGAGATCTTCAACGACGGCTTCCGCGCTGCACCGCCACGGGCCAACGCCGCCGATGGTTTGCGCTCGTTGCTGTACCTGGAAGAAAAGACCCGCCAGCGCCTGGCGCAGCAAGTGCCGTCCATCCCTGATGCCGACATCCTGTTCGCCACGCCGCCAGCCAGCGAATACAACGGTATCGAATTCCTGGAGTTCGCCGTGGACGATGACCTCGGCGCCAAGCTGGCCCACTGGCTGGAGCGGCTGGGGTTCGTCAAGGCCGGCCAGCATCGCTCCAAGAATGTGAGCCTGTTGCGTCAGGGCGACATCAACCTGATCCTCAACAGCGAACCGTACTCCTTCGCTCACAACTTTTTCGACGCCCATGGCCCGTCGTTGTGCGCCACGGCGTTGCGGGTAAAGGACAGCGCCAGCGCCCTGGCGCGGGCCGTGGCCTACAAGGGCCAGCCCTACCGCGGCCTGGTCGGGCCCAATGAGCTGGAACTGGCGGCGGTGCGTGCCCCGGATGGCAGTCTGATTTACCTGGTGGATCAGGACGCCGACGTTTATGGCACCGATTTCAACTTGCAGCCCGGCGCTGTCATCGGTGCCGGACTCAAGCGCATCGACCACATGGCGATGGCCTTGCCGGCCGACAGCCTCGACAGCTGGGTACTGTTCTACAAGAGCCTGCTGGATTTCGAGGCTGACGATGAAGTGGTATTGCCCGACCCGTATGGCCTGGTCAAAAGCCGTGCGCTGCGTAGCCGTTGCAGTTCGATCCGCCTGCCGTTGAACATTTCCGAAAACCGCAACACCGCGATCTCACACGCCCTGTCGAGTTATCGCGGTTCTGGCGTGCATCACATCGCTTTTGATTGCGATGATATTTTTGCCCAGGTCAGCCGCGCCAAGGAGGCCGGTGTGCCGTTGCTGGACATTCCGCTCAACTATTACGACGACCTGGCGGCGCGCTTCGATTTCGACGACGAGTTCCTCAGCGAGCTGGCCTACTTCAACGTGCTATACGACCGTGACGCCCAGGGCGGCGAGTTGTTTCATGTCTACACCGAGCCGTTCGAGGGGCGGTTTTTCTTCGAAATCATCCAGCGCAAGAACGGTTACGCCGGCTATGGCGCGGCCAACGTCGCGGTACGGCTGGCGGCCATGGCGAAATCCCGCAGCGGTGGCTTGCGACACGCCAAATTGTAGGGAAATCGTAACCGCGGCGGTAATGGGTGGTGCGGTGGCTTTCGTCGCCGCAAGGTGCGGCCCATAATCGCCAGTCTGTGCAGTGACGGCCGTGAGCCCGCAATGACTATGAATCCAGAGCTATCCGCCGTGCCCGACGCTCCTGTCGCCGCACCGCGCAAGAGTCGCAAGAACAACCCGCAGAAGACCCGGGAAAACATCCTCCAGGAAGCCATCGTCGAGTTCGTCCAGCAGGGCCTGGCCGGTGCCCGGGTCGACGCCATCGCCGAGCGCATCCACACCTCCAAGCGCATGATCTATTACTACTTCGGCAGCAAGGAGCAGTTGTATGTCGAGGTGTTGGAAAAACTCTACGGTGACATCCGCCACACCGAGAGTGCCCTGCACCTGGCCGAGCTTGCACCGATCGAGGCGATCCGGCGCCTGGTGGAGTTCACCTTCGACCACCATGACCGCAACGTGGATTTCGTGCGCATCGTCTGTATCGAAAACATCCACAACGCCGAATACGTCAAGCAATCCGCTGCGCTCAAGGCGATGACCAACACCATCCTCGATGCCCTGGGCGTTATCCTGCGCCGGGGCGTGGAAGAGGGCGTGTTCCGCGCCGGCCTTGAACCCTTGGATGTGCACTTGCTGATCAACTCGTTCAGTTTTTACCGGGTCTCCAACCGCCAGACGTTCGGCGAGATTTTCCAGATCGACCTGTCGGATGAAGAGGTCAAGCGGCGCCACCGCGAGATGATTTGTGAGTCGGTGTTGCGGTATCTACAAGCCTGAATAAACAGAATTTCCGGTGGGAAAACTTTCCTGTGGGAGCGAGCCTGCTCGCGATTGCGATGTGTCAGCAACATTAATGCAAGCTGATCGAACGCTATCGCGAGCAGGCTCGCTCCCACAGGGGGATCTTCCACAGGGGGATCTGCTCAGGATTTCAGTGATTCATGCTCTGGAAATGCCTGAGCATCCGCTGCGCATCCGGCGCCACGCCGCTGAACAGCTCAAACGCCTTCACCGCCTGGAACACCGCCATGTTGCCGCCGTCCAGCGTACGGCAGCCAAGTGCCCGGGCATTGCGCAGCAGTTCGGTTTCCAGCGGGAAATAGACGATTTCCGCGACCCACAACTCGCCCCGTAGCAACTCCACGGGTACCGGCGTACCCGGCAGTTTCGCCATGCCCATGGGCGTGGTGTTGACCAGGCCGTCGGTCTCGGCCATGGCGCTGCGCAAATCGTGTCCGGCCCTGGCGCGGCCTGCGCCGAAATGTTGGTTCAGATTGTTCGCCAATGCTTCGGCACGGCTGACCTCGACATCAAAAATGCTCAGCGTCTGTACGCCTTCTGCCAACAGCGCGTGGGCAACCGCCGCGCCGGCACCGCCAGCGCCCATCTGGACTACGTGTTTGCGGGAAACGTCACCCAGGCCGCGACGAAAACCCTCGGCGAACCCCAGGCAATCGGTGTTGTGGCCGATGCGCTTGCCATCCTTGAACATCACGGTGTTCACCGCGCCGATGCCACGGGCCTCGGGTGACAGTTCATCGAGCAGCGGGATGATCGCCTGCTTGCAGGGAAAAGTAATGTTAAGCCCGGTGAAGCTCATGCGTTCGGCGGCGCTCAGCAGCTCAGACAAGGCGCCGCTGTCGAGTTTCAGCGCGTCGAGGTCGATCAGCCGATAAAGGTAACGCATGCCTTGGGCGTCGCCTTCGTGCTCATGCAGCGCAGGGGTGCGGGAGGCCTGGATACCGGCACCGATCAGCCCGGCGAGCACAGTGATATTCGACATGCTCATCAACCCTTCAACCGCTGACTGAAATGTTCCAGGGCCAGGCGATAGCCATGGCTGCCAAACCCGCACATCACGCCGATGGCGATGGAGGAGACAAAGGAGTGATGGCGGAAGGTTTCCCGGGCGTGGACGTTGGACAAGTGCACTTCGATGACCGGGACTTCGCTGGCGACCAGGGCGTCACGGATGGCCACCGAGGTGTGGGTCCAGGCTGCCGGGTTGATGACGATGCCGGCGCAGCGGCCACGGGCACCGTGAATCCAGTCGATCAGTTCGCTTTCCTGGTTGGTCTGGCGAAACTCCACCGCCAGGCCGAGTTCTTCGGCCGTACGACCGCACAGCGCCGAGATATCCGCCAGGGTTTCATGGCCGTAGGTCGCCGGTTCACGGGTGCCGAGCAGGTTGAGGTTCGGGCCGTTGAGCACCAGAACGATTGGAGGCATCGCAATTTCTCCCCATTTTTTGTTGTTGGCTTCGGCAGGTTTTCGCCGTGGGGATAAATTGTACTAGGCGGTTAATTTTTTCAAACGAAGCCGGCGGTGATGGGCAATAAGTGTTCGGTGATCGAACAGCCGCAACTTCCGAGGTCAAACCCGTGGCGAGGGAGCTTGCTCCCGCTGGGCTGCAAAGCAGCCCCGAGTTCTGTCACTCCGGTATCTCAGTTAAGTGAAGCTGGGTTTTGGGACTGGCGCAGTCCAGCGGGAGCAAGCTCCCTCGCCACGGTCTGAGATAGGTGGTGAGGGGCTTGGCTCAGCGCCGGGTCAACAAGACCCCGGATTCCATGTGATGGGTCCAGGGGAATTGATCGAACAAGGCGCAGCGGGTGATGCGGTGGGTGTCGTGCAGTTGCGCGATGTTGGCGGCGAGGGTTTCAGGGTTGCAGGAAATGTAGAGGATGTTTTCGAAGCGTCGGGTCAGCTCGCAGGTGTCCGGGTCCATGCCCGCACGGGGTGGGTCGACGAAGACGCTGCCGAAGTCGTAGCTTTTCAGATCCACGCCATGCAGGCGACGGAACGGCCGGACTTCATTCAGGGCCTCGGTCAGCTCTTCGGCGGACAGGCGCACGAGCGTGACGTTATCCACAGCGTTTTCGCTGAGGTTGCTCAGCGCGGCGTTCACCGAAGTCTTGCTGATTTCGGTTGCCAACACGTTGCGCACCCGGGTCGCCAGGGGCAGCGTGAAGTTGCCGTTGCCGCAGTACAGCTCCAGCAGGTCGTCGCTGCGATCGCCCAGGGCGTCGTACGCCCAGTTCAGCATTTTCTGGTTCACCATACCGTTGGGCTGGGTGAACGCGCCTTCAGGCTGGCGATAGCTGAAGGTGCGGCCGCCGACGTCGAGTTTCTCCACCACGTAGTCGTGGCCGATCACTTCGCGCTTGCCTTTGGAGCGGCCAATGACATGCACGCCCAGGTCACTCGCCAGCTTCGCAGCCGCCGCCTGCCAATGCTCGTCCAGCGGGCGGTGATAACACAGAGTGATCATCGCATCGCCGGCCAGGGTGGTCAGGAATTCCACCTGGAACAGCTTGTGGCTCAGCGGCGCGCTGGCCTGCCAGGCGGCCTTGAGCTGCGGCATCAACTGGTTGATGCGCAGGCTGGCGATGGGAAACTCCTCGATCAGGATTGGCGTGCGCTTGTCGTCCTGGGAAAACATCGCGTAATGCCGCTCGCCGGCCTCGCGCCAGAGGCGGAATTCGGCGCGCAGGCGGAAGTTTGCAAGCGGCGAGTCGAACACCGTCGGCTCCGGTGCATCGAACGGAGCCAGCAGTTCACGCAGGCGAGTGACCTTGTCCTGGAGCTGGGCGGCGTAGGCCTGGGAATCGAAAGTCATGCGTTGAACCAACCCAACTTGATCACAAACAGGATCGACAGGATGACCAGCGCCGGGTTCAGCTCACGGCCACGGCCGGACACCAGCTTGATGGCGGTCCAGGCGATGAAACCGAAGGCGATGCCGTTGGCGATGGAATACGTGAACGGCATCGCCAGCGCGGTGATCACCACCGGCGCGGCGACGGTGATGTCGTCCCAGTCGATCTCCGCCAGGCCCGAGGTCATCAGCACCGCGACGAACAGCAGGGCCGGCGCGGTGGCGAAGGCCGGGACGCTGGCCGCCAGTGGCGAGAAGAACAGCGCCAGCAGGAACAGGATCGCCACGACGATGGCGGTCAGGCCGGTGCGACCGCCGGCGCTGACGCCCGCCGCCGACTCGATGTAGCTGGTGGTGGTCGAGGTGCCCAGCAGCGAACCGGCCATGGCGGCGGTGCTGTCGGCGATCAGTGCACGGCCCATCTTCGGCATGTGGCCGTCCTTGCCCATCAGCCCGGCGCGCTTGGCGACGCCGATCAGGGTGCCGGAGTTGTCGAACAGGTCGACGAACAGGAAGGCGAAGATCACGCTCACCAGGCCAATGTCCAGGGCGCCTTTGATGTCCAGTTGCAGGAAAGTCGGGGCCAGGGACGGTGGCGTGGAGACGATGCCGGCGAATGGAGTGAAGCCCATCAGGATCGAGACGATGGTCACCGCAAGGATGCCGATCAGCACCGCGCCGCGCACTTTCAGTGCTTCGAGGGCGACGATCAGCACGAAGCCGAGCGTTGCCAGAATCGGTGCCGGTTGTTTCAGGTCGCCGAGGCCGACCATGGTCGCCGGGTTCTTCACCACGATGCCTGCGTTACTCAGGGCGATCAGCGCCAGGAACAGGCCGATACCGGCAGCGATGGCCGAACGCAGCGGCAACGGGATGCTGTTGATGATCCACTCGCGGATGCGGAAGATCGACAGCAGGAAGAACAGCACCGCGGAGACGAACACCGCGCCCAGCGCCACTTGCCACGTATGACCCATGTGCAGGACCACGGTGTAGGTGAAGAAGGCATTCAGGCCCATGCCCGGTGCGAGGGCGATCGGGTAGTTGGCGATCAGGCCCATGACCGTGGAGCCGATGGCCGCCGCCAGGCAGGTGGCGACGAACACTGCGCCCTTGTCCATGCCGGTCTCGCCGAGGATGCTCGGATTGACGAACAGGATATAGGCCATGGCCAGGAAGGTCGTGACGCCCGCCAGAATCTCGGTCCGCACGTTGGTGTCATGTGCCTTGAGTTGAAACAGCCTTTCCAGCATGTCTGCTCCCCGTGGCGCGCCGGGCGCCGTGAATGTATCGACCTCAACAGCAAAGCACAGGCCGCCAGCGGCGCCCGGGAATTTTCTGCAGGTCGGAAAAAGCCGCGCATCATACCAGCAGCGCGGCGATGTGGCTGCGATCCTCGTCGATGTTTTGCCAAAGCAACAAGTGGGCCATACTGCCCACCGTTTCCGGGAGATCTGAAGGTGGCGTATGACAGATAATTGGATGGCGGCATTGGGTTGCGTGCTGGGCCTGTGGTTGTCGGCTACAACCGCCAGTGCCGCATCGGCGCCGCCGTTGAGCGAAGTCAAAGTGCTCAAGGTCGAATCGCCGGCCTGTGGCTTCGAGGACATTGCCCCGGGGCAAGCGCAGACCCGTTGTAATCACAGTGGCTCGAATATCAAGGTCTACGTGCTGGAGGTCGGCTATGGGCGCCAGCCGCATGTCACCCTGGATGGTTTTGAAGTCGACGGTACCCGCTCGCCGGTGTGCGCGTTCAGCAATGGCAATCTCAACGATTGTTCCACCCAAACCAAAATCGTCGGCTACCTGTATGTCTTCGACCTGAAGGGCAAGCAGGAAGGTACGTTCAGCTTCAGCAATGTCTCGATCAATGCGCCGGGCAATCGGATGTCCACCGAGTTGTACATCAAGTGATGGCGTCTGCCTGACACCGACGCAGTCCGGCAAACGTGACTAGGCTGTGTGCGAAATAGTTTGAAACGCAGGTTAGGCAAGGCAAAAACCGGCGAGGAACGGCCGGGGTCGCGCTCGACTTGACTGGTTGTCAATGAGCATTCCGATCGGACTCGCGCACGAGCCGGTTTTTAACGCCGCCTAACCAAGTTTCAAGCTATTTCGTACATAGCCTAGGCTTTGAGGAACACCCCAGCGGAGAGAGCCCATGATTCCCGGAACCAAGATCCCCCGAGCCCTGATTGCCGCCGCCGAAGGTGTCGACGACTTGCAGACCGTGACCCTGATCGATGTGCTGCGCCGGGCCCAGGTAGAAGTGGTGGTGGCGAGCATCGAAGGGCGGCGCATGCTCACCTGTGCCCGCGGCACGCGCCTGACCGCCGACGGCATGTTGGTGGACCTGCTGGCACAGGACTTCGACCTGATCGTCCTGCCCGGCGGCATCATCGGCGCCCAGCACCTGGCGGCGCATCAGCCGTTGCAGCAACTGATCAAGGATCAGGCCGCCGCCGGCCGTTTCTTCGCCGCCATCGCCGAAGCCCCGGCCCTGGCCTTGCAGGCGTTCGGCGTGCTGCGCCAACGACGCATGACCTGCCTTCCGGCGGTGAGCCAGCAGTTGGCCGGTTGCAGCTTCGTCGATCAACCCGTGGTGGTGGACGGCAACTGCATCACCGCCCAAGGCTCGGCCGCCGCCCTGGCGTTTGCCCTGACGCTGGTGGAGCAGCTCAGCGGCAAGGGCGTACGCAGTGTCGTGGCGGCGGAGTTGTTGGCCTGACGGACCTCAAGCGTGTAGTGGGAAGGGTTCGATCAGCGGTTGTTCGCGCTGCTCGGCTTGCCACAGATCGTAGTCGGTCTGGACGCCCAACCAGACCCTGGCCTTGCCGATCCCGGCACGCTCCAGGCGCACGGCCAGATCGGGGCTGATGGGCGCGTGACCGTGCAACACTCGGGAAAGATGAGGCCGGGCGAAGCCCAAATGTCGGGCCAGTTCGGTGACCGTGATGCCCAATTCGGGTAACACGTCCGTCAGCAATGTTTCGCCAGGGTGTGGCGGATTGTGCATGGGCATGTTCCAGCCTCCTGATCAGTGGTAGTCCAGATAATCGACCAGGTCGATATCGGATCCGATAAAACGGAAAATCATCCGCCAGTTTCCTGAGACGCTGAGCGACCAGTCATCGGTCAGCTCACCCCTGAGCGGATGCAATCGCCATCCAGGAATGTCCAGGTCGTGCGGAGCCTGCGCCCGATCCATGAACTGGAGCATGCGAGCCAGGCGTTTGCCATGGTCGGCCCGGATACCACGGGTTGAACCCGTTTCATAGAAGATCCTGAGGCCTTTGTGCTGGAAGGATTTAATCATGGAATCGAGTGTAAGGCGATACATTACACTGGATGCGGTATCTATGTACCGCACAGGCTCGACAAACCTGTGCTTTGCCTGATCGCCCGGTTTTTCCGAGACCTCGCAATCGCCTTGAACGCTCACCTCACCCTGAAGTCGTACCCCTTATGACGGCGGTTTCCCAAAACGCCGCGAGTACGACCAACCGTGAGGTGTTTATGAGCGCGACCCTGTCCGATGCGACGCAGGCGTCCTTTGTCCGTCATCCGATCCGTCTGACACTCAATGGTCAGATGCGCGAGTTGCAGGTCTTGCCCTGGACCACGTTACTGGACCTGCTGCGTGAGCAGCTGGACCTGGTGGGCAGCAAGAAGGGCTGCGATCACGGCCAGTGCGGCGCTTGCACGGTGCTGCGCGACGGCAAGCGGATCAATGCCTGCCTGACGCTGGCGGTGATGTGCGATGGCGCCCGGCTGACCACTGTCGAAGGGCTGGCCGACGGCGACCGGTTGCACCCCATACAGCAGGCGTTCATCCGGCACGACGCGTTCCAGTGCGGTTATTGCACGCCGGGGCAGATCTGTTCGGCGGTGGGCTTGGCCAACGAGGGCAGGGCCCGGACGCCTGGACAGATCAGCGAGTGGATGAGCGGCAACCTGTGCCGCTGCGGTGCCTACAACAACATTCGCGATGCCATCGAAGAAGCGCTGCCGCTCTGCCAGCAACCGTCGGAACAGGGAGATGACCGATGAACCCTTTCCAATACAGCAAGCCCGATACCGTGCAGGCGGCCGTCGAGCTGTCGAGCCCTGTGTCACGTTTCATCGCCGGCGGCACCAACCTGCTGGACCTGATGAAGGAAAACCTCACCCACCCTGAACACCTGATCGACATCACCGGACTGCCCTTGGCTGACCTCAGCGAAACCCCGTCCGGCGGAGTGATGATCGGCGCCTTGGTGAGCAATGCCGACCTGGCCTGGCATCCGTGGATCGAGCGGCGCTATCCGTTGCTGTCCCAGGCGATCCTGGCCGGCGCGTCGCCGCAGTTGCGCAACATGGCCAGTACCGGCGGCAACCTGCTGCAACGTACGCGTTGTTATTACTTCTATGACGCCAGCGTGCCGTGCAACAAACGCGAGCCCGGCAGTGGCTGCCCCGCCCGGGATGGGTTGAACCGGATCCATGCGATTTTCGGCGCCAGCGAGCAATGCGTCGCGACGCATCCTTCGGATATGTGCGTGGCCCTGGCCGCCCTGGAGGCGGTGGTTCATGTGTTGGGGCGGGGCGGTGCGCGGACCATCGAATTCGCCGACTTTCATCGCCTGCCCGGCGATGCCCCGCAGCGAGACAACCAACTGGCCGATGATGAGTTGATCACCGGTATCGAGTTGCCCGCCGCTGGTTTCGCTGAACATAGTCATTACCTGAAGATCCGCGACCGAGCGTCCTACGCCTTTGCGTTGGTCTCCGTGGCGGCCGCGTTGGAACTCGATGGACCGGTGATCCGCCAAGCACGTCTGGTTCTCGGCGGTGTAGCACACAAGCCGTGGCGGGACCGGGCCGTGGAGAGCTGGCTGACCGGGCAGACCGTCAGCCGCGAGACCTTCACCACCGCCGCCGATGCGCTGTTGCAGAATGCCGAGCCGCTGGCGCACAACGGTTTCAAGGTCAGGCTGGCGCGCCGTGCGGTGATCCGCGCCTTGGGTGATGCGGCACTGTCGGGAGGGCAAGCCTGATGAACGTTTCAAGCAAAACCATAGGGCAGCCGCTGGACCGGGTCGACGGTCTGCTCAAGGTAACAGGCCAGGCCCGTTATGCCGCTGAATATCCCGAGGACGGCCTGCTGCATGGCAGCGTCGTGTCCGGCAGCGTCGCTCGCGGTCGCGTGCTGCGCATCGATGCCTCCCGCGCCTTGGCGTTGCCCGGTGTGATTGCGGTGATCGACCATACCAACCGGCCACGGATCGCCAGCTACGACGAACCCTACCAGGATGCCGACGCAGCGGACGGTTCGCCGTTCCGGCCGCTGTACAACGATCAGGTGCTCTACAGCGGCCAGCCTTTGGCCCTGGTGGTCGCGGAAAATCTTGAGCTGGCGCGCTATGCCGGTTCGCTGGTTGAAATCGAATACGAGGTTCAGGACCATCAGACCGATCTGACGATCCTGCAAAACGAAGCCCATCCGGCGCCGGCCGAATTGCCCAAGCCTCGTGGGAATTTTCAGGGCGAATACGCCAGTGCGGCGTTGAATGTGGATGTGTCCTACAGCACCCCCATCGAACACCACAACCCGATGGAGCCGCACGCTTCCACCGTGCTCTACCAGCCTGACGGCAGCCTGCACATCCACGACAAGACCCAGGGCACGCAGAACTGTCAGTCGTACATACAGAAAGTCTTCGGTCTTGAGAAAGAACAGGTGCGGGTGTTTGCCGCGTTTGTCGGCGGCGCCTTCGGTTCCGGCCTGCGGCCGCAATACCAGCTGCCGTTGGCGGTGATGGCGGCGCTGGCGCTCAAACGCTCGGTGCGGGTCAGCCTGACGCGCCAGCAGATGTTTACCTTCGGCTATCGTCCGCGGACCTTCCAGCACTTGCGCTTGGGCGCCGCGGCCAACGGGCGCTTGCTGGCGTTGGCCCACAGCGCCGTCGGCCAGACTTCGCGTTTCGAGGATTTCACCGAGCACGTGGTGGAGTGGAGTGGCATGCTCTATCACTGCGACAACGTGGAACTGACCTACAAGCTGGCGCCCTTGGACGTCTACACGCCGTTGGACATGCGTGCTCCCGGTGCCGCCCTCGGCTTGATCGGCCTGGAATGCGCCATGGACGAGCTGGCGTGCGCGTTGGCGATCGATCCGGTTCAACTGCGCTTGATCAATTACGCCGAACGCAACGAGAACGAAGGCAAGCCGTATTCCAGCAAGGCGCTGCGCGAATGCTACGCCGAAGGCGTACTTCGCTTTGGCTGGGACAAGCGCAACCCGGAACCGCGCAGCATGCGTGAAGGCCGGCAACTGGTGGGTTGGGGCATGGCCGGCGGTGTGTGGGAGGCCATGCAGCAAAAGGCCAGTGCCCGCGCCTCATTGGATGCGAACGGCAAGCTCACGGTCAGCAGTGCTACGACCGACATCGGCACTGGCACTTACACAGTCATGACCCAGATCGCCGCCGAGGCGTCAGGCGTTCCCCTTGAGAACGTGACCTTTGTCCTCGGTGATTCATCCTTGCCGACTGCGCCCTTGCAGGGCGGATCGTTCACTGTTTCCTCCGTGGGCACCGCCGTGCAGCAGGCCTGCGAGGCCTTGAAGGAAAAGCTGTTGGCCGTGGCCCGGCAGACTTGCCCGGCCTTTAGCGGTGCGACCATCGAGCAAGTGACCTTCGCCGATGGCCAACTACGCCTGGGCGAGGCCAGTGTGGCGTTGGCCGAGCTGGCGCAAAACAGCGGGGAGACGCCCTTGCAGGCTGAGGTCACGGCTGGACCGGACGACAAACGCCAAGCCTACGCCACTGCCACACACTCGGCGGTGTTCGTCGAGGTCCGCGTGGATGAAGACCTCGGCACCGTGAAGGTTCATCGGGTGGTCAGCGCTATCGCTGCCGGACGAGTGATCAATCCCAAGACCGCCCGCAGCCAGATCCTCGGCGGCGTAGTGTGGGGCATCGGCATGGCTCTGCACGAAGAAACCCTGACCGATCATGGCCTGGGTCGGCACATGAACCACAACCTGGCCGAGTACCATGTGCCGGTCAACGCTGACATTGGCGAAATCGAGGTGATTTTCGTCGAGGAACACGACGAGATCGTCAACGCGCTGGGGTCCAAGGGCGTGGGTGAAATCGGCATCGTCGGGGTTGCGGCAGCGGTAGCGAATGCGATTTACCATGCCACCGGCAAGCGGGTGCGGGAGTTTCCCATCACCCTCGACAAGTTGCTTTAGGCTTGTAGGAAAAGTGCCTGCGCGACGATCATGCTGCGTTGAAAACAGGCTCGGAATGCTCATTTACAACCAGTAAACTCCGCTTCCTCGCCTGTTTTCGCCTTGCCTGATCGCCGCTCGGCGACTTTTCGTACAACCCTAGGCTTTCGTCGCTTCCGGCGCCTCGTGCACCGGCTCATGCATCCGGTCGCGGTTGGCCAGGGTCGGGAACAGCTTGATCCAGACCCCGGTCACCAGCAGCGTGCCGATCCCGCCCATGACCACCGCCGGCACGGTGCCGAACCAGTGGGCGGTGAGGCCGGACTCGAACTCGCCCAGCTGGTTCGACGCGCCAATGAACAGGCCATTCACCGCGCTGACCCGCCCGCGCATTTCATCCGGTGTTTCCAATTGCACGAACGAGGCGCGGATCACCATGCTGATCATGTCCGCCGCGCCCAGCACCACCAGCACCGCCAGTGAGAACCAGAACGAAGTGGAGAGACCGAAGGCAATGGTGGCGACGCCGAACACACCCACGGCGGTGAACATCACCCGACCCACCTTGCGCTCCACGGCGAACCGCGCCAACCACAGCGACATCAACAAGGCCCCGACCGCCGGCGCCGAGCGCAACAGGCCCAGGCCCCAGGGACCGGTCAGCAGGATGTCCTTGGCGAACACCGGCAGCAGGGCCGTCGCGCCGCCGAGCAACACCGCGAACAGGTCCAGGGAGATCGCCCCGAGAATGTCTGGCCGGCTGCGGATGAAGCGAATCCCGGCGAGCAATGAATCCAGGGTCGCCTTGCCTTTGTTCAACGGGGTTTGCCGGGCCGGCAGGTTGAGCATCAGGCAACAGGCAATGACATAGAGCAGCACAGTCGGTCCATAGACCCAGACGCTGCCGAAGGCATAGAGCAATCCCCCGAGTGCCGGGGCGACGATGGTGGCCGATTGCTGGGCCGATTGCGCGGCGGCCACCGCCCTGGGAAACAGCGCGGCGGGCACGATACTCGGCAGCAGCGCCTGGGTGGTCGGCATCTCGAAGGAGCGGGCCGCGCCCAGCAAAAACGCGAGGATGAAGATCATTTCCCGGGTGACCTGATCGGTGGCGCTGCCGATCACCAGCGCCAGGGCAATCAACGCCTGCAACGACTGGCAGATCGCCGCGACCCTGCGCCGGTCATAACGGTCGGCGACGTGCCCGGTGTGGAGCATGAACAGCACGCGCGGCGCGAACTCCACCAAGCCGACGAGGCCGAGGTCCAGCACGTTGCCGGTCAGTTGATAGAGGTTCCAGCCAATGGCCACGGTGAGCATCTGGAAGCCGCTGGCGGTGAAGATCCGCGCCAGCCAGAAGGCAATGAAAGGGCGGTGGTGACGGAGCAGCAACGGCGCTTGGCTTGGCATCTATGATGGGTCCGGTGATGAAGGCATCGAGATTATCACCGAGCTGTAACCAAGAGGTACGACCACTGGAAAAATAGTTAGCCAAACATCGATATCCGGTGTTCCGCATACTTGGGCCAGGGAGCTTGCTCCCGCCGGGCTGCGTAGCGGACTTGAAATCTTGCGACTGCTGAGCAGTCGAGCGGGAGCAAGCTCCCTCGCCACAGGTGCGCGTGCCATTGACCGGTAACCGCACTGAGACAACCTGTCACGCGACAAAAGACCACGCCGTTCATCGGCAATAATCCGACTACTCTTTACGCATTGCTTGACCCAGATCAATTCCCTTTTGGGCGCTGAACTGGCGGCCATCCGGCCAGCATCCTGCGTGGTAACGGTTTTAAAAAGAACGATTTGAAAAGCATTGCACTCCATATCACTGGGGCCGTGATGCAGGCCCCACCCGCAGCCGGTTTTACCTGACAGAGGAAGACTTATGTTCGGTTTGGAGGCGCTCGATCTCGCCCGAATCCAGTTCGCGTTCACCATCTCGTTCCACATCCTGTTCCCGGCCATCACCATTGGCCTGGCGAGTTACCTGGCGGTGCTCGAGGGCCTGTGGCTCAAGACCCGCGATGACACCTACCGCGATCTGTACCATTTCTGGTCGAAGATCTTCGCCGTCAACTTCGGCATGGGCGTGGTCTCCGGGTTGGTGATGGCTTATCAGTTCGGCACCAACTGGAGTCGCTTCTCGGACTTCGCCGGCGCGGTCACCGGGCCGCTGCTGACTTACGAAGTGCTCACGGCGTTCTTCCTCGAAGCCGGTTTCCTCGGTGTGATGCTGTTCGGCTGGAATCGCGTCGGTCGCGGCCTGCACTTCTTTTCCACGGTCATGGTGGCGATCGGCACCTTGATCTCGACCTTCTGGATCCTGTCTTCCAACAGTTGGATGCAGACCCCCCAAGGCTATGAAATCGTAGATGGCCGGGTGATACCGGTGGACTGGTTGGCGGTGGTGTTCAACCCCTCGTTCCCGTATCGCCTGCTGCACATGTCCACCGCAGCGTTCGTTGCCACGGCGTTCTTCGTTGGCTCGTCGGCAGCCTGGCATTTGCTGCGCGGGCGTGACAACCCTGCCGTTCGCCGCATGCTGTCGATGGCGATGTGGATGGCCTTGATCGTCGCGCCGATACAGGCCGTGATCGGCGATTTCCACGGTCTCAATACCCTCAAGCATCAACCGGCGAAAATCGCCGCCATCGAAGGCCACTGGGAAAACGTCGGCAATGAGCCGACCCCGTTGATCCTGTTCGGGCTGCCGGACATGCAGGCCGAGAAGACCCGCTTCGCCGTGGAAATTCCTTACCTGGGCAGCCTGATCCTGACCCACAGCCTGGACAAGCAGGTGCCGGCCCTCAAGGAATTCCCACCTGAAGACCGGCCCAATTCGACCATCGTGTTCTGGTCGTTCCGGGTCATGGTCGGCCTCGGGCTGCTGATGATTTTCACCGGCCTGTGCAGCTTGTGGCTGCGCCGCAACGACCGGATCTTCCAGTCCCGACCATTCCTGCACCTGGTGCTGTGGATGGGGCCGTCCGGGCTGATCGCGATCCTGGCCGGCTGGTTCACCACGGAAATCGGCCGCCAGCCCTGGGTCGTCTATGGCCTGATGCGCACGGCCGACGCGTCGTCCGGCCACAGCCTCGCCCAGATGAGCATCACCCTGGTGCTGTTCGTGGTGGTGTATTTCGCGCTGTTCGGCGCCGGCCTGAGCTACATGATGCGCCTGGTGCGCAAGGGGCCGGTGGCCCACGAGGCCGAGCCGACCGATGGCGGTCCGGGCCAGAAACGCACCCCGGCCCGTCCATTGTCGGCCGCCAACGAAGGCGACGACGAAGCCGACCACAACGACCGCTCGAACAAGGGGAATTGAGCCATGGGTATTGATCTTCCGCTGATCTGGGCCGTGGTCATCATCTTCGGCATCATGATGTACGTGATCATGGACGGCTTCGACCTGGGGATCGGCATTCTCTTCCCCTTCGTCAAGGGCGAGCGCGACCGCGATGTGATGATGAACACCGTGGCGCCAGTCTGGGACGGTAACGAGACCTGGCTGGTGCTGGGCGGTGCCGGCCTGTTCGGGGCGTTCCCGCTGGCCTATTCGGTGGTGCTGTCGGCACTGTACCTGCCGCTGATCCTGATGCTCATCGGCCTGATCTTCCGTGGCGTGGCCTTCGAATTCCGGTTCAAGGCCAAGGCCGAGAAACGCCACCTCTGGGACAAGGCGTTCATCGGCGGTTCGCTGACGGCCACGTTCTTCCAGGGCGTTGCGCTGGGGGCGTTTATCGATGGCTTCGAGGTGGTCAATCGCCAGTATGCTGGCGGATCCCTGGACTGGTTCACGCCGTTCACGGTGTTCTGCGGCCTGGCACTGATTGCCGCCTATGCGTTGCTCGGCTGTACCTGGCTGATCATGAAGACCGAGGGCAAATTGCAGGAGCAGATGCATGACCTGGCACGACCCCTGGCATTCGTGGTGCTGGCGGTGATCGGGATTGTCAGCATCTGGACGCCGCTGGCCCATGCCGACATTGCGGCGCGCTGGTTCACCCTGCCCAACCTGTTCTGGTTCTTGCCGGTGCCGATCCTGGTGCTGGTGACCATGTACGGGTTGTTCCGGGCGGTGGCCCGCAACGCCAACTACACACCATTCATTTTGACCCTGGTGCTGATCTTCCTTGGCTACAGTGGCCTGGGCATCAGCCTGTGGCCGAACATCGTGCCGCCGTCGATCTCGATCTGGGACGCCTCGTCGCCGCCCCAGAGCCAGGGCTTCATGTTGGTCGGGACCTTGTTCATCATCCCGCTGATCCTGGTGTACACCTTCTGGAGCTACTACGTGTTCCGCGGCAAGGTGACCCACGATGACGGTTACCACTGATCCACTGCGAGGCGATGAACATGGCCAAACCTGATCTGAAAGACATCGAGGCCGCCGAACGAAAACCGCTCTGGCAACGGCTCGGCTGGCTGGCGGCGATCTGGGCCGGCAGTGTCCTGGCGTTGTTCGTAGTCGCCAGCCTGATGCGGATGTTCATGAACGCCGCCGGCCTGACCACCCACTGATTTCCCATCCCGTTGCCTTGCGGCACGGTTTCAACCCTCCGAAAGGAGGGTTTTTTACAGTGGAAAGATTACTTGCGAGCTATTTACTTGCGAGCTTTGAGGATCACGAATTTCGGGGTCGAGGCCACTTGCTCGACGCCCCGGAACAGCCGCGCCAGCTTGCTGTGATAGCCCAGGTGCCGGTTGCCGACGATGTACAGCGCACCACCCACCACCAGCGCTTCGCGGGCCTGCTGGAACATGCGCCAGGCCAGGAAGTCGCCCACCACTTGCTGCTGATGGAAGGGTGGATTGCAAAGCACCACGTCCAATGATTGCGAGGGTTGCCCGGCCAGGCCATCGCCGGCACGGACCGTCACTTCGCGTTCGCCGAGGGCCGCCCGCCAGTTTTCAGCGGCCGATTGCACGGCCATGTAGGACTCGTCCACCAACGTGTAGTGGGCCTCGGGATTGTGCAGGGCGCTGGCAATTGCCAGTACGCCGTTACCGCAACCCAGGTCCGCGACCCGGGCCTGGCCCAGGTTTTTCGGCAGGTGCGGCAGGAATGCGCGGGTGCCGATGTCCAGCCCTTCGCGACAGAACACGTTGGCGTGATTGAGCAGCTCGATTTTCGGCTCGTCCAGCCAATAGCGGGTCGGGTAGGGCGATACGGCCCGTGTCACGACGGCCGGGGTCGCAATCAACAACCGGGCTTTCTTCACCGCCAGGGACGCCTGCACGGGGCCGATGTAGCGTGCCAACAGGTCTCCGGCGGCCCGGGGCAGATGTTTGATCATCGCGGCGGCTATCACTTGGGCCCCTGGCGCCAGTTGGCCTTGCAGACGGATAAGCTGTTCCTCGAGCAGGGCCAGGGTCTTGGGCACCTTGATCAAGACCCGGTCGAACGGGCCGGTCAGCGGCTCGCTCGCTGGCAATGTCGGGACCGCGTCGAAAGGTTGGCCGTTGCGCACCAGGTTCTTCTCCAGCGCTTGCAGCGCCAGGAACGAATCGCCGCTGCTGAGCACCGCCACCTTGCCGGCCAGGCTCGCTGCAAGGGCGCCGAAGCCGTCGTTGAGAACCAGCACCCGGGTTTGCGGGGCGGGTTGTTGTTCGGCCAGGTACGCGAGCAGGTATTCGTCGGCCGCATCGAAGGCTTGCAACGGTTCGTTCTGCTGTTCGGGCTGGCGGATCAGGTCGAGTCGGGCGAAGGGGCTGTCAAGCAAGGGCATGGCTGGGGGCTCTGGAGATCAACGAAAGTCCCGCGGCCTGGATGGAGGTGTCTGTGCGGGACCGCTTGAATGAACTGCGTCGCGTACAAGCAGCGTCATCATTCAAGTGGAGCCGTAAATGGTACGTTCTTTTTCTGCACATTACTTGCGGGTTTTTCTGCTCCTCGCGGCTGCTGCGTTCCTCAGATCACATGGAACTGGGCTGCCTTGGCCACCGCTGAAATCTTGTTGCTGACGTTCAGTTTTCGCATGCAACTGCACACATGGAAATTCACGGTCCGCTCGGAAAGACAAAGGATCCTGCCTACCTCCGAGGCCGTCTTGCCTTCGGCAGACCAGCGCAGCACTTCGATTTCCCTGGGTGATAAATGATATTTGTGGGTGACAGCGTTGGCATCCGACAGCTTCTTGCTGGCCAGGGCATGCAGACGCTGACTGGCGAAGATGGCGTAGCCGAGGTTGCCATAATGCTCCTCTATATCGATTGGGCAATGGGTCCTTGCGAGGCTGAACAGAATGTAATGGATACCGTGCTCATCATGGATGGCCTGAGTCCAGCCGTGTTTGAGTCCCTGTCGATTAAGTTCGCGCCATAACTTGGGGGCTCGGGCAAAAACACCCTCGTTCCATAAAATCGGCAACGTTGATTGATTGCAATGTGCTATTACTGGATCGTTTGAAGCGTAACCGTTCTGTTCATAGAACCTGTCCCATCCATAAGGGTAATTATTCAGGTTGACCTTACCGGTGTGCTTGTCAGGGCTGCCGAGGTAAGTGGCAAACGCGCAATATTCAAAGCCTTGATTGTTAAAGAAATTAAGGACCAGGCGATAAGCCGCCTGCAAATCTTTTTCGCAGGATAACTTCTTCAGTTGCAAGTCCTTCCACTTGTCCATCGCTTTCTCCTGGGTTGATTCGTCCATGCGGATCCAATCCATGATGCGAAAATTCAGTGTAGGACCATTCCTAACTTCGCGTAGGTTTTTTTGAACAGATTTGGTCGGGGGTAGATATATCTTGAATCATCAGGCATTACAAATGGTGTTGAATTGTATAAGTTTTGTTGATTTATGGCGCGAAAATGCGGCGATTGCTATTAAACCGCCACTAATTGTTCGGTGGTTAAAATACACGCTTTGCGGGACACTACAGGCCTAGTTTTGTTGGAGTGGCCCATGACCGATAGCGAAGAAAAGTTCACCCGCCAAACCCTGCTCGACGTTCAACCAGTGACCGCTCATCTGTTTACGTTGCGCACCACCCGTGATCGCGGCTTTCGCTTTCGCGCCGGCCAGTTCGCTCGGCTGGGTGTGGAAAAGGCGGATGGCACCACCGTCTGGCGGGCCTATTCGATGGTGTCTTCACCCTTCGACGAATTCCTCGAGTTCTTTTCCATCGTGGTCCCGCAGGGTGAGTTCACCAGCGAGCTGAGTCGCCTGGCGCCGGGTGACAGCCTGCTGGTGGAGCGCCAGGCCTTCGGCTACCTGACACTGGATCGTTTTGTCGACGGCCGGGACCTGTGGCTGTTGTCCACCGGGACGGGCGTCGCGCCGTTTCTTTCGATCCTCCAGGATTTCGAAGCCTGGGAACGATTCGAGCGGATCATCCTGGTGTACAGCGTCCGCGAGGCCCGTGAGCTGGCGTATCAGGCGCTGATCGAAGGGTTGGCCCAACGCGAGTACCTGGCGGAGTACGCCCACAAGCTTCGCTTCATTGCGACCGTGACTCGCGAGGCGCATCCGGGGACCCTCAATGGGCGGATCACTGCGTTGATCGAGAACGGCGAACTTGAACGTGCGGCCGGTGTGGCGCTGACGCCGGAGCATTCACGGGTGATGCTGTGCGGCAATCCGCAGATGATCGACGACACGCGCAAGCTGCTCAAGGCCAGGGGGTTGCAACTGAGCCTTACGCGTCGGCCGGGCCAAGTGGCGGTGGAAAACTATTGGTAGGAGAGTGCGCCCAGGAGTTCAGCGCGCGCCCCTGTGGCGAGGGAGCTTGCTCGCGCTCGATTGCGCAGCAATCGCAAAGAGCCGGGGCCGCTCCGCAGCCCAGCGGGAGCAAGCTCCCTCGCCACAGATCTGAGCGGCCCAGCTTGCTTCTGACGAGGGCTCAGGGCCGCTCGTTCTGGGCCTTGAGCAGGTCGCGGATCTCGGTCAGGAGCAATTCTTCCTTGCTCGGAACCGGAGGGGCACTGGGCGCCACGGCTTCTTCGCGCTTGAGGCGGTTAATGGCTTTCACGCCCAGGAAAATCGCGAACGCCACGATGATGAAATCGATGGTGGTCTGGATGAATTTGCCGTAGGCCAGCACCACTGCAGGCGTGTCCCCCTGGGCGGCCTTGAGCGTGATTGCCAGATCGCTGAAATCGACTCCGCCGATCAGCAGACCGATGGGCGGCATGATCACATCACCGACGAAGGACGAGACGATTTTGCCGAAAGCGGCACCGATAATGATCCCGACGGCCATGTCGACGACATTGCCTTTGACCGCGAAGGCCTTGAACTCGCTTAGCACGCCCATGAGTTATTGTTCCTTGTGACAGATGAGTTTGAGTGGCAGTGTAATTCAGCCAGACGCGTCCCGCTTGAAACGCCCGCTTACAAAGCTTCAGTTATCGACCCAGTGCCTGCCGAAAAGTTTACAAAGTGCCATCAATCGCGCGTGATACTGGGTTCAGTACCGATCCCCCACAACGTTTTTTCTATCGAAGCGGTACGGCTTTTCTATTTAGGTTTTGGATTTTCGAGCACTAGCCTCTGAAGGGCGCACACGGATGCGCTCTATAACATCAGAGGAAATTTCTATGAATACTTCCCTTGGCGGCGGAACGTTTTCCCACCGTCGTGCCCTTTTTGCGCTGACGGCGGGCCTGCTGTCTTTTTCCGTCAACGCCGCGACCTTGACCCGGGATAACGGTGCCGCGGTCGGCGATAACCAGAACTCGCAGACAGCGGGGCCCAACGGCCCGACCTTGCTGCAGGACGTGCAATTGATTCAGAAGCTCCAGCGCTTCGACCGTGAACGCATTCCCGAGCGCGTGGTACATGCCCGGGGCACGGGCGCCCATGGTACCTTCACGGTGTCCGACGACCTCAGCGACCTGACCAAGGCCAAGGTCTTCGCCGCAGGCCAGACCACACCGGTGTTCGTGCGCTTTTCGGCGGTCGTGCATGGCAACCATTCACCGGAGACCCTGCGCGACCCTCGTGGCTTTGCCACCAAGTTCTACACCGCCGACGGTAACTGGGATCTGGTGGGGAACAACTTCCCGACCTTCTTCATCCGCGACGCCATCAAGTTTCCCGATATGGTCCACGCTTTCAAGCCGGACCCGCGGACCAATCTGGACGACGATTCACGTCGTTTCGACTTCTTCTCCCATGTCCCAGAGGCGACACGTACTCTGACCGAGCTGTATTCCAACTCCGGTACGCCGGCCAGTTACCGCGAAATGGATGGCAATGGTGTACACGCCTACAAGTTAGTGAATGCCAAGGGTGATATTCACTATGTGAAATTTCATTGGAAAAGTTTGCAGGGGCTGAAAAACCTCGATCCGAAAGAAGTCGTGAAAGTTCAAGGGCAAGATTACAGTCATATGACTAACGACTTGGTCAGCCATATCAACAAGGGGGACTTTCCAAAGTGGGATCTGTACGTTCAGGTATTGAAGCCTGAAGAGTTGGCAAAGTTCGACTTCGATCCATTGGACGCCACTAAGATCTGGCCGGGGGTGCCTGAGCGCAAAGTCGGGCAGATGGTTCTGAACCGCAACCCGGCGAATGTTTTCCAGGAAACCGAACAGGTGGCGATGGCCCCAGCCAATCTGGTGCCGGGCATCGAGCCTTCGGAAGATCGGCTGCTTCAGGGCCGGGTGTTCTCTTATGCCGATACGCAAATGTATCGGCTGGGCGCCAATGCGTTGCAGTTGCCGATCAACGCGCCCAAGGTCGCGGTGAACAACGGTAACCAGGATGGTGCGATGAACCCCGGCAGCACCAGCACCGGCGTGAATTACCAGCCGAGCCGGCTGGAGCCCCGCGACGAACAGCCGGCGGCCCGCTATAGCCAGACCGCGCTGAGCGGCAGTACCCAGCAGGCGAAGATTCAGCGCGAGCAGAACTTCAAGCAGGCCGGTGACCTGTACCGCTCCTTCAATCAGAAAGAACGCAACGATCTGATCGAAAGCTTCGGCGGCTCCCTGGCGACCACCGATGATGAAAGCAAGCACATCATCCTGTCGTTCCTCTACAAGGCTGATCCTGAATACGGCACTGGCGTGGCCCGTGTCGCCAAGGGCGACCTGTCCCGGGTCAAGGCACTGGCGGAAAAACTGACCGATTGACCGACTGCCAGCAGGGGGTTAACCCTGTGGGAGCGATCCTGCTCGCGAAAGCGGTGGGCCAGTCGGCGAAGATTCGGCTGACAGACCGCAATCGCGAGCAAGCTCGCTCCCACATTGGCTTTGTGTGGTCTGAGGATTTGCTCACCCCCGATTCCCTGTGGGAGCGCGTTTAAGGAGATTTCATGAAGGTCAGGTTTCTATTATCGATAGTTGCGATCTGGTCGGCGGGCGTGCTGGCCGACCAGCCTGTGCCGGCCGACCCGGCTGCCATACGGGAACAACTGCAAAATTATTATTTCGACGCCGCCCGCCGGGGCGACGTGCCGATGCTCGACACCTTTATCGAGGCCGGCTACGCCCTCGATACCCAGGATGAAAAGGGCTACACCGCGTTGATCCTGGCGGCTTATCACGGTCAGGGCCCTGCGGTGGAGCGGCTGCTGTCGGCCGGCGCCGATGCCTGTGCCCAGGACAAGCGCGGTAACACAGCGCTGATGGGGGCCATTTTCAAGGGCGAGGTGCAGATCGCCCGCCGCTTGTTATCCACCGAGTGCAGTCCCGACCAGCGCAACGCGGCAGGGCAGACCGCAGCGATGTACGCCGGGCTGTTCAAGCGTGTCGAACTGCTGGATGCCTTGAAAGCCAAAGGCGCTGACCTGGATGCCGCCGACCCGCTGGGCAATACCGCGACGGATCTGGCCAAGGGTGAAATCAGAATGCCGGCCCCTCGTTGACCTCCGCCTGGGCTATCATCGCGGTTTTTCCCGGGGGTTCAGATGGCCAAGGCAAAGCGCATGTACGGCTGCACCGAGTGCGGCTCGACCTTTCCCAAATGGGCCGGCCAGTGCAGTGAGTGCGGGGCCTGGAACACCCTGACCGAAACCATGGTGGAAAGCGGCGGCGCAGCGGCGCCCACCGGGCGCACGGGCTGGGCCGGCCAGCAGGCGCAGATCAAGACCCTGGCCGAAGTCAGCGTCGAGGAAATCCCGCGCTTCTCCACCGCCTCCGGCGAGCTGGACCGCGTGCTCGGTGGCGGTCTGGTGGACGGTTCGGTGGTGCTGATCGGCGGGGACCCGGGCATTGGTAAATCCACCATCCTGTTGCAAACCTTGTGCAACATTGCCACGCGCATGCCGGCGCTGTACGTCACCGGTGAAGAGTCGCAACAACAGGTCGCCATGCGCGCCCGACGCCTGGGGTTGCCCCAGGACCAGCTGCGGGTCATGACCGAAACCTGCATTGAAACCATCATCGCCACGGCACGCCTGGAAAAACCCAAGGTGATGGTGATCGACTCGATCCAGACGATTTTCACCGAGCAACTCCAGTCGGCCCCGGGCGGTGTGTCCCAGGTTCGCGAAAGTGCGGCGTTGCTGGTGCGTTACGCCAAGCAGAGCGGCACGGCGATTTTCCTGGTGGGCCACGTGACCAAGGAAGGCGCGCTGGCGGGCCCGCGGGTGCTGGAGCACATGGTCGACACCGTGTTGTATTTCGAAGGTGAATCCGATGGGCGCCTGCGTCTGTTACGGGCAGTGAAGAACCGTTTCGGCGCCGTCAACGAGCTGGGCGTGTTCGGCATGACCGACAGGGGGCTGAAAGAAGTCTCCAACCCCTCGGCGATCTTTCTGACACGTGCCCAGGAAGAAGTGCCGGGCAGTGTGGTCATGGCAACGTGGGAAGGCACTCGCCCGATGTTGGTGGAAGTGCAGGCGCTGGTGGACGACAGCCACCTGGCGAACCCGCGCCGGGTCACGCTGGGCCTGGACCAGAATCGCCTGGCCATGCTCCTGGCCGTGTTGCATCGGCACGGCGGCATTCCGACCCACGACCAAGACGTGTTCCTGAACGTGGTGGGCGGGGTCAAGGTGCTGGAGACCGCGTCTGACCTGGCGTTGATGGCGGCGGTCATGTCCAGCCTGCGTAATCGTCCATTGCCCCATGACCTGCTGGTGTTCGGTGAAGTGGGACTGTCGGGCGAAGTCCGCCCCGTGCCCAGCGGGCAGGAGCGGCTCAAGGAAGCGGCCAAGCACGGTTTCAAACGCGCCATCGTGCCCAAGGGCAATGCGCCGAAGGAGGCACCGGTGGGGTTGCAGATCATCGCGGTGACACGTTTGGAACAGGCGTTGGATGCGTTGTTTGAGTAACGCGTTCCCCGTGGCGAGGGAGCTTGCTCCCGCTGGCCTGCGAAGCAGGCCCGGAAACTTCACTCAATTTTTCTGACACACCGGGTTGCTGGGCTTGGTGTTGCTGGACTTGGGGCTGTCGCGCAGCCCAGCGGGAGCAAGCGCCTTCGCCACGGAAGCTCTGGCGATTCAAATCTGGATCAACGCCGCCAGCTCCCGTTCCAGTTCGTCATGATCGGCCAGGTTCAGTTCCACCAGCCGACGCAGATGCGCGATGGAGTCCAGGTCGATATGCTCGCAGACGAAACCCAGGTGGCCGTGATCGTCGTGGGCCAGACGAACCTCCATCTGCACATCCACCTCATTGCTCAGGTGGATGTCGGCCATGAAGGGTTCTTCAGGGTTGCCAAGCCAGGGCTCGGGCTTTTCGATCAGCAGGCCCTTGAGAGACAGGTCCAGCAGTTTCACCGGCCAGATATAGGGCCCCTGGCTCAGTTCAGTCCGTGCATGAAATTCGATTCGTACGAAGCGGCGACGTTCGCTCATTACGCATTCCCTCCGGAGATTCATTGACTATAGACCCAACTGGCGCGTCACCGGCACCGTTCGGCCGGTGGCAGACGAATGTCGGGTATGGCCTTTGCGACGGTTAGCGCTAAACTCCGGTGGCTAACCTTCTTGTCCACCCTGGCTGGAATATAAAAATGACAAACAATAATAGCCTGCTGCGCCATATTCCCTGGCTCTTGCTGGCCGTCCTGGGAGCGTGCGCCCTGGGC
>NZ_JBKGGU010000025.1:0-84243 GCF_052042015.1 Pseudomonas sp. SMV71 | reverse complement strand
GCAACGCGCCATGCCTGGCGCACCAATAAAAAGCCCGACACAACGGCCGGCCTCTTTATCCAATCCCCGATACGCGCAGGAATGACAGGATGGGTATAATTTCGCTCATCCGCTCATTGAAGTGGTCGCTTTAAACAGAAACAGCTTCGGGGCTGGGGTCCTAACCAGGGCCTGGAATGCAGAGATGGCCTGCACCTTTCGCTCCTTGTGGGTGCTGTACTTCGCCACCAGCGCATCCCAATGCTTTTGCTCAAGCGCGCTGTGGAGTCGCGCAGAAACCCACGCCGACCAACTGACCACCACCTTCTGCCGCCACGCGCGGCATGGAGACCGATATGAGCATCAGTGAGTTCTTGAGCCACGAAGAAGTGTGTGAGCTGACCGGAGCCAAAACCAAGGCCAACCAGATCGCTGTCTTGTGCAAAACGGCATCAGGCACACCATCAAGCGTAGCGGCTGGCCCTGTGTCACTACTGCAGCGCTGATCGCCGGAAAAGTTGAACTACCGACAGAGCGCGCGAAATGGCAACCGCGTAAGGCGGGATGATGGGCAGAAAACCGACATACCCTGGAAGCATCCCCCGCCTGCGCCTCCGCAAGCGCGGGGCAAGATCTATTACCTATACGACACCGGCGGCAAGCCACGCAAAGAGATCTCACTGGGGACTGATTACGGGCTGGCTATCATGGAGTATGCCAAGCTCGAGCAGACAAGAACCGCATCAGCCCTGTCGAAATCAGTGCTGACCTTTGCCTATGTTGCCGACCTCTATATGAAGGAAGTCGTCCCAACCAAGTCGGCGGCAACCCAGAAAGACAACAAGCGCGAGCTGAAAAAACTTGCTCGATTTCTTCAACGACCCGCCGGCCCCGCTGGAGGATATTGAGCCACAACATGTGCGGCAATACCTTCGGGAGCGAGGAAAGGTCGCGCCAGTTCGGGCAAACAGGGAAAAGGCGCTACTCAGCGCTATCTGGAACTTCGCGCGCGAGTGTGGATACACCTCACTTGCCAACCCCTGCGCCGGGGTAAAGGGGCATAAGGAGACCGGCCGTGATGTATACGTCGAGGACGACATGTTCGCAGCGGTCTACGCAAAGAGCGATCGTCCACTCCAAGACGCCCTGGACCTTTTTTATCTGACCGCTCAGCGAATCGCCGATACCCTGAAAATGGATGAACGGGACATCAAGGATGGAACACTTACAGTTTCCCAGAACAAGACCGGAGCGAAGCGCCGGATTGAGATTATTGGGGAATTAAAGGCCGTCATTGATCGCATTGCGGCCAGAAAGGCGGGCTACAAGGTCAGATCGACCCGACTTGTAGTGATGGAGGACGGGCAACCTATGACCGTGAGCATGCTGCGCAAGCGCTTCGACGACGCCCGGGAGGCAGCCGGCATTCCAAAGGCTGCGTTTCAGATGCGGGATCTGCGTGCAAAGGCCGCTACCGACAAAGAAGAGTCGACAGGCAGCATAAGAGAGACCAGGGACCAGCTTGGGCACACTACCGTAAGCATGACGGAACAGTACATTCGCCGGCGCCGCGGGGCCAAAGTTACGCCGACGAAATAAGCGAATTGCGGAAATGATTTTCTGATTGCGGAAAACACAAAGGGCTCGCCCGGCAGAGAAAACCGTGCAAACCCTTGATCTAGATGGTGCCCGAAGCCGGAATCGAACCGGCACGCCCTTACGAGCGGGGGATTTTAAGTCCCGATAGGAAATCAATCAGGCTGCGGGTTGCGATAGGTTTTCCGGTTCGCAATCGTGCGCAAATTGCCGCTATGCAGCCCAATATTTCCGCATACCTGAGAATAATTGCGGACCGGTAATTCGAGGTAAGTCCGAGGGAAATATCTCAGCTCATTCGTCAATCCAAACGGGCACGCTATGCCGATTTTGCATACTTCGCCTCCCCTCCACCTCGAGCCGCCCCATCGGTTTGCGCTCCTTGATCGGCGTCCTGCCGACGGAATACATTCCCCCTGCTACGCTGATTCCAATGAAGTAGGAGTCACCGATGCCGAACCTCGATTTACTACCCTCCCTGCTCACCAAAATCACTGAAAACCAGCACGCCTTAGAAGCTGCGCTCATTGAGCTCGCGACCTGGGCGAAACAAAGCGGATCGCCCGAAGTCGCTGAAAACGTCCGGGGCGCTCTGGCTACGCTCGATCTCAACGAAGAATTCATAAAGATGAGCCTGGCCGTCATGAGTTCGCCCGATTGAAAGGCCGGCAGCTCGTCGGCTCCTTCTCGCCCTAATCCGCTCGCCTCGATTACTGTATATCCAAACAGTATTCGATAAGCGAACCCCACCATGAACTTTGAAGAAGCCAAGGCAATGAGGATTGCCGCCTGGCGATCCACGCTCGATGACCACGAATTCAGAATGAGTAACCCGGAGGCGTACAGGCTATCTCTTCACAGATGCAGCGCCAGGCTTGCCGAAGAGGGACTGATCGACAGTCTTGATCAGTACGACATGGACGAAATGGCAAATGCTGCCTACTGGCTAGAGATTGAAGAGCGTGATGCGCACCCTGTGTGGCGGAACCCTGCTTCGAACTACGACGTCATACCGGTAAGTGGCGGGCCAAAAATCGCGACAATCATGAATGCGGTTTTTCGCTTAGAAGCAAACAAGGGTGATCGAATTCGTCCGTATGACGGCTTGATCCGCCGCTCTGAGCAAGGACTGAAGCTCGAAGGTCGCTACGGCTCTTTCGGAGGCCGCATCGACGGTTTGGTCCTGACGGTGGAGGATGGCAGTCAATTCGACTTGGTCGAAACCGAGCGCAGGGTGAACGGGGTTATCTATCCCGCAATTGAAGATCCTGAGGTGTACCGGTGGATGTCCGATGTTGTCCAGGTGGCGCTGGAAAATAGGCACTTGGACCTCATGAGACAGGTTCGCCCCTTTTTCGAGCTGGCGAAGTTTGTTCGATGCGACGTCTGCGAGGATAACTTTTGCTTGCGGGAAGAGTGCGAGAACTGCGATGGCTGGGGCTTCGTGCCGAAAACGATCGAGCACCAGCGCGAGCTGAGCATGAAGGGGTAGGTATGTGCGGACGACTGTCGCAGTACACCGGAATCCACGACTTCGTAGCGGTGTTGGGTATGCACCCTGGAGCCTTTGTCGAAACCGTGGGTGGTCAGCCGTTGGAGCGATACAACGCGGCTCCCTCGCAACAGCTCGCCCTCTTCCATCAGGAAGGCGACGAGTTGCACGCCGACCTGGTCCGCTGGGGTTGGCGACCGCACTGGGCCAAGGACCGCGCCGCCCCAATCAACGCCCGGGTCGAGAAAGTTGCCCACGGTCCCTTCTACCGTTCGATCTGGCCGAACCGCGCCATCACCCCGATCGACAACTGGTTCGAGTGGGTCGATGAGGGCGGACCGAAGAAACAGCCCTACCTGATCCGCCGGCGCGACCGGGCGCCGATCTTCTGCGCGGCCATAGGCCAGTTCCCCTCAGCAGGCCGAGAGCCAAAGGAGCACGACGGCTTCGTCATCATCACCGCCGACAGCCAGGGCGGCATGATCGATGTACACGACCGGCGGCCCGTGGTGCTGAATGCCGAACTTGCCCGGGAATGGCTGGACCCGGCGACGCCGCTGGAGCGCGCCGAACAGATGGTCCTGCACCAGGGCGAGCCGGCCGAGGCCTTCGAATGGTTCAAGGTGGACCGGGCCGTGGGCAACGTGAGGAACCAGGGCCCGGAGTTGATCAGGCCTATCGCTGATTCAATCCCCTGACATACGCCTGGCAGGCGGCCAGCGCGATCAACCCCCGGTCGCCGTCGTCGGTGATGCCGATAATTCGTTGAGCATGCGCTGAGTCAAGTTGGGCTCGCGCTCTTCCATGAACCACGCCGCCGGCGCCGGTGGTGGCAGACACTGGGCTGCAACTGGTTGAATCCTCGAGGAGGACTGACAGCCGCAGATCAGCAGTGGCAAGGCGATCGCGCAGGCGATCTTGATCACGTTGGGCATCGCTCAATTTCCTGAATTGGGTTTGTTCGCTGGCTGACAGCTGCTGTTCCAAGGCGAGGCGCTTGTCCTGCTCGGTCTTGGCCTGGGTGGCGGCAGCACTGCTGATACTGTCCAGGTCGGACTGGTGCAGGCGCGCCTGGTCAGCCAGCCGCCCACCGTAGCGCCAGTCCTGGACCCTCCAGGTGACACCGACGGCCAGCAGCACGACCGCTAGCACACCGACAGCCCAGGCCTTCAGGCCCAGCGGGTTCATGGCACGTCCTTGAAGAAGACGTGGTTGCCCAGGCGCAGGGTCTGGGTTGCTTTGGCTGCCCAGGCGGGAGGCTTCGGCATCGTGGTTGCGTAGTAGTGGGTCGCGCCCTTCGTCAGGTCCGGTTCTGCGCCGGAAATCACCAGGTCGGCCGCCCGCTGGGCCTGTGCGAACTGCTTCGGCGGGATGGGCTTCGCGCCACTCAGGAATGGATAGTTCGGGTCGTTCTGGTTCCAGCAGCTGAACTGGTACGGCTTCAGGCACACGCCGGCATAGCCCTCACCCCACCAGGACTTGTCCCGGCCGTCCTCTACTCGGTTGCGGATGGTCAAGGCCACGGCGATCTGGCCGGCCAAGCCCTCACCACGGGCTTCACCCCACAGGGTGCGGGCCAGAATGTCGCGATCCCTCTCAGAAACTGTCATTACTTTTCTCCAGGCAAAAAAAATCCCGCTCGATGGCGGGTTGTCATGGAACATTTCATTTACGCAGCGGGAGCCATCAAGGCCTCAAGACGAGCCAATCGCTCCTCTTGCCCGCGGGCTATGAACAGGGCAAGTTGGTCATAACGGAATCCGTATCGATTGCCGGCCTCCCGAGCCTCTTTGATAACAACTATCTCCCTGGACGTTTCCTCCCAAGTGAAGGCGGGGAACTCCTGGTACTTCTCAAATTCCGAGTAAGGCACATTCGTAAACGCCAGATCCCCGACTGAGTAAATGTTGCCGCGCACAACTTCCTCGGTCTCCAGCTCCACCTCGCTCCACTCGTCAAAACAGATGAAGGCGTACTTCAGCGGATCCAAGCCGTAGGACTCCATGATCTCAACGGCCCGCTGCACGGTCATCCCGATATGACTGCGTGCGGCATCGCCTTTTTCGGCAATCGCCGTCAGCCACTTGTAGGTGCCAATTTCCCGCGCCAGATCCATAGCCGCTGACAACTCGGGTTCGCTGAAATTCTGTACAGCGCTTTTTTCCCGGGCATCGGATGTTTGAATTGTCCCGGTGACCGCATATACAGCAGCGAACCGGTTTGATCCTGTCCCGCAATTGATTCCGCCGTCCGCATTCGGGAAAAAACTGCTGCCGATGCTCACCCCTGGACTGCCAGCAGAGCGAATCGTGATGTTAGTCGCCGAGTCCGCGATCATTCTCGTCGTGTAGTCGGCCGCAGACGAGTTGTAGTGAAAATCCACATACGCCGACCCCATCAGATCGATTGAGTTAATCGCTTGGAGCGACGTGATATCGGTATTTGCACCCGACTTGGCTCGCGAGTCCCAAGGCCCCCACGTGCCAGCCACTTGATACCGCGTGTATTCCGGCCCGCCGGTTACCGCACGGCAAGTCTGGTACGCATATCCGTTGCTCGGGTTATTCCAGTGAAACACGTAACTGTTGATGTTGGCTGGGAGGATCCCAAGCCCGCCGGCAGCGACAATGTTCAGCTGGGTCTGACGAGTACCATTCAGGTTTGCTTCGGTCAGAGAAACCCCGGTACCGCCCCAGCCAAAGGCACCAGGCGTCAGCACGCGCCCCGCCGTGGTATCCGATGGGCTTGTTTGCACTGCCGCCACTGCAGCATTTCCGAGGCCAAGGTTGCTTCGGGCTTCGGCATCAGTTACACCGCCGGTGCCGCCCTTGCTCACCGGCAGAATGTCGTAGTTGCCGGTGGTCTTCAGGGCAGCCAGTTGGACGCCGTAGGTGTTGACGATTGCTCGCAACGCATCTGCCGAGTCCTTGACATAGCCCTGCATGGGCGCCAGGGCATAGGCTCCAGCGGTAGCTGTTGTGCCCTGATATGGCGGATCAATCGAGATGGCGGTGTTGCTCGCCACGTTTGTGACTTCATACCAGCGTCCGTCCGGCCCGCGGAACGCGTCACCGACCCGGCTGTTCACAATAAACGCAGTGCCAGTGCCTGTTACAGCATTCGAATTCAGGGTGACGGAAACCGTGCCAGTTTTATACCAAGGCATAGAAATTGTCCTTTACAGTTTGGCGAAAACGACAGGAAGAAAAAAGGCAAACGGATTTGAGCTGCCAACGGTTAAGGCGTACAAATTTCCACCGGAGAAATCCCACCAGCAATATAAAGATCTACTCAACGAATTGTCAGCCATCATCCTCATACCAAAGGTATTAATGAGCATATGTTCCCCGGCCGGAAAATTGAAATCTACTCGATAGTAGTTTCGCGTCATACCTTGTGTGGTAGTGTCACTTTTAACATATGTCCAATTCTGAAACGCTCTGGTGAACCGGGCATAGGAAGTATCACTGTCAAATAGCAACTTCGAACTTCCATCCCAGATTCGCATCCCGTAACTAGCCGAAGGCGTAGCGGCAAAACCACAGGCAAAATAGGTGCCATTTGGCTGGAGCGTATTGACGTCGTAAGCCCGAACATAGAAGCCCGTCCAGGCGCCAGGCGAGCCGATCACCCGCATCAAGCAAAGACCTGCAATACCGCTATTCCCCGAAGGCCTTACAAAAACAAGCGGAGGTTCCTCACTGGTAATCGTGTTAGGAAAACTGGTGATCGACCCAAGTCCGGATTCTTGGTTGGGCTGATAAGTACCCTTCGCTAAAACGACGAGCCGGGTGAATTCAGAATCGACCGTCACGACATTACTGTCGTTCGTGAACTCTAATCCAAATGCCATTAGTAGAACCTTATCGCAATTAGCCGCATTGTGACCCCGGAAGTTCCGCCATATTGGGCTCTCCCCCGAATATAACTGTAAACGCGCACGGCATTGTCAATTACCTCCGTCTCCAGTTGCTTCGCCACGTCGATGTTGTAGGCGCCAATTGGAATAACAAATGCTGTTCCATTGTCAGGTGTCAGCCCAGGCACGGAAATAGTCTGAAAGCTAGCGGTGCCGGATCCAGTTACAACTCCGCTATACACGACACGCATAGTGAAAGAAGATGGATCAAGAACTACGTTACCGCTCTCATCCCATATAGTAAGCCCGTAACTCATGCGTCAAGATCCCCAAGTTGCACCCGCTTGACGCCGTTTTGGTCAAAGACCTTGATGGCACGGTTCGTCATCGTCAGCCTGCCACCGCCCGGTGCCGGCCCGTTGAACTCCAAATTGCCAGCCTTATCCAGACGCCAGCCCTGCACCCCGGCGACATAGTTGTCAGATTGCAGGTACTGGCCGATTTTCAGCATCGTGATGCTGCCGTCCTGGATGAGCGCCGAGTTCATGAACACCTGACCGCCCTGCACCGCGAACGGAACCGAGACAGCCCCGCCAGCGATGGTGTTGACGATGGCGAACCGGTCGGCGCTCACCAGGAACTGGCTTTGCAGCGTCCCGCCAACGTTCTCGATGCCTAGGCCGATGCCGGCCGCAACGTATTGTCCGTTCGCGTTCAGTTGCATCTTCACCGACCACATCGTGCTCAGCTTGCCGCTGGTATCGGCGTAGGCCGTGGACGTCTGCTGAATCGCTGCCGTGTTCTGCCCTACGGTTGCGGCCAGCTGATCGATCTTCGTCGAGGTCGCCGAGTCGTTCGTGGCCACCACCTGCTCCAGCGTGGTTAGGTTGGCCGCGTTCTGGCCGATCTGGGCGTCGAAGGTGGTCAGCCTCCGCGCCGTTGCCTCATTTTCTGATGCCTGGACGCTGCTTTCCGACGCAATAGCCGCCGTGCTGGTCCACCCCTTGATGGCGTCGGCAAGGTCGCCCTCCCCGTTGTCGTCGCGCGAAGAGGCGCGCAACGCCTCGAAGGAAGTTGCCGTCGCTTCAAGCTCGGTGATGTTGACGGTGTTGGTGGCCACCTGCTGCGCCAAGCCATTGGCAGTGGACACCGACTGGCCGACGTCGATCCAATAGGTCGCGTTCGGCGGCGGCGTGTTGACCGGCACCTGAATCTTCGCCTGGAAGATCCGGCCGTCCTGAACCACCATCTTGTCCTTGGCGTACACCTCGCCCGGCTTGTAGGCCGACAGGCCGTCAAGTGCGTCGATCTGATCCTGAAGGCCGGGGATTTTCTCGATCTCGTCAAGGAGGTCCTGGCCGAGTTCTGTTTCGGTGATCTGCCCCTTGATCAGATCCAGAATCGGGTCGGCGTTCGAGCTGGCTTGGCCCATGACCCCGTTGACGACGGGATACCAAGGCCCGATGTTGCCGGTCCGATCCACCAGGCGCGCCCAGAAGAAGAACGTCGTGCCCGCCAGAAGACTTTGCAACGCATAGTCGCTCTGGGGATACGCCAAGTCGGCCAGCTTCGTGGCGTTCTCCAGCACGTTCGTGGGCCCGTACCAGATCTCCGTCCGCTGGGTGTCCTCCGCGCCAGCAGGGAAACCCCACTTGAGGCCGATGCCGAACAACAGTGAAGTGGCAGTCAGGAACGACACTGCCGGTGGCAGGCCTTCCTTGCCCTTGAGATCCGTCAGTGCCGAGTTGCGCCAGGTCGATGAGATGTCGAAGGCGCTCACTGCACGCACGCGAGCCACGTAGGCGCCCGCATAGATGCCGACCACATCCACGTTGGTCGAGCCGGTGCGCTGCACCTTGATCCAGTTCCCGCTGTCCTTGCGCCACTCGATGTCGTAGGCAACCGCACCTTCCACGGAGGGCCAGCTGATGGTCATGGTGGCGACGGCCAGCCCCTGGACAACCGAAGAGGTAGACGCCACTGTGATGCTCGCCGGCGCTGGAACGACAGTGATCGGAATGACGCTGATCGGCCGTTCCTCAAGACGAGCGCCGGTATCGATGAAGGCGAATTTGCTCGGCTCGTACTGCAAGGCACTGATTTCGAAGTCGCCTTCGGTTGTGCGCTTCGTCCGGAGCACGCGATAGAGCGGGATCGCCAGGTCATCGGCATCAAGCGCCCACTGGAGCTGCGCCTGGGGCGCCTCGCTGTAGGCGACAGTGACGGTCACGGCGCGCCCGGCCACGCTCTGCACCGTGCGGCCTTCAGCACGCCCACCCGGCAAGTTGATGATCAACCGGTCACCGGCTTTGGCCTGGGTGTCCCGGTCCAGGGTCACGACGCGGCCAGCAGCGGCGGAGATACGCCCGCCAATCTCCCGGCCGGCCAGCAGCGAGTCAGCCACTGGGATGATGTGGCCCGGCAGCGGGATCACGCCCTCCATGCCGGTTTTGAACGTAACGGTCCGGTCCAAGTTGTTGCTCAGGATCGCCCATTTGCCGCGGCGCTGGGCTTCAGAGGCGCGGGTACAGCCGATGGCACTCAGCTCGGTTGGCCGATCACCATAGCGGCGCTGCAGGGCCAGGTCGGAAAACGGGATGACGTCGGTGTCATAGTTGTTTGACGGGTTGTCGTAGCTCACCAGGGCCCGGGTGTACCGGGTCTTCGCCGAGGCGCTGCCGTAGGAGAACTTCCCATCAATGACGTTCGCCCGGGTGAAGACGTAGTCGAAGTCCTGAGCCCTCGGCATGTCGGCCTGCATGATCAACTGGCCCTGGGCCCAGTAGGTCATGCCCCGGTAAATGCCGGAGATGTCTCGCAGTAGCGTCCAGGCATCGGCCTTGCCCTGGAGATTCATGTCGCACAGGAAGCGCGGCTCGGTGCCGCCCAGGCCGTCCGGTACCAGCTGGTCGCAGTACTGCGCGATCCGGTACAGCTCCCACTTGTCGACCATAAACGGCTTGATGCGCTTGCCCAGGCCGAATCGATCTTCGGTACAGATGCCGTAGGTGATCCAGGCCGGGTTATTGGTCCAGGCCTGTTTCATGCTGCCATCCCATGTGCCGGTGTACGTCCTGGCGATCGGGTCGTAGTTGCTCGGTACCTGCCATTTCCGGGCCTTGCACTTCACCGTGACTGCAGGGATGTTCGTGAACTGCTCGGCGTCGAACTCGATGTAGAGGAGCGCGGTGTTCGGGTAGCGGAGCTTTGCGTCGATCACCTCGGTGAAGCCGGCGATCAGCATGGTGTCAGCGATCTTGTTGCTGTTCTGGTTTGGTGTCAGGCGGCGCACGCGGATCTGCCAGCCGGTGGTAGCCGTGGGCAGGTCGACCCGCTTGGAGCGCTCGTACCGGGTGGTGGTCTTGCCGTCTACCGCATCGACCAGCACCTGCTGATAGGCGCCGCCATCCGTGGCCACGTCAATGGCGTATTCAATCCGGTAGCCGCCAATGTTGCCTTGGTCGTCTTGGCGTTGGAGTGCGGGCCAGGCGAACCGCAGGCGCACGGCAGACAACTGGGTATTCGTTACCGAGCGGACCCAAGCTGCATCGCTGCGCAGTTCGATGTTCAGCGATGTCTCGTTCTCAACCGAGGGGATTCCCGGGATGTAGGTCTGGTCGACCGACCCGCTGCGCCATTCCCACTTCACATTCGGGAAATTGACGTTGCCGCTGGCATCGTTGATCGGCGTGTTGTCCAGGAAGATGCTCGCCGCCGTGGGCGACTCTTCAAATTCGCCCTCCCCAACCGCAATGAGCAGCTTCGCCACGTTCGTGGAGCGCAGGCTGTCGCTGGCTTCCCTCGGCGCTTTCGGCTTGCTGCTACCGCCTTTGGCGCCACGGATGTCGATCTTCTGTGCTGCGCCCATGCTTTCCTCCAGGCGAAAAAAAACCGCCTCATGGGCGGCCTGTTTGCTGCGTTCGGGTTACGTTTTGTCTTCGGCGTATATAGAGGCGGAAATGATCATCCCGCCCCACCGGCGTTCGCCGATGCAGATCGGCACGGGGTTGCCGCTCGCCGTGGTGTTCTTGGCGCTGCCGAAGGCGTAGGACGGGGCGTTCTCCGGGCCTGCACTCTGCTTGAGGCCGGAGGCCTGGGGGCTGAGCATCTGGATGACGCCGCCGGCAATGAGGCCAATGCCTGCAGGGGTCAAGTATGGGGCAGTCATGGGGAACACATAGGCAATAGCCAAAAGCACGACCCCGACGACCGTTTGTAGAACGCCGCCGCGCTTACTTCCCTCCACCACCGGGACGATGCGCACCTCGCGGGTGCCGCCAAGGTCGAATTCTGCCTCGCTCACATTTTTCCGATTTCGGAACACCGCGAAACGCATGCCTACGGCCGCCAGGCGCCGGATCTCCTGTTCAAAACCGTTGATGGTGCAGCCAAGGGCTTTAAATACTTCCCGGGATGTACCAGAGTCGATTTGCTTGAGATGCGTTCGGCCAAATTTCCGCGCAAGCGATCCAGACAACTTGATTGTGGTCATGCCGGATGCATAACTGGCAGATGTCATATTTTCCTTCCAATAAAAAACCGCCTTTCGGCGGTCTTGTGGTCATCGGCATTGCTGAAGTGAGTCTCGTAATCCTGAACGCCCTATCTGCGACCAGGCGACACGTTGGTAGAGTTTCGCGACACTGCCGGCTGTGGTCTGGCTGATTTCCAAAACATCGTCAGTCTGCTGGGCGAAGCCGTTCACAAGCCGGTAGCCGTGTGCGGTTTCGGTCATCGTCGCGCTTGAGCTGTGCTCCTGCCATTGAGGGAAGACACAGAGCGCAAAGGCTTTAGGTGACTTGGCGGAACTCACGGTAACTGCTGGCGACGTGGACATTAGGTCGGAAGGTGATGAACACCCCGCCAGCAAAGCAACAGCCACCGCGCCTACAAAAAATCTCATGGGGTCACTCCTGTGGAAGATGGCCCAAGATATCACCTGGCATCCCGATGGCGCAGTACCAGCCGTGTCCGATCAAGCCATGGCCCACCGAAAACGATGATTTCGCTAGGTCGGCCATACAGGTGGTGCAGGAGGAAAGGTCCTGGGCCGAAAGTCTCGGCATCTTCAGCGGGCAGCGCCGGGTCCGGCCCGAGGAAAATTCCAGCATGGTTCGGATGCACCGTCCGTCCCACCTCCATCACGATCATGTCGCCGCGCTGCGGTTGGTCGACGCGGTAGAAGCCGGCGGCCTGGTAGTTCGCCTCGTAGAGACTGGTGCTCTCCTTGCTCTCCCACCAGCCATCGGCGCGCCTGAAGGCCTCGAACTCGAGGCCCCACTCACGCTTGTACCAGTCAGCGCAGACCTGCCAGCAATCCCAAGCACCGTGGACGAATGGCCGCCTCAGGAGTGGCGTCTCGCCGGTGGGCACCACCGTTCGCAGATCACCCTCCGGCCAGCTCAGGATGTGCCAGGGCAACTCGGTTGCTTCGCACATTGCCAGGTCACGGGGCGACGGCCGGCTGGTGGCGTCCGGGTGGGAATGAACAATACCGATCACCTCGCCAAGGTCCTCCGCCGCCGCGTACTCCTCGGGAGCAATGCGGAACTCCTCGTTCGGCTCGGTTGCGGTGTTCGTGCAGGGAAAGTACTGTTGCTTTCGCCCCACGGCCAGCAACAGCCCGCAGCACTCTTTCGGGTACTCGGCCGCTGCGTGCGCCTGGATGGCGCTCAAAATGTGTTTGCGCACGGTCAGCTCCTGGCAATGAGGGAAACGGCAGGGAAGCCACCGAAAGGCAGCGGGTTGCCCTCACCGAAGCGCGGGATGCAGCCACGGCCCAGGGTGGCGTCACATTCGTCCAGCTCTGGATTGTCGGTGACGACGCCATCCTTGGTGACGTAGGGCCCGGTGTAGCCGCAGTTCGGGCCACGGTAGCCTCCGGTGAGACACCAATGGCATAGCGTTGTGGCTTGGCGACCGATGGACTCGCCGCCCACGTCGCCCGGGCTGGCAAGCTCCCAGGTCACCATCTCCCCGTCTTCGTTCGTCTTCTGGTCGATGTACCAGACCTCGATCGTCTCTTGGGTTGGGTCGGCCTGAGGGTTGCCGTCGGGGAAGTTCTCGGCGTCCAGGTACGTGCCCAGCGTGTGCCGCATCGTCAACTTGAACTCGAGCAGATCATCGAAGGCGAGGCACAGCGCCGTGATCCGCCCGTTGACGTTGCCCACCGACAGCGTGGGCCGTACCGCCGTGCCGTCGCCGTTGGACTCAATGCCGTCAATCTGCATGGGCCAGGCGCCATACTCGTTGCCCTGCCACCAGATGGACTTGGCCGGCAGTTCATCGGCGGAGGAGCCGGCGGCGATCAGCTCGGCAGTCGTGTGCGGGATGGCGTGCCCGTGGAAGCGCAGCACGTCCGCCCCATAGTCGGACCCATCCAATTCGAAAAGCAGCACTTCGCTGCCAGGCTCAAGAGCCTGGATGTCACTGATCAGCGGCATGATTGTCCCTTATGGATGAAAGGCCCGATTGAAGGTGGCCGTCAATTTGAAGACGCCTCCCCCGACCGGGGTTGGAACTGGGTTCAAGCAAGTGAACAGGCCCAGCTCACCGAGCGGGGTCGTCCAGAGAAAAGCTTTGTTGCCGGCGTGCCGGTCGAGAAAATCCATTATCTCCTTCACCCGAGCCTTCGATCCGCTGAAGGTGATCGGATAGGAGTCTTCCTTGTTGTTCGGCCCGTCGCCGGCGAACTGCTTGTAGCCGTCGCCGAACTGCGCGGTACGCACCCGATATGTAATCTCGGGCGAGTCGCCGTGCTGCGTGGGCCAGGTGAATGTTTCGATTGCCATCAGCCCCTCCCGTTTATAACGCGCCAGATCGAACCGCCCGGCTGCAATCCTTTGGCAATCGCCGTTTCCGCTTCGACTTTGGCCGCCTGCTGGATGCCTTTACCCAATTGAGTCGTGTCCTCCTGGGTAGTGCCACCGGCGCCAGTGGTCTGGACCGATACTGCAACCGGAAAGTTGTACACGTTCCCGCCGCTGCCTGCCCCGCCGCCAGTAACTGCACGCACACCCAACTGGCCGCCGGCCGTCCGGGTCAGCGGCATGATTGCCTCCTCCCCTGCCTCGCCCATGACCCCAATCCCGCCCCCAGCCATTCCGAACGCTGTCGGCTTGCTGACGATGGAATTGGTGAAGGCTGCACCGTTGGCGAACATCTGCACGCCGCCCGACCAGGCCCCGCCCTTGGCCTGAATGCTGCCAGGGGTAAAGCCTGAAAGGTCGCCGGAGTACCCGGCCTGGGTAGAGCCAGCCGAAGAAGCGCCGCCGAAATACGAGCCAGCGGCAGACGCTGCCAGGCCGAATAACGCTTCCATCGCCGAGGAAGCTGCCGCCCGAGTAGCGATGCGTGCCATGTCGGCAAGGACCGACTTCGCGAAATCGGAAAACGACAACTTCCCAGTCATGGCGAAGTTGACGATCGCATCCTCCATCGAGCTGAAGGCATTGGTGAACAGGCTGCGCGTCTGCCCGGCCACGTCCCGCGCCGACTCCAGGTAGTTGCTGAAGGCCGAGGTAGCACCGTTTCGCCAGTCGCTCTGGGCTTCCGACATCTGCTCGTAGTTGCTGAGCACTGTCGCGCTCAGGTCCTTCTCGCTTCTGTTGATGGCGTCCAGCTTGGCCTGGTATTCCTCGGCGCTCATGTTGCGAGATTGGTCGGCCTTGTCGCGGGCCAGATCCAGGCGCTGCTGGTTGGCACGGTCGGCAATGCCGTTGAGTTCGCCGTTGATGGCGTTCTCCCGGTCACCACGGCCTACCCCATCGGCCGCACGACTTCCAGCACGCCGCAGCGCGACGTTCTGTTGGTCCAGGGCATCGGTGTAGGACTTGATGGCCTGAGCCTGCTTGGCTAGCCTGCCTTGCTCGTTCGACGCGAGCACCTGCAGCTCGCTGTCCGCCTCTTCCTGCGCCTTGACCATGTTGGCCCGGGCGTCGGCGATCTTCTGGTCCAGCTGGATCCGCTGGGCCGCCGATGTGCTGGCCTTGCCCTTGGCTGCCTCAAGTGCTGCGATCTCGGCCTCATAGGCAGCCGTGACCTCGTCGCGCTCGTTGCCGATCAGTGCCTGTCGTTTGAGCAGGTAGTCTTCCTGGGTAACCAGGCCCGCCTTCTGGGCCGCCTCCAGTTCCTTCTGGGCGTTTTTGTACTCGCTCAGGATCGCCGATAGCTGATTCTTCGAGTCGTTGAACCCGGTCAGGTTGACGGCCGAGCTTGGCGACTTGGGGTCCTTGTTCTTGTCGCGGATGTTCTGGATTGTCTTCTCGACAACATCCGGCTGCACGAGCGGGTCGTTGGCGTTGGCCTTGCGCAGGGCCTCCACGTCCCTTTTGTATTCCTTGATCAGCTTGTTGCGCTTCTCCTCGTTAGTGAGGTTGGAATCGCTGATGGCCTTCAGGCGGATACTTGCATCGATGCCGTCGCGCTGTATCTGTGCGTTCAGCCCTTGAGCCTTGGCGATAGCATCCTGGGTGTTTTTCTGCTGAACGAGGAATTCCAGTTCCAGCTTCGTATTTTTCAGGGCTTCTTGGGCATCGGTGTCGCTGGGGTCGCCGTTGACCATGCTCTGAGCAGCGGCCATACGCTGCTGCGCGTCAGTAATGCGGCTCGCCAGGGCCTGCTCGCGGCCAATATCTTTCACCGAATCGGCGGTGGCCGATATCTCCCCCTTCAAGCTTTTCCAGCCGCGCTCCCAGATCGAGAGGTTTTCCGTGACCTCGCTACTGCGGTTCTTGATGGTGTCGACGTAGGTGTCGGTCAGCAGCTTGGCAGCGCCGATAGTGTCGCCCTGAGCCTTCAGCGCGACGATCTGCGAATAGGTGCTGGCCGTAAGGAAGTTGTACTGGTCGTTCAGGTCCTTGGCAGCCGCAACCGGGTCCTTGCCGATTTTCACGAACTCGGCAATGGTTTCCTCTACTGCGCGGCCGGTGGCCTTTTCCCATTCCAGTGCGGCAACTGTAATACCCTCAAAGCTGCCGCTGGCGATCTTCCCAGCTCCTGCCAGTTTCGTCAGGACTTCTGCGGCGGCACCGGTGGTGCCAACGGTTGCGCTGACCTGGCGCGCCATTTGAGTTAGAGCGTCTGCCGATGTGCCGGCAGCGTTGCCGGTCTTGATCAGCTCTTCCCGGTACCCAACGGCCTCTTCACTGCCGGAGTAGTAGGCATGCGTCAAGCCAGCTATGGCCGCCGCCACCACGGTGAACGGATTGACCAGGCCGAGCACATAACCGCCCAGGGCCTTTGCCGCTGGACCGATGCCGCCGAACATGTCTTTGAGTTGCCCGCCCTGCTGAAGCAGGACAGTCAGTGGGTTTTGGCCGCCCTGCAGCGACACAGCAATGTCGGTGAACTGCGCGGGGACGCCACGCAGCGCCGCAGCGGTTTGCTTGGCGGTGTTGCCGGTCCGGGTCAGCGAATCATCGAATCGCGTGAGGTTGGCCCTGGACTGGTCAATCTTCGCCTGATACTCGCTGAAAGTCGCAGGATCCAGTCCGAGCTTTTTCTGTTTGGCGAGCTTGGACTCCAGCTCATCGAGGCGCCCCAGGGCTTTCACCGTCGGGTCGATCTCTCCCAGCAGCTCAGACAGTTCGTCGCGCTGTTTCTTGAACGAAGCAGATGCCTTGTCCGCGCCGCGAGATACCGCCTCGGCCGCCTTCTCGGCACGCCCGCCCGCCGCGGTCAGCTTGTCGAGGTCGGAGCTCGCCTGCGCAGCATCGGTCGAATCGACCTTGATGCCGAGTTCAGCAATAGAAGTCATGCGGGCTCCGTTATTTCGATTCGCTCATCACGAGCATGGCTTCTGCTTCCATGACGCGGATGTCGTGGAAGGCTTGGGTGAGTTCGCGCCGCTTCATGCCCAGCATGCTGGCGACAGGCGGGAGGGCGTTGTAATCCAGGCCAGAGGCCCCGCCCATACCGGTGCGCCACTGGGTAGACATCGCCTCGAAGAGCAGGAACGCGGACCAATTGTCCGGCCAGACGTCGTACTCAACGGGAGGTATGTCCGCCAGGGTCATGCCGAAAGCCGCCAAATCCGCTTCGGACGGCCCCGGCTCGTACAGAACACGGGCGGCGCCGGTCAGTTTCCCAGGCGTGCCGGTTGATACGCGGCCTGGTAAGCCTCCAGCACGGCCTGGGGTGCGCCAATGCAGGTGGTCACCAGGGCAGTGATCGATTCATCTGACAGCTTGTCGTCGAAGGCCCACCCCGAAACGATGTCCTTGAGCTGGCCCACCTGGATGGCAATCTCGGCGACCGTGGCTTCCTGCCAGGACAGGTCATCCTCTTGGACGTGCTTCTGGTGTTCCTTTAGGGCGGCGTTCCATTTTTCGAAGTGCGCGGCCAGGGCCAGGCGGTCCAGGTACTTGAATTCGAACTCCACGTCTTCGGGCTTTCCGCCCACGCGTGGAATGGCGACCTTCGCCTTGAAGGTCGGGTTCTGGGAGATCTTGATCTTCGCCATGGGTTACACCACCGTCGAGTAGCGGGTTGGACGGCCTGCCAGGGAGAGGGTGATGACCCGGGTCATCAGGTTGTTGCGGCCCAGGGTCGGGGTAGCAGTAATGGTTACGTAACCGTTGTAAATGATGCTGCTACCGCCTGGAAGGTTCAGCCTGAGAACGCGAATTGCCTTGTCTTCGTCGGCTGCCTCGACCACGGCCACGAATGGCAGTTCTGGGTCGTCGGCTACAGTGAACGCCATGCTGATCGGGTTCTTGGTGGTCGGAATCTGGCGATCATCATCGTCCGCGAGAAACCCGAAAGTCAGAAACTGCTGATCGCCGCCGCTGGTGTTGACGTCTGTGATCTGTGGGATTTCCACAAACCCGGTTACTTCCCGCACAGAGCCAACACCCGAGCCAGCCGGGTACGGCTGCAAGTTGCTGGTGTTGATGTTTTCCAGCGCGAAGGTGCCGGTATCACTGTCCGCAACTCGGGCGGCACGGTTATTCAAGCGCGTCCAGCCCGAAGTCACGGCGATGATGTCGCCATCGGTAAGTCCGTGGGCTGCGGCGGTCGCTACCGCAGGATTAGCATTACTCAGCGCCGTTACCGGAATGGCGGCGCCATAAGTTGCGGCGATTTCAAGGGTGGCGCCGTTGGGGAGTCGAAAGCCCATGTGTGTTTCCTCTGTGCAGAAATGACAAAACCCGCTCAAGGGCGGGTTCTTGGGTTGCCCAACGGGCGAATTAGTTGGTGTCGGATCGGTATTGGAACGAGGCTGGCACCGTGAAAGTGCTGCCCTCTGGAATCCCAGGGCCAGGCGCTACCGGCGTCAGCACCAGAGCAACAAGCCCGGCACGCGGGATGCGCAGGTTCAGCGGGAACAGCGCGGCCAGTTCATCAACAATGCCGCTCGCCTCGGTCCGATATTGTCCGGAGGGGGCCACGACGTTGACTTGGAAAACACCCTGGTACAGGCGGTGATCACCGCTCAGCGTGTTGCTGGCTGTCACCGCAGGTAGAGTGAACGCTCGAAGATATGTCTCTCCAGAAGCCGGCGTGTAGCCCTCGTTCTCGACCACAACCTTCAGCGGCTTGGTTCGAGCCTTGGCCCAGGCCAGCAGGCGCGATTCAAAGGCCGCCGCGATGATGTTGTGGCTCATACCTGGTTGTTCCTGATGGCTTCGAGGACGATCTGCTGGAAGCGGGCCTGGGTGATGCGCACCATCCCGCCCGGGGCTTGATCGGAGTGGCCGTACTCAAGCGGAATGGCATACGGCAGGTTGTTCACGATGAATGCGGTAGTGCCGGCCCGGAAGAGGATCGATTCACCCGCAATGCGCGCCGTTGCTTCGGCTCCGGTGGGGTCAAGCGTGCTGAGAGTTCCAGCCGCCGGCGCTTCGATCGTCATTTGCCAGTTACCGCGGAACCGACCGGTATCCACTGGGGACATCCGAATCAATGAGTTGCCTATCTCGATGATGATCTCGCGCAGGCTGGCGTCGACCGCTTGCTTCGCCTGCGCAGCGAATTCGGCCAGTTGAAGTGCAAAGCTACCCTGCTGCCCGGCGTACTTGTTCATGATCGCACCTGCAGCTCGTACACCAATGGAGTTCCGGCCGGGTTGATCTCTTTTACGTCGATCACTGTCCACGTCTTGCCTTGGACATCAGCCTTCATCAGAGGCTTTGGCTTCCAAGCCATGCCCAGCGCCGCGACCTTCAGCTTCTTGTCGCCGCGCACGATCAGCGTGTTGTTCTGGAACTCAAGGCCGGTGAAGTCGAGCAAGATGCCTTGGGCGGTTTGCTCGACGACTACCTCGCCGCCGCCAGGGTTGTCTGGGTCATACTCGCCAGGCTGGATGTCGCGCAGCGTGACAGGCTGACCGAACTCTGTAATCAGCTCGACAGCCAGCGCGGCCATCTCATCGTAAAAGGCCATGGTAGCTCCGGCATTTATGCGCGGATTGCGAACAGCCCACGCTTTTGAAGGTAGTCAGCAAACTGCGTGCGGCTTGGCCTGTCTGGCGCTGCCGGCAGCAATCGGCCGCTGGTGTTGCTGATGGTGGCGTACTCGCGTGTCACTGCGCCTTCGACACGCTCGAGCGTTACAGCGCCTCTGCGCTTATCGATCGGGTCGATATCGTCGTTATGAATCTCACCCGCCAGAGCCATCTGCCCGTACTGGATACGTGCAGGAATGTAGTCGGACGGCTTGTTCTCGCCGTCGATGTTGACGCCGCGGCGAGGCCAGGCAAGCGCCTGGTCACCGTGCGCCCGGCATCCTTTCCAGTTCATGCCGTTCATCGCCAGGGCGGCCCGGCGCAGCAACGCCTCCTGCGCAGGCTCGTCCGCTGGGATGGTGACGCCATAGCGTGCGGCGTAACTGACCAGTTCGGCAGCGGTCGAGTAGCTGTCAGCGTCCGGCTTGCCGGTACCGTCCTCGATGATGAGCGCCATGGGTTATTCCTTGGTGGTGGATTTCTTGTCAGCTCCGCCGCCGTTCTTTCGAGCGGCCGGCTCATCAGGTTCCGTGCGGACGCTATCAACACCACCGGTTTCCCCGACCGTTTCAGGACCGACAGTGATGTTATCAGAGGTACCGCCGAAGCCCCAACGTGCCTTCAGGTTGGGATCGATGTGTTTGTCTTTTTCAACTGCCATGAGTCTTCTCCTTCAATTGTTCCAGCCCCCGAAGGGGCTAGCCATCGGTCAGGCCGATACGGTGGAAGTGATGAACGCCAGCGGCACCTGCTTGCGTGCAAACTTGCGGGTCCAGTTGGTGGCCAGCGCCAGGTCTGCCCAGTTCGCCGAGATTGGGCGAGTGGTGGTCGGGGTGCCGGTGATGGTCGCGCTGGTGAACGAATAACCCAGCGGGTGAACAACGAAGTTGCGACGAGTCCACAGGGTTTCTGCACCACCACCGTTACCGCGATCCGGAGCGCGCTCGTATTCGAGGCCGTCTTCGCCTGGCGGTGTCTCTTCGGCGAAGCCGAGCGCACCCGGGCCGAAGATCACCGACAGGTACTTGTTCGGGGTGCCAGTGATTACCGGCATACCGTCATCGACCACGACTCGCATGCCCTGGAATCGACCAAATTCTGGGATCTGGTCAGCGATCGGCGTGAAGTCGATCAGGTTGAGGATCTGCAACTCGGTTTGAACGGCCGAGTGCATCACGATGACGCTCAGGCCACCCAGCTGCCCGCTGTAGTCGCCCATGGTTGCCTTGGCTCGGATGATCGCTGCTGCGCTGATGGTGCCGCCGGCATCCACGACCATGTCACCACCGTTACCTGCAACGTTGTCGTTGTAGATGCCGACTACGGTTGCGATGGCGCGGCGCTGGGCCACTTTGCGCCAGTAGCTCAGCAAGCGACCTGCGACGAACTCCAGCGGATCCTGATTGGTGATGTTTTTCACCAGGTTCATGCAGTTGAAGCCTTCGTTGAGGTACGCCGCGCGCGCCTGCATGCTGTCAGTGTGCACCGACAGAGGCACAGCGATGTCGGTGTAAACGTCGTTCGAGTAGTTCGACTCGATGGACGCGTCCAGGTCAACCCACCACGGAATGGTGAAGGTGTTGGACGGGCTCGCCAGCAATCGGGTCATATCCGAGTTGGTGGTCAGAATGCCCGATTCGAAGAACGCGGTGCGTTCAACGCTGTTGACGGTGATGTAGTCCCGCAATTCGTCACGGAAGATGACGTCAGAAAGAATGGTTGGCATTGCGATAGGTCCTTTTACGATGCCTCAGCCGCTGCCTTCAGGCGTGCGTGCTCGGCGGGGTTGGTTCGGCGGAGCTCTACGCGCTCCATCCCAGTAAGTTGGTTCCACGTTTTTGCGGCCCCGCCGCCTTTGCCACCGGTAGCCCCGCCACCAGAAGCCCTACTTGAAGCGATCAACGGCGCCAGGGCGGCATCGTTGAAGAGTTGAGTCTTGAATTCTTCCACCGTCAGAGCGGTTGGCCGGCGATCAGCGTCCAGCACCACGACGGTTGGCTTGCCTTCGCGCAGCTCCATGGAGAGACGAGGCTCGATGATTTGTTGCAGCACGGCGGCAGAGCCTTGCACAGCCAGCTCTCCGGCCACGCGGGCGGCAGTCGCGCCCACCGTCAACGCGTGAACCTGGGCCTGTAGCGCGCTCAACGTACCTTCCTTCTCGGCAAGCGCGGCGGTGTGCTTCTCCTGCCAACTGCGGTCGAGCGCTTCGGTGTCGCCAGATTTACGTGCCGCTTCCTCAGCGGCGAGCCGCGCAGCCTCTTCAGCCTCACGCGCTTTGGTCTTGTTGGCTCGAAGCTCCGCCAGCAGTTCGTCATTTTTGGCTTTCAAGCCGCTGACATCTTCGGGCGCTGGCAAGCCTTCCACTGCCAGAACATAGTTTTCGCCCTGCGCCTTGTAGAACGCCTGCATGGAGGGTTCGAGCGCGTCATATGCTGCTTTGTCGATCAGGTATTTCATGCTGTCCCCCTGGGACTGGTTTTGCAGGCTCAGCCTGCGGTTCAGATGCCTGCGCGCTCGAAGGCCAAAGGCTCCAAGGCCTTCATCTCAGCGAGTGTCAGTGGTTTGAAGTTGCGATCGAGCTGGAGCTCGGAGAAGCGTTTAATGCTGAGCCCGCCGTTGCGGAATAGAGCGCCACGGGCCTTGCCAATGGCTTTGTCCTGAAACGATGCGGGCTGTTGCTTGAGCCAGTGGTAATAGTCGAGGTCTGCGCTGACTTGTTCCGCTCCATCCGCGCCTTTTGAGGCCCTTGTGGCGTCCTTCTCGAACATCTCGCTCAAGCGTGTCAGCAGCACAAAGGTTGTTCGGCAGTTCGGGTGAAACGGTGGCCTTGGCCCTGAATCGACAGGGAATCGGCGCTTATCGAGGGTTCGGCAAATCTGACTGGTCTTGCTGTCGAGCGTGGCGACCAGCTGTATTTCAGTGACGATGTCGGTGTTGGCCTTGGCCGTCTCCATTCGTGCCTGGCTGGCAACGTGCTGGATTGCAGTGCGCACCACGGTGGAGGCGTTGCGGTCAGTGATTGCCAGAATGCCGTCCGTGTATCCGGCTGCTTTGGTGCCCCGGATGTTCTGCAGGATCTGGAAGTTCGTCTGCCCTTCGAAGAAGCCCTGCCGGATTGCGCCGGTGACACGCTCTCGCTCGGCCGTTGTCCAGTCCTTGATGAACGGCTTCAACAGCTTGCCGCCGTCCCGGATGCTGAGCGGGTTGCTCATTACGGCTGAGCGTATCGCCGTGACAGACGGAATCGCAGCCTCAAGGCTGATGCCGGCGGGCACCGCTTTCGTCAGGCTCGTAGCTTCGAACTGCGCCTCGTAATTGGCCAGGTCGATCAGGTCCAGGGTGAGCTGATCGGTGAAGCGGGTGAAGATGCCCAGCAGCAGGCTATCCACCTCATCGAGCAGCTTCTCCAGCCGCTTGCGAGTGAATCCGGTCAAATCGGACTTCGTCAGTCGCTCTCGCAGGGATCGATCGATCTCCTTGAGGAAGGGGGCGAACTTCTTCACCTCCCCCGCCTTGAGCCGTTCGAGGAAGACAGCGTGCCGGATGGTGGCATCAAGGATCGCTTGGTTTGCCGCCATCTGGGTTGTCCTCTGGATCGCCGATAACACGAATGCCATCGCCATCGCATGCGAATGTCACAATCAGCTTCTGCAAGCCGCTGCGCTCAGCTACAAGCTGTGTGCTGATTTGCTTTGGCAAGACCTTGCCGTCTTCTGTGAACAGGATGTAAACGCCCCGCTCACTACGAGCCAGCACAAGTTTCTGCACCTCAGCCATCACTATTGCCATCTGGATTGCCCTCGTCGTCCAGGCCTAGGCCTACTGGGTTCGCTTCTAGCTCGCCGCGAATGCCCTCATCCGTCTTCTCTGGATCAATCACGCCGCGATCGCGCAGGTACTGCCAGAAATCAGACTCAGGCACGCGCCCGGCCTGAACTGCATTGAACAGGCTGGACATGATTGCGGCGTCAAGGCTCACTTGCGTGAAGTCTTGGTTCAGCTTCAGCAGCGCTTCGCCGGCGACATTCTCAAATGCGCACATCCACATCAGGCACTGGCTGTAGGCCTCGCTGACGTTGCTCACGGCCAGCGACAGGATGCTGTGCTCTGCCGCACTGTCGTTGTCAGCTTGGGTTGCGGTCTTCACGGCGCTGCCCCGCTCGATCAGCCTGGCGCCGAGTGAAACCATGTCTTCCTTCTTGCCGTCCATGGCCTCTTTCACGAGGGTGTTCGGCTCTGGCTGCGCAAATCCGCACGATCCGTTGGCCGGAAGCGTCAGCGGTGCACGGGAGCCGACGTAGATGCCGTTCTCTTCCAAGTGATCGCGCCAAGCCTCATCAAGGCCGGCGATCCAGAACTGTGGCTGCCCCGAGAACCAGACCGAGTCCTCGTAGTCGGCACTGTTGCGGTAATGGCCGATGTTGATCTCGGCCATGTCGTACAGCGGCGAGTCATCAATCGACGAATCGTTGTTCTCACTGCCGACGAACATGAACGGGATCAGGCGCCAAGGCTTGCCGGTGCCGTCCAGGGGCGTGTGAGCGTCAGTCGCGGCCCAACTACCGCCCTCAGTCGTCCAAAGCTCTTGCTCGTACACGCCAGAGTCATTCAGACGCAGCACGCGATACTGATCTTTGCTCTCAACACCAAAGCCGTCGTCGGTGTCCTTGTCGACCACTTCCTTCAGTACAACCAGGCTCAGCAGGTGCTGCCCGCCGACCTTGCGCGTCTTCCAGTTGATGATGCACTCAGCGTTGTAGCTGGCTATCGTTGGGCGGATACCCATTGCCGCGCTGTCCGCCTTGCTAGTCGATCCGGGTTCAACGCTTGGATAGTCCACCAGCAGCCCGTGACGCCCGACTTCGAGAATGTGCCCGATGACCGACTGCGATTGCTGGTAAATGCTGATGCCCTGCCCGTCGACATCCTTGGCGACGTATTCGAGCGCGGCGGGCACGGTGAGCGTTGGCCAGGTGCGGAACACCGCGCCCACCAGACTGTTCTTCGTGCGCCCCGTGGCGTTGTAGAACACGGCCCGCATCAGATACGTGGTGAATCGCGCCTTGTTCTCGTCGCTCTGATCGTGAGGATTGGGCCGAGGCAGGTAATGATCCCCCCGGGCCTTGATCGTTTCGGAGCCCTTGCACACGTCGCGCACCAGCCGCCAACGGGACTGTGCCGCGTCGTACTCCGGGCGGGTGTAGGTGACGTCTGCCATTAGCGTGCGAATCCCATTTTGATTGATTTGACCGGCTTCCTGGCGCTCTTGGCGACAGCGAAGTACCGGAATGCATCGGACGGATGGGACGCCCAGTCGTGAAGGGGCTTGTCTTTCCAGCAGCCCTTCTTGTCGTCCCACTCTTTGCGGTAGTTCTCCAGCGCGGTAATGCCCTCTTCGGTCTTGGCCTCGTCAAAGGCACAGTGGGCGAGGATTTCGCGCACCTGATCGATGCCATCGTCTACGCCGATCTTCGGCACGACCTGGAACGTCATGCGGTAGTGCTGGCCGTCGATCTCATAGCCTTCCCGCGCCATTTCCCGGCGGGTCTTGGCATCGCTGCCGAACTCGCGGTTGTCGATGTCATGCGGCCCCCAGTGCTCGGAGTAGGTGTACCCCTTGTCCTTCAGCACCTTCATGTAGTGCCGCAGGCCTTCCCCGCTGTTCTGGTAGAAGTCGATGACGTGGTACTCGTTGCCGACCTGACGCACAAACCAGATGGCCGTGGAGTCGCCGACGCCGATGTCCCAGAAGGTCATCACTGGCAGGTGGCTGTTGTCTGGCAGCGTGCCGATGCGCTGGGCGGCGTAAAGCTTCGTGAACTGCTGGGCGTAGTAGGCGCCCTCGATCGACTGCTGGAACGCTTCGGCCGGGATCGACGGGTATTCCCGCTTCATGTCGTCGCCGAGTGTCTTCTCCTTGGCGGCGTACCAGGCGCGCTGGCCTGGGTTGGTGGCAATGCCGTGCTTGGCTGCCAGCTCGTTGAAATAGCCGGTCAGGCGCTGCGGGATGACCGCCTCACCCGGGTCGAGCCAGTAGGCCTTGTTCTTCCACCAACTGAAGAAGAAAAACTTCCAGTCCAGCTTGCCCAGGGGTGTACCGGACAGCAGTTGCTTCTCTGCGCTCTGCGAGTAGTCGAAGAAGTAGCCCGCCCGCCCCTCCGCCGTCGATTCAATCGTGACAAAGCAATCGGTGGCAACAGCCTCGAAGGCGCCAGTGACGATCTCACGGGCCTTGTGCGGAAACTTGGCGCAGATCTTCCCGAACTCAGAGACATGCAGGTAACGCAGCGTGCCACCCCGGAACGAGGTACTGACGTAGATCGAGCCGCCCTTGCTGAATACCAGCTCACCAGCAGCGTCGTTGCTCGCAGGGTTCGCTGCGCGGATCTCTTTCGGCAGGTTGTCGTAGGCGTACTTCACCTTCTCCCGGAACAAGCGCTTGGCGTCGTTCAGGGTGTGGGCGATCAGCGCGCACTTGGCCGACTCAAACAGAGCGGCGTCGAGCTGGATGATGCAGCACTCGGTGGTGAAGCCGAGCTGACGAGCCTTCAGGATGATGTTCCGGGTGTGCATCCCGTCGAAGTATTCGATCTGCTCGTCCGTCATCCGGAAGCGGACTTTCTTGCCCTGCTTGTCGGTGATGAAGTAGAGATTGTTCAACCGCCAGCGTTTATCCCGGAGCAGCTTCATGTGCTCGGGCTTCATGTCAGGCGTCCTTCGATAGTTCGTCCATCATCTTGGAAAGTTCGTCGGCGTCGTCCGTCTTCTCCTTCTCGTCCAGGCCAAATGCCTGGCGCTCCAGAACCTGTAGGTTCTTCATCGCGGAGGAAAGCTGGAACAGTGTTTTGGAATTGCTGGGCAGAGCGACTGCAGCGAGCATCGAAGCCCTCCGCATTCCGTTGCTGTCCTCAGAGGTTTCATCCTCGATCGCGTCTTCAATCTCTTCGCGGCGCTGGATGGTGGTCATCAGATCGTCCATCAGCAGGTTCGCGAGGATTGTCGCCTTGCGAATGTCGCGGCGGTGGCTGCGAACCACCCGGGCGCCCTCCTCAGCAGCCTCTTCGATGATCTCGGCATCCAGTTCGCAGTTCGCGCCTTGGTCGTTGCGAACCTCTCCGCGAACCAGCTTGCTGCGAACCTCTTTCCGGACCTGGTCAGAAAGATCTCTCGCCCATCCAAGGGCTTTGGCCTTCTTCCTGATCGCGGTGTCGCTCACTCCCTGGCGCTCTGCGATGGTTCTGATCGAAAGCGACCCGGCCCGGTAGGCTCGTTCGATCGCCTCCCAGTCGGGTTGCTTCGTCATATGTGGCCCTAACTTATTACTGGTCGGAGACGTAATAGCCGTCATTCGTTGCGATCGCATAGATAGCGGACAATGTAACCGTGACCACGCCGTGTTCCCGCTCTGTGCCTGAGAATGCTTGAAGGCGGTAAAGCAGCTCGCCGTCGTCGCTCGTTACCTGCCCCTCCCCGTCTATACGAATCGCCCATACCGGCTGGTAAAACGGGGTTCCTGAATTCGAAGCAATAAGCTTCTCGAAAACGTAGCGAGCACCAACGTAGCCATTGATTAACTGAATGGCGGTTACGGCGCGAGCGTCTCCGAAAGGAGTTCTTATGCGTAACGTGATTCCGTCAGCACCTACTAAGCAAGATGTACCCCACTCCTCGGCGGGATACTCACTGTTGAGGAGCTCATTGATTGCTTTGCTCAGTCTGACGGCGTGCGACTTAACCCTTCCTGCTTGGTATGCCGCATTTCGAGTCAAGTCGAATTGAGCATCGGGAATTTTATTGAAACTCATGCCAACCTCCTTTTGAAAGAGGTTCGAGTATGCATGATGCTGCGACACAATTTGCTGACTCGCGAAACGTGTCGCGACTTAATCCACCTGAACGATGCGGGCCACATTCCCACGAGCACGCCAGACCAGAACAGCAGCCAGACCGTAGAACGCTGTGTTGAACCACGACGCATCAGCAAACTCCCCTTCCAGCACCATGCGGCCAACGAGGCTGACACACTGCATGCCGGTTACCGCGCAGGCCGCCCAGGCGATCAGGGATACGGTCAGCTTGTACCGGGAGTTCGGGTACGGGCTGTAGCGCAACCCGATCATGATGAAGATGACCGCACACAGTGCAGCCTGGATGATTGAGGCCATTCAGCCCTCCTTCCTCGCCCGAAGGCGGAAGAACCATTGCAGCCAGCGCGGCATGACGCCGGTGTGCATCCACTCCAGAATTCCAGTCGCAACCGCCACGCATACCGCGCCACAGATGAAACCGCTGAAGCCAGCCGTTTTGGTCCAGGTGAGCCCCAAGAGTTCGGCAGAGCCGAAGTAACCGCCGATCCAGCCGGCAAAAAGGTAACCAATGCGGCGCCACGTTGGCATGGCGTCCGCGAAGACGACGAACAGAAACGATCCGCCGAACGCTCCAACAAGTGCTGACAGGTCAATCTGGGGGAAGGCAGCGCCCAAGCCAAGGCTGGCAACGACACCAGTTACAGCGAGTGCGCCAGTGCTCGGCTCAGCCATATGCTGCTCCACGAAGAAAACGGCCTGCGTGGCCTGGGCATAGCCCGAAAAACGAAAATGCCCCGATCAATGTCGAGGCCCTGAATAGGTGCGGATGGCCGGTGCTGATCTCCGGCCTAGTGACGATAGGCGCGTACCGGCGCCTCGTTTTACTTCCTCCGCTTTCGCGGCTACCCCCTGACCAGCTTGCCGAAATGCTCAGCAACCTAACCGCAGCAGATGCGACCGGCACTAATGTGCCGCATCACGGACCGGCGGGGATCTCGTTCACCTGATTAGCGCATCAGCCTGCACATTCATCCGCATAATGTGAGGGTCTTTCCCCTCGGTCCGCCAAAGGCTATCACAGCGTCGACGCCCCTTTGCATCGATCTCGCCGCTCCAGTCTCGCGCCACCCAGAAAGCATTTGAGGTCGGGGCGCGCGGGCTGCCGGCGTTGTTTCCGTACGTCGCACTGTCCGGCTATCGACGTCCAGGCCTTCCCGAGGGCTGTCCTGGCTACAGGTTAAACTACAGATTCTTCTTGTGTATGCGCCAACCCATGGCGACACCGGGATGCAGATACTCGCCAGTGCGCGGATGGCGCGAGAAGTCAGTCTCGCCGACTTGGCGTGCAACTGACTCCCAGGCTGTTCTGGCGCGCTCCAGCTGATTGATTTTTGCCTTCAGCTTCATGCGCACCTCCCAGCAGGTCGAATCCGAACAATAAAAAAACCCGGCGCAGTGGCCGGGTTCTTGTAAGTCAGTCCTACACACGCAGGAATGACAGGATGGGTGAATAATGCGACATGGCGACATGACATTGCAAGCCCTTTTGAGGCCCTTTGGTTTATTTATTCCCGCGCCTTTCCAATCTCAGCGGCGCCACGAACTATGGCGCGCCGGGTTGCCGCTATTTTATCTTCCCCCCAAGACTCAAAAATCGTGGAAGGTAGAGTGCCACCAACCTGAACCTCTCGGTAATCGACAGCCTGACCCACATCCAGGTCAAGATCTACTGCGAGCCGGAACGCATCCCCATCGTCGCCAAGCGGGTTCCAGTAGTACGTTGAGTTATGCGGGGTGGATACCTCAAGACCGATCTGAAAGTCGTATCTACCGTAAGGCCTTAGATTCACCGCCTTTGCTGCCAGCTCAAGCAATTCCCGATCATTCATGCTGCTTGCCCCTCAAGTACGCCGCACTCTTCAAGCACGGATTGTGCTTCCACCAGAGCTTCATCCACAAGGCTTTCCAGGCCATCCTTGATGGCTTTATTCCAGCGCTGATATGTCCGCTCCGTGAGGCCCTGGCTGTCCCAGTTGGTCATGTCGTAGTTGGACGCGGCCAGGACGATCATTTCCCCGGGACGTGCCTCGGCGACAGCCTTTGCGTGACGGTTGGCACGCTCGACGGCTTCCTCGGCTGCCCTGTTGCGCCAATCCCACTTCCCACTCGAGTCGTGGATCTTCTCCGGCGCGGCGGCTTGGCGTGCCTGGCGCTGGATACCCTTCACCTGCTGAGGGACTGCCCAGACCAGAACGGCCTGTTGGGTGAACCGCTGGGGCGCGGGGCTCTTGATCGCACAGACGAGCCTACCGATGGAGTCGACCTTGCGCCCTTTGTGGGTACTATACTTGGCGACCAGGGCGTTCCACTGGCGCGGCGTCAGTTGCGCATGAAGCAGCTTATGGACGATGCAGTCGGCCAGTAGAGTGGCGTCCTTGCCGGATATCTCACCCTTGAGTTTGCTGGTCTGGACCTTAGGCTCGAAGTCGCAGCCGCCGGCGGAGTTGATGGTCTCAGCGGCCAGGGCCCGGACCACTGCGGAAATCACGTTGCGATAGATCATGCGGCGGTCCTCTTGAGTTCGCGGGTCTTGGCCCGGTATTCGGCCTTGATGGTTTTGATTTCTTCGACGGTGGTCATGCTCGGCGCTTCCCGTTATGGGTAATCTTGGCCGCAAAGAGCGCATCGAAATCCGACTTTCCTGCCGCCTTTCTAACCCTGATCGTTCTGCCGCTGACCAGCACCCGGGGATCGCGCGCCCATTGCTCCGCAGTAAGCCGCCTCCCTTCGAACTCAATCAGATCAAGGCCGCTGCGAAGCGCATGACTTTCAGGGGTGACGCCTCGCTTTACATTGCATCCGCGACAGAGAATTCGGAGATTGGTACGGGTGTTGTTCTGGCGGTTTTCGTCTATGTGGTCGACGTGGCAGGTGAGCCAGGTCTCATGCTTCCCGCACAACTCGCAATCTCGGCCGCCTGGCCCGACCTCAGCCCACATGACATGGCGATGTTCGAAGACATAGCCGCCTTTGTCCGCAAGCGGGTGACCAGGCTCGTACACTCGGACATAGCCGTTTGGCGTGATTACCCGTTGCTGGCGGCTTGTAGGAAGCTTTTCTGTTGTGCCGTTCCGCATTAGGCGGAAGTAGTGCATCTGGCAAAGCTGGGCGGTCTTGTACATGGCGGCACGGCCGCAATTCTCTACGCTGCATTGCATTGGATTCGCGCCTCCAGCCTTTTGCATTTTTTGGTAAAGATGGACTTGAGCCTTTTGAGGTAGTCGACCTCATGACGGATCAGGCTCTGGTTGCGCTCCAGCCATTCCACCTTGTCCGCGCCGATCTTCTCGACCAAGCGAGGGCGGTAAACCATGATGTTCCCGCTCAGATGTGCATTGCACTGGGAGCAGGACTTGTTCATGTTCCAGAGGTTGAAGCGGAGGTGGGCGGCGGCGCCAACACTGCGGAAGTGTGAGCAATGCCATTGACCGCTCCATGAGGCAGGCTTGTCGCAACTGATGCAGCCGAGATGCGCATCACGCAGTCGGACGTAGCGATTGATGATCGCCTGGGCTTCCTTGGCGTAATCCGCCCTGGTCTTCAGCTTCTCCTTGCGAACCTTGATCTCCCGGCGCTCGACCTGGGCCAGGGACTTGCGGGCCTTCTCCTGGTTGGGTTTGTTCGTTGCGGCGTCGGCGATCGCGCAGGCCGGACTACATACGGCCTGGCCCAGGCGCGCAGGGACGAATGAGGCCCTGCATGTTGGGACGCGGCATTTCTTCGCCCGGGGCTCCTTCTTCTCCTTGGGGGCTACGCGCATGGCTCGGCCTCCTTGGATTTCTGCTGCTCGGGGGTGAAGTCACCACGCAGGGGCATGAGGTGTTTTTCGTCAACGAGAGCCCACCCATGATCACCTCCGTAAGAAGCAATGTTCTCGCTCAGCACTACCCAGCACGTTCCAGGGGATGCTGAGAAGACTCGCCAGCCAGATGGAGTGGTGAAATAGCCATTCAGGAGAACTCGCTCAGACAGCTCAACAAGTTTCCCAATGTCCTCTGGATTGATGCGGCATCCGACTATGATTGCCAGATCGCCCGGCTTGAAGTTGTGTTTCATGCCGCCACCTCGCTCAGCAGGTCGCTGAACACCACACCCTGACCAGTGAAGTAGGCGACGATGCGGTCTGTGTACTGGACGCCCTGGGCGCGATTGAACAGGCTGGTCACCGGGAAGCCATCTGGGCCGAAGAGCTTGCACTCGCCCATCATCGCCAGCTTTGTCTCGTACGGCAGGTGGCGCATCACCTGGTACCAGGCCGCCTGGAAGCCGGAATCCTCGTTGAGCAGGATCTGGACGCCGATGTGCAGCTTGCAGTACCGCCGGGCGTCGGCCGGGTCGCCGATCTGGGTCATTTCAGAGATGCGCTTGTACATCGCAAACCACAGGGCGTTCTGGTCGAGCGTGCGGTCCTTGCCCGGGCGCAGCGACACGACCACGAACTTCTTGTCCCGGTACATGGTGCTGAGCGCGGTGATGGCCTCGGAGAGCTTGGCCTGGCAGTTGACGCTGATCTTGTCGGTCATGGCTGCACCGCCTTGCCCATGGCGGCGTCGATCAGCACATCCAGGTCTTCACCGACCATTCCTGCGTAGTGCGGGCCGATCCATTCCACGACCTCGATGTCGTTACTGCGCCCTTTCTGAAGCCAACGGTACCGATCGGCATCCTTGCGCAGGGATTCGTTCTCGGCCAGCAGCTCCAGCGCCACCTCCTCCACGGTCTTCTCCCCGAGGAACTCTTGCAGCGCCTCGGTGTTGCGCTTCCAGTCTGCGCAGTCGGCACGGTAGGACGCGGATTCGGCCCACAGCAGCTTCTGGAGTTTTTGTTTATCGAGCGTCATGTCAGAACCCCTCCTTGCCGCGCTGCGATTCCCACTCGAACGGGATGACGATCACCCCGCCCTCGCGCAGGCGGTCAATGCAGCGCTCGCCGATGGCGCCGGGCAGCGCCTGGCCGTCCAGGTTGGAAACGATGATGGTCGGACGCATTTCCTCGTACCGGCCGTTGATGATCGCGAACAAGGTCGTCAGCTCGAAGTCGCTGGGCTTCTCCTTGCTCACGCCGATCTCGTCCAGGAGGAGCAGCGAGGGGCTGATCAGGCTCGACAGGATCTGGCTCTCGCTCTGTTCGCTGGCGTGGTCGTAAGACGCCCGGATCTGCTGGAGCACTGCGCCAAGGGTGCGGTACACAGCCGTGGCGGTGGTCCTGGCCATGATCTCGTTGGCAATGGCTACCGACAGGTGAGTCTTTCCGGTACCGGGCTTGCCCAGCAGCAACAAGCAACGACCGGTTTCGGCAATCTGCGCGAACTCGGCGGCGTAACGGCGGCAGGTGTTCAGTGCCTTGCGCTGTTCCGCGGTCTTGGCGACATAGCCGTCCAGGGTCTTGCTTGCGAAGCGCTTGGGAATCAGGGCCGCACCCAGCTTGCGCTCCATCGCCATGCGCTGCTCCATCGCCTTGTTGGCGCGCTCGGCGGCCTCCGCCTTCTCACGGACTTCGCGGCCGCACTCAGGGCAGCCGCTCTTCAGCTCCTTGCCCAGCAGTGGGAATATCTTCTGCTCGTAGGCGCCGTGGGCTTCACAGGTCGCTGGCTGAATGCGTGTTCCCGGTGGCAATTCGGGCGTCGCCTGGACTGTCTCAGATCGCATAGGAGCCGTCCTCCCGCAGTTTCAGGCCTGCGGTGTAGTCGCGGTCAGCAAAACCCGTGTGTCGCGATTGTGGGAACGGATGGACGTTGGTGGCTGGCTTTACCTCATCCTCCCAGCGCTTGCCGTTCAACCAGGTGGTAGGCATCGGGATGTACTTGCCGCCCTCCTTGAGCCAGTCAGCGGACACAACCTGAGCAGCCAAGCCCTTGGCGATCAATGCGAACAGTTCGTCACCGACCTTCAGCTTCGCCCAGGCCTTCTGTGCTTTGGCTTTGTCCTGCTTGCGTGGGTAGAGCGCCCAGAACTTCGGGAACAAATCCTCCTGCTCGCTCACCGAAGGTGCGCAAGTCTTTTGATCTATTGGTTCTTGGTTAATGGTTAGTGGTTTATGGTTATTGGTTAGGTGACCATCCGTGCACGCTTCGTGCACGAGTGGTGCACGCTTCGTGCGTCTCGTTGCTTCACGCTTTTCTGCAATCCCCTTATTTTTCAAGGCTGTGGCGTGATAGGCGTTGATCTCATCCTGAATGCGCGCCTGTACGTAGCGACCATCAATGAGATCGAAGAATTTGCGCAAAACAAGCTCAACTGCGTCTGTTTCTTCCTTATTGCGCGCCCAGCACCAGTCGATAGCCTCTTCCAAAGTTGGGAAGCGCTCCCGGTCATAACAGGCATCGAGGAGCAGCGTATAGGCGCCGTGCTCAAGCATGGTGAGGCGACCAGCCTTCTTGTGGTAGTCGCCTATGTTTCTCTTGAAGTAGTGCATCATGCGACCCCCTTGAGATTGCCTGGCCGGAAAGCTTCGAGCGCACGCAGCGCGGTGTGGTGACGACGCTTGGCGTTGTATTCGGCCTTCTTGGCGGCGCGGACACGCTGGAACTGCGCCTCAGTGAAATTCATCACGGGCAGGAAGGCATCGTTGCAGGGATCGAACTTCCCGTCGGGGCGGCCATGAGCTTCGAAGTAGGTGTCGTACAACGAGCGCAATTCAGCCTTGAGGGCCTTTTTAGTGTTCTGCGCCTGGTAGTACTCAAGCGCAGTCGTGGCGGCAGTTTCGATGAGCTGCTGGTAGGTTTTCTCAGCCATGGTCAGAACTCCAGGCGCTTGATTTCGGAAAGGAGAGCCCGGCTGTGGCGCTGGATATAGATCTGGCTGAGCTTCTGCTTGCGGGATTCGAAGTCCATGCCCACGTCGATCAGGGACGCATTGACCCGCTGAAGGTGCTCAATGCAGCGGATCTCGCAAGGCGTGAGGTGGTCACGGATTGAATCGGTTGGGCTGATGCAGTGCGCCGCCCGGTAGGCCTTCGATGGCATGCCCAGGGCGATACGGTTGATCAGGTCGAACTCATTGCTGAAGTGGTAATGCTTGATGTCTTTGCCAGCGGCCAGGCGTCCATGTTTGATGGCGTCAGTCAGCGCCGGGGCTTCTAGGCGAGCGCGTTCCCGGGACTGCTTGCTCTCGACAAGTTGAATGTGGCCTATGACCACGGCATCAAAAGTCCGGATCACCTGCAGGTGGAATTTTGCGCTAACCCACATGGCATAGGCATAAACCAGCTCCTTCATAACGAAGGTGCCGCCGTTTCGGCCTTCAATCGTAACTACCGGAATTCCGGTAGTTTCCAGTTCGGCGATAAGCTCTCCAGTTTGCTGGATCGCAAGCCAGTAACTTGGCGCATGCCGCTTCTCTTTGCCTGCCGCCCTGTGCAGGTCATTCAAGCAATAGCGACCTTCTAGGTCCTGCCTGATTTTCACACCGCCCAGACTGAGCGACATAGTCGGCGACACGTTTTCAGAATTACCAAAACGTGTCGCGACATTATCGGGGGGGTTGATCGATTCGGTTGAGTGGTGCATTATTCGCTCCAGAACTGATTTGAAATTGCTGCACGAAAAGCCACCCTTGCCCGGTGGCTTTTTTGTGCGTCCGATTTACTGCTTTGGTTTTCCATTGGCAGATCCTCAATAGTCCCTGGGGGACTTATCAGCCCTTGCGTCCTATGGAAGCGACGTTGCTGCGGCTTTTCGGTGGGCGCGTCATGCGATCGAGCGCTCTGTTCATGATTGTTGCGGCCAGCTCTTCTGGGGTTACTCCATTGCGCCTGGCCAACAGCTCCAGGTCGGCTTGTCCCTGCCAGTCGAGCTGGATTTCCAGCGGTTTTCTTTCAGGCACAGGGCCTCCTCGGCAACTTCAGGCCACGTCGGTTTTCGCGTTAAGCTCTTCCATCATCTGGTTCAGGCCGCGCTCGAGGATTTCCCGGGCGAGGACGGCTTTCTGCGTGCGCTGGAAGCGGGCCATGGCGGTCAGCAGATCGTCGGCCACCTCGTCCAGGCGTACCTTGGTGGGCTTGTCGTGCATGTGGCTTGGGTCGAAGTGCATCGTTTTGGGCTCCTTTGAGCATGCAAGGTGGGTTAAGCGGCGGTTTTCTTTGCAACCGTTTGGGTTGGGAACGGGCGCACCTCTTCGGCGGTGTAGGTACCGTCTGGGTGCTCAGTGACGTAAACGTCTCGGCCGACACGGATGGCCTTGCTCAGGCCTCCTTGGGTCATTCCGAGTAGGATCGCCGCCTCGGTCTGGCCGAGCTTCGTTGCGAATTCCTTGATGTGGACGCGATTCATGGTCTTCTCCCATGGGTTACTCATGGGGAGGATATTACCTATGGCATTTAACAAAGTAAATGCCATCGGCATTTGGATAGTATTACCAGCAGGAATAAGATTTGCGGATGAAGAAGAAAGCCCTAGACCCAGAAAGAAAAGCCGAGTCAGACAAGCTCAAGGCGATATTCAATTCGAAGAAGCGCGACCTAGGCCTGACGCAGGAAAAGCTCGCGCATGCTCTCGATATGAACCAAAGCTCCGTGAGCCACTATTTGAACGGCATAAACCCACTCAATGCGCCTGTGGCTGCAGAGTTTTCAAAGATTCTGGATGTGCCTGTAGAAGATTTCAGTCCGCGGCTGGCTGCGCAGATATCTCAACTTGTGGGATTTGCTACCGACTTGAGGGCCAGGGCTGCAGTGAAGAAGTTTGTCGATGACGACTTCAGAGACGTCTCGTCCAATGCTTCTCAGCTCAACGACATAGATGAGTGGGACGAGCAGACCCCGGTGCGGGACGACGAGGTCGAGGTCCCCTTCTTGAGGGAGGTGGAGCTGGCGGCGGGATCGGGTCGCTTCGTAATCCAGGAGGATATCGGGGAAAGCCTCAGGTTCAAGAAGAAGAATCTCCGCGAAAACAACGTGCAGTTCAGCCATGCAAAGTGCGTAACGGTTCGCGGTAACAGCATGACGCCAGTCCTGCGTGACGGGGCTACCGTTGGTGTTGATCTTGGAAAGACGTCCTTGGGCGACGTGATCGACGGAGACCTTTACGCCCTGAACCATAATGGGCAGCTTCGCGTGAAACAGCTGTTCAGGCTTCCCCACGGTATCCGGCTGCGCAGCTTCAACCGGGACGACCACCCTGATGAGGACTACAGTTTCATGCAAATGCAGGAACAGCAGATAGCCATACTGGGCCACGTTTTTTGGTGGGGCATGTACGCCAGATAGCACAGATAGGAAAGCCATAGCCCGCTAAGTGCGGGCTTTTTATTGCCCACGAAAAATAATATTGCCATCGGTATTGACGAATAATAATGCCATCGGTATTGTTCACCCATCGAGACGCCACAGCGACTCGCCAGGGCCTCAACAGACCCGCCACACGACTGGTGAAGCCGCCAGATAGCACGGGATCAGCGAAGTGATCTCCCAGCCCCCTCCCTGGGGACCGACTGGAACCAAGTTCTTTAAGCAGGACGGAGAGTTGAGCTGGGGTGACCGGGGAGCCGGCATCAGCGGTGAAACGAGACAGCATTTGATTCAAACCAGTGACCGACGCCAGTAGCGGGTCACGGCTGTCGGTTGATTTTTCGATTCGCTTCTTTGAGGCGGCCCCGGAAATCAGCCGGATTTTCTCGGTGACCTTGGCGACAGGGTCATCCGGAAAATCAACGGAGGCAAGACGATGAGTAAACCAACGTTCGAAGCAAGCGATGAGGTAGTGAGCGAGGCCGCAGCATCCTGCGCCAGGCTGCTGGAAAAGTGGTTCGGCGGTGTTGCTGAGGCAATCGCCGCGCTTGAGGCTGACCCGGCTGATATGGCTGACCTTGCGATGCGGAGCCACATTAAGCAGCGCCGGGCGATGACCGTCAGCGCACACATGAATATTAACGCCTTCTCCCGCGAGGTTCTCGGGCAGGCGCGTGAAGCGAGGGCAATACGATGAGCAAGGTTCTTCGCATCACCCTTCGCGGCGAGTTTCGGGTTTTCACCGATGAAGACCTGGATGCCTGCATCCGCGAGGCCAACCGGATAAATGCTGAGCGCGGCTATACCAACGGCGTGTGCGTGGTTGAGCTGGAAGACGGGCAGCGCATGACGGCTGCTGACTGCAAGGCTGCGGCATGACGGACCTTTTCACTAATACCCATCCAGAGCGGTGGGCATTGGGAAAACAACCGAACATCCCCGACAAGGAATAACCCCATGCAAGCAAATCAACTGACTACCTACTCCCGTCTTGGCTTGACGATCAGCAGCCCTGACGAAGCTGTTGTACTGAAGCTGGCGACACTGGCAATGACAGTCGATGCGGCGCCGGCCGCTTCTTCGGTTCCGGCCATCGGCGAATACTGGCCCGGCCAAGGCGGTGTTTATGTAGGGATCCGCCACTACCCTGACGGACCTCACCACTTGATCGTGGGTGCTGAAGACCTCGGCAAGTTCGCCTGGGGCGAATATGGAGCCGAGACCGGCGCCACGAGCCGAACCCACGGCATCCTGAACACCACTACCCTGCTGGAAGCTGGTGGTTCATTCCCGGCCGCCGAGGCAGCAGCCAACTACACCGCTGACGGTCATCACGACTTCGGCCTTCCTTCCATCGGCGAACTCAACCAGGTGTGGCAGTACGTGCCGGACCTGATCACCGAGGGCGCCTACTGGTCGAGTTCGCAGCGCTCCGCCAACTTCGCATTCGACATGACCGTCGATGATGGCACTCAGGACTACTACGTCAAGAACGTCGAGCTCCGCGTCCGCCCCGTCCGCAGATTGCCAATTCATTGATTCATTTATTGCTTTTAATCGCAGGTGAATCGCGGGGCTGCTCAGGTACGAGCGGCCAGGCCTGATACGTGCCGGGCAGTGCCGGCCACCTGCAACCCTCAAGCTGGAGAATCGCATGCTCCAAATCTTCCTGATCGGCGCAGCGCTCAGCCATGCGCGGCCAGAACCGCCACCTGATGACGGCCTGCCAACCGGTCCATTGCGGATTCACCGCAAGCGCTGGCGATGTACCAGCGGGGCCCAGGCGTTCTGGCGCTGATGGTCCCGCCCCCAACCCTCGACCGTGAGCAACACCACCGCATCGAAAAGGCCCTCCTGTCCAGTTGGGCCTTTTCTTATCCCGACACAACCCGAATGCACTCACCTCCGCGCCCAACGGCAACCAGCGGAGCGGATGAGTGCATTCGAGTTCTGTTGGATCAACACTCCGTCCGCCTGGAGGCGACCATGCACGCAGCACTGAATATCTGTCAGGCCGTTCACGACGCGAAGCTGCCTCCTCCGGTGAGCGAGACGCGGGAAGAGGTCGCGCGGGCTGAGTGGCTGTACAACGCGGTCGAGGACCTGCTCCGGGGCACGGATGTGAAGTTCCAGCGTCGGATGCGCCAGCCTCAAGGCGTGACCGTGGCCGACCTGGCCCTGGCCGTGGATGAGCACGTGAACGGCCGGCTGGCGGACTGCAAGGTTCAAACCCCTGCCCTGGGATGGCTGCTGCTCTCATCGGGCCGGCCGGACAAGAACGCCATGGCCGAACTGCTCGGCCGCAGTGATCACCCATTGGGCACGCTTGGCGAGATTGCAGAGGGCCTACTCCGCCCCCTGGTCAATGACGCCATGATCGCCCAGGCAGAGGACAACGAGCTGTGAGCGCTCACATCGACATCGACCAGGCCCTGGAAACCCTTGAGCACACAAGTGCCAAGGACTTGGACGACTCGCTGGCTGAAGGGCTGATCATCCGCCACTTCACCGCTGGCGACATCACCCCTGAAGAATTCAAACACTACAGCGCCCGCCTGCTGAAGATCAGTCGGCAGCGCAAGGAGTTGTCATGACCACGCCAATCCATAAGTCGCTGATCGATGAGCAGATCGCCGAGATCGAGCGGAGCCTGACCATCCTCGGTGCTGGCTTGCCGCGCGAACTTCCTGTGGCAGCACTGCCGCCGAAGCTGGTAGCAGCTATCAAAGCTGGCCGGGTTGAAGTGAGGGCTCGGCCATGAAAGCCCTCACATGGATCCTCACCGCCGGCCTCCTCATGACCATGCTGGCCTACACAGTGGTCAGGGATCGCCATGTTGCTTGTCAGGTGCCTCAGCTCTCACAGGTGCTGCGATGAGCGGCGAAGGTGCCAAGAAGCGCCAGCAGGCACTCGCCAAGCGCTGCGCAAGGCTTCGGCGTCAAGGGCTCAGCCTCGGCGAGATCGCAAGCATCACAGGCGTTGACCGGGACAAAGTGGCCGCCCGCATAACGCTGGGAGAAAGGTTGCTCAGCCTGGAGCCGTCATCATGACCAAAATCCAACGCCTGCGCAGGCTCTACACCTGGCGCGGATCGGCAATCGTCCTTCTTCTCTGTACGGCCTGGATGCTCGCAAGCGCCTACGCCGATCGCATCACCTCCTAACCCACACCTTCAAGCGCTGCGCACGTCGCGGCAAGGAATTGTCATGACTGAACACAAACATACGCCAGGCCCCTGGGTGCGTTGCTCGACAGCGCCCAAGATCATCATGTCCGGGTCGTTCATCGATGGCCATCAGGGCTACATGGTTGGATCTGTGACCGGAAACGACAACTCCGGCTACTACGCCAGCGAGCAAGAGGCTGAGGCCAACGCCAAGCTGATCGCCGCCGCGCCGGATCTGCTGGAGGCGCTGGAGTACTTAAAGCGCGAGCTTATTCTGTCGGATGTTGATTTGGATTACATCGAAAGTCATTTCAGGCCGTGGCTAAACAAGGCTGAATCCGCAGTAGCAAAAGCGCGCGGTTATCTTTTCTCGCCAATGCCAGTCACCGCCAAAGCCACCCAATAACCCCCTTCACAGCGCCCCTCTCCGGTGGCGCGGAGAACAGTCATGTCCGACAAAAACATGCAGATCTGGAATCGGGTCGAAAAGACCGACACCAGATACACCAAAGACGCCAAGGTCGGCGGCCAGCAAATAACCAGCCTGAACGGCACGGCCATGATCATGAAGGCCACCGAGGTTTTCGGGCCGGTGGGCATCGGCTTCGGCTGGAAGGTTACCGAAGAGCGCTTCGACAAGGGCGCCGAAATGTTCCTCGGCGAGGGTGAAAAGCGCGCCAGCCTAGGCTTCGAACTGAACCATACGGTGAAGATCCTGTTCTGGTTCAAGATCGACGGCGAGCGCGGCGAGCTGGAGCAGTACGGCTGCACGCCTTACCTGTACAAATCGAAGTACGGCACCACCACGGACGGCGAGGCGCCGAAGAAGTCCCTCACCGACGCCATCAAGAAGTCCCTGTCCATGCTGGGCTTCAGCGCCGACGTGTTCCTGGGCATGTTCGATGACCGCGACTACGTTCAGCAGCGCCAGGAAGAGGAAGCGATCGAGCAGGCGGTCGACAAGGAAGCCGAGATCGCCAAACAAGCGCAGGACCGACTCGACTACATCAAGTCGGTAATCGACACCATGCAGGGCGCCAAGACCCCGCACGAACTCAAGAAGATCCACGACACCGCTGTCCGCCAGCTCACGTTGCGCAAGGATGAGAAAGGCGCTGCGCGGATCTCTCTGGAGTGGAAAAAGCTCTCTGAGCCAAAACAGGAGACTGCAGCATGACACAGCTCTATGCACTCACCGGCAAGCTGGCCGAGCTTCAAGGCATGGCCGACACGGACGACGAGGGCCTGAAAGAGGCCTTGCAGCACGCCATGGACGAGATCCAGGGCGAGTTCGAGGTCAAGGCCGATAACATCGTCCTGCTGCGCCGGAACATCGAAAGCGACGTTACTGCCATCGATAACGAGATTGAACGACTGGCAGAGCTCAAGCGCATCAAATCCAACGCCGTCGCGCAGATCGGCGATTACCTGCGCCGAAACATGGAAGCCGCCAATATCAAATCGATCAAGCGGCCGCTGTTCACCATCACCCTTGCCCTGGGCAAGGAGAAAGTGATCGTGGACAAGGAGGCGGAGCTGCCCGAGGACTTCATCGTTCCCAAAACCACGTTCGCCCCGGACAAGAACGCCATCGCCGCCAAGCTCAAGGAGATCCGCGAGCACAACGAAGCCGTGCGTAAGCGCATGGCCGCCGGCGAAGACGCCGAGCATGAACTTCTGCCGGAGCCGACCTGGGCGCACCTTGAGCGCGGCGACAGCTCCATTCGCATCAAGTGAGGCCACCATGATCAGCAACCACCTCAGCCTGGTCGAGCATAACCGGCCCCAGGCCGACGCCCTCTCCGACCAGGTAGCCCAGTTCCTGGCAGCCGGCGGCCGCATCGAAGTCGCCGAGCCCTTCGGGTACAAGCCCAGACCAATCACCTACAGCAATCAGATGCCACCGGCGCCAAAGCCGTTTGTGCGCCGAAAACCAAAACCGGAGCCTGCACCCGTCGCTGTGGTGGACATCCGCCATCAGGAAAGAATGAGACAGGTCGAAACGATCCGAGCGATGGCAGCGACACACACCCAGTCCGAAGTCGTCGAGAAGCTGGGCATCAGCCGACGCAAACTCTACAACATCGCCCAGGAACATGGCCTGACATTCAAGCGGCCTACCAGGGGCGGCGCAAACGACGCGCACCGGCAAGAGCATATGAAAGCCCGGGACGCAAAGTTCGCCGAGCGGATACGGGCCTTCCTTGAGCTGGGTATCACCCGGCGCCAGGTGTGCGGGAAGCTGGGGATCGCCAACAAGACCCTGGAACGCATCCTGGAAGAGCACGGAATTGACTACCCGAAAGCGCGACGCGGATGTACTTCATGCGTCGCATAGCTCGCACCCAACAACGCAAACGACAGACCTGGCTGGCACTGCCGGCCAGTGGAATCACGGAGAGCTGCCATGGCGGCAACGCAGAAAGACCGCTCAGCGAAAACCGCGGCGAAGAGGAAGAACCGTGGCGAAGAGGAATTGCGGCTTCATTGCCTACCCGGCACCCGACAGGCCTTGGCTGAGCTGATGGCCTGGTCCGGCATCGAGGAACAGGGCGAGGCCATCACGCTGATGATTCACCACCTGCACGGCCTGGGCCCGGGCGGCGCCATTCCCTTACTGACACCTCCGCGACACGAATACGTGATACCCGAAAACGTGTCGCGCAAATTGAAGTTGGCCTTCGACCGCGAAGCCCTTCGCATCTGTCACGACGAATAATTCTGCTCCCATCCCGAGGAACCCCCATGAAATCCGAAATGGTGAAACTGGAACACAATGGCATCCACTTCAAAGTGGCCCGCCCAAGGCTGGCAGAGATTGCAATCGCCACCCTGCTCGCAAGCTCTCTCCCGCCAGCGGCCAATGTGCATCAGGTCGAGCCAACCGCCATCCCCGCCCTGGGCGAATACTGGCCCGGCCAAGGCGGTATCAATGGTGGCTTCGTGGCAGAGCGAGACGGTGTGCCAGCGCACTACCTGATTTTCGCCGCAAGCGACGTAGGCGAACATGCGTGGGGTCGGTACCGTGAAGAATCGGAAGCCACCAGCAAATGGGACGGCAAGGCCAACACCGACGCCCTGATCGCCGTAGGAGGTCATCCAGCCGCTGAGGCGTGCCGGGCATACACCGCTGACGGTCACTCCGACTTCGACCTGCCAGCGGCAGCCCAGCTCTACCAGGCTTGGGTGAATGACCTGATCACCGAGGGCTACTACTGGTCGAGTTCGCAGCGCTCCGCCTACTACGCGTTCATCATGTCCTTCGCTGATGGCCTTCAGAACCTCACCGGCAAGTACGACGAGCTCCGCGTCCGCCCCGTCCGCAGATTCTTTATTTAACCCTTCATTCATTCGTTCTTGATCCGGCACCGGGGCGCAGCAGCGCCTTTTTTGTTGCCTTCGAAAAGAGGAATGACCATGTCCGTAGCAGCTCAGGCAGTACCCGCAATCGCCATCCCGGAAATCGGCCAGCCCTTCGGCGGTGGCTTCTTCTCCGGCATCACCCGTGACCCGGAGACCGGCAAGCGTTACCTGAACATCACCGCCGGCGCCGAGCATGAGCTGGTCGGCGCCTGGGGCAAGTACGGCGAAAAGATCGAAGGCGCCAGCAGCTTCACCGACAGCCGAGCCAACACGGAGGCCATGGCCGCGGCAGGCAGCGAGCTGGCTCAGAAGGTCCTGGCCTTGAATATCGGCGGCTTCACTGACTGGGCAATCCCTGCGCGTGACGTGCAGGAGTTGCAGTACCGGCACTTCAAGCCGTCCACCGAAGCGAACTGGGAATACAGCCGCAGCGGCGACAACCCAAACAGCGAGCCTGTAGGCCTGCTGTACAGCGAAGAGTCGCCAACCCAGACCAGCGTTGAGGCTTTCCGCGAAGACGGCCCCGAGGCGTTCCAGGCTCGCGCCTACTGGTCCTCTTCGCAGCGCTCCGCCTACGGCGCGTTCTACATGACCTTCGGTGATGGCCATCAGGGCGGCAACGGCAAGGGCGGCGAGCTCCGCGTCCGCCCCGTCCGCAGTCAATTGATTGATTAATTTGCTTATTTAATCCGGCCGCTTGCGGCCGGTTGGCCCAAGGAGGGCGCGCCAATGGCAATGCATACGGAGTTGCAGATCTACAAGGTTTCGATGGGCCTGCTCCAGATGGCCACGAACCTGACTCGAAACATTCCCCGAGATCTCAAGCAGTCACTCGGGAAGCGCGTCATCGATGAGTGTATCGATGTGCTGATGTTGATTGCCCGGGCTAACTCGACCCGGGACAAGCATCCACACCTGGCCTCACTGGTTGAGAAGGTTCAGGTCATAGAGTTCCTGATGCGGCTTTTCAAAGAAAGCCGGTTTATCAGCGTGCCGCAGCATGCCAAGGCCATAGAGGTCACCACCTCAATTGGCAAACAGGCCAACGCCTGGAAACGCTCCACCCCAACCGCGCCCGCCATCTGAGAGTTCCGGAACTGTCCCGCTGGTTGCAGGCTATCCCACGATCGTGGAGCGACTGCGCGCCTACGGAAACGCCATCAATGCTGAAGCGGCGACGCAGTTCATAGCCGTCTACCTCGAATCCTGAATGCCCCACTCCACCGCCCGGGCCTGGCCCGGCAAGGACTCACGTATGCCTACAGGAAACGATCCACTGCGGTACATCGTCAACCACAGCGACCGAAGCGAGCGCATGGTTCTGGCTGCCGACTTCGACCGGGTCGTCGCCGAGAACCAGGCCCTGCAACAGCGCCTGACCACGGCAGACCAGCGAATCGACGAGCTGGAGGGGCTGGTTGCGGATATCACGAAGCGTCATTGGTCGGTTGAATTCGATTTACCATTTGACCTCGTCGCCAGGATCAAAGCCCTATCCGCCAGCGCAGAGCCTGCCAAATCCCGATAGGAGTACATCTGTACTCCACCCCTCTATAACCCCTTCCCCTATCAAGCCTGCCCATGTGGCGGGATGGAGAGACCATGTCTCAAGTAAAGGAACGACCGATTCTGTTCTCGGCGCCGATGGTGCGCGCCATTCTGGATGGCCGAAAGACAGTCACCCGGCGGACGGTGAAGATTCAGCCCCGTTCGAAAGCCGACATCGGCAGCTATGGGCTGGGCCAGCCATTCATTCGCAACCCTGATGTGACGAAGCCTAACCCGGAATGCCCCTATGGTCGGCCCGGCGACCGGCTGTGGGTGCGCGAGACCTGCTTCATCAATGATTACCGGCAAGCCGGCGTGCCTGTTGAGGAGCGTGCAGATGTTGACTTGGTGTACCGAGCCGACCCGCTGCCGGACTGGGAAGGCGAAGAGAGCCTAATCACCTGGCGGCCAAGCATCCACATGCCGCGGTGGGCCAGCCGCATCCTGCTGGAGATCACCGACGTCCGCGTCGAGCGGTTGCAGGACATCAGCGATGAGCAGGCACAGGCCGAGGGATGTTTCTTCACCGACTACGGCAAACAGTGTTTCCACGGCGGGCACGGATGGAAAGATGTCGGTGAATGTCCGGCGCAGGCCGGCCACCAACAGCGCGAAGGCTGGATGTGGGACAAGACAACCAGTCATGAGCAATGCCTGGGCTCAGCGCGGCACGCATTCGGCAACCTCTGGAACAAAGTAAATGGGCCTGATGCCTGGGACGTCAACCCCTGGGTCTGGGTCGTCGAGTTCAAGCGGGTGACCCCATGATCCTCAAAGCCATGGCCCTCAGCGCAATCCTGTGGGGCCTTCTCATCCTCTCTGCTGCATCGGTGATGTCATGAGAGAGAAAGTCTGCATAGCGCTGGCGGCTCTTGTCCTGCTGTTCCAGCTTTTCGCCTTCATCCTTATCCAGATATGCCCAGGCGGCCAGGGAGTGTGCGCATGACCATCGACAAAGCAAAACTCACGGGCCTGATGCGTCAGTGCCAGCGTGGCGTACCTGGAACAGGCCGGGCAATCGAGGCGGCCAACAACTTGCTCGCCCTTTGCTATTCGAGCATTGAGCCGTTGATCGCGGAGATCAAGAGCACGGAAAGCCGGCTGCACGATGTGGCTGTGCTATGCGCGCAGGTCGAGCAAGATCGCGACCAGCTCAAGGCCGAGAGCGAGGCGCTGCGCAAGGATGCCGAACGGTATCGGTGGCTGCGCGACTCAAGCCAGTACGACTGGGATGTCAGCTACGGGAAGCTCGAGCTTCGCATTGAAACGCCTCACTACGATTCCGGCGACCTTGATGCGTGCATCGACGCAGCCATGGGCAAGGAGGTTCAGCCATGATCCCCCCCCTGCTCTACATGGCCTGGCTGGTGTACAGGGGGCCGAGGCCATGACCGAACAAAACACCAAGGAATTTTACTCTGTCGAGCAGGCTTCTCGGCATGCCGCCGAGTGGTGCAAGCGCAACCCAGCATGGCGCCGGATCTGTGATATCCCAGATCACTCCGTGTTTTACAAAACCTACGACGAGATCCCAAAGCGCGAACGCGCCTACTGGGAAAAGAACGGCGGCGAGGAATGCTGGCGAGAATTCGGGACCGCTGGGAGCAAGGTGCCCACCGGTTTCATTTCTGGAAAGGGCGATTTTTTCGACCACGTTCTCAAGGTGCCTCTGCATCACAACATGATGATGGTTTTTCGCGTCGGCAGACGTTGGAAGCCGTGACCAACTAGCGGTAACCCATCCCCCACTCCCCCTACCTGCCTGCCGGTGAACGGCGGGCGAGGAATCCCTGCATGAAAAATTCGCAATCAAAAGATGTTCTTGAGGAAATGACGAAGGATGAATTGGTGGCCTGGATCCGGCGCCAGCACTTCACCCGCCCAAAGCGAAGCGATGTTTTGTATCTACGCTGGGAGCGGCAGTCGGCCGAGGTGCTTGAGGAAATGCAGAAGGAAAACCGCGCACTCGACGGTGTGGATTTCAAGGAGCGCGACCGGCTGGCCGTCAGGTTCAACGAATCGAAAGACCCAGAAGAGAAGATGCGACTGATCAAACTGATAGAGCCTTATGACAAGGCAATGTCCGAGCACATCAAGCGCTCCCAGGCCATCGACAGGAAAAACAAACGAGTCGACGACCTCTACGAACAGATCGACGTGGAACGTCAGAAAGAAAACGGTCGCCGATCAGCGTAACCCCTCGCCACCTTCTGCCGCCAAGCGCGGCATGGAGCATCGCATGAGCATCCAGTTTCTATCCCACGAGGAGGTTTGCGAGCTCACCGGCGCGCGAACCAAGGCGGGTCAGATTCTCAACCTGAAGAAAAACGGCATCAGGCATACCATCAAGGTGAACGGTTGGCCGAGCGTCACCGCAATGGCCGTGACTGCGGTCGGTATGCTGGAACCAGAAAAACACGAATGGAAACCACGTAAGGCTGGCTGAAATGGGAAGACGACCAAGCAAACCCGGCTCAATAGCCCGGCTTCGCGAGCGCAAAAAGGCCAGTGGCCGGATTTTTTATTACTACGAGGTGGGCGGCAAGGACCGCAAGGAAATTGCGTTGGGCAGCGATTACGGCCTGGCAATCATGGAATACGCCAAGCTCGAGCGCGACCGCACAGCAACGGACCTGGTTGCCAAGGTCATCACGTTTCGCTACGTGGCAGAGAAGTACATGGTGGACGTGGTTCCTACCAAAAAGCCTGCAACCCAAAAAGACAACATCAGGGAGTTGAAAAACCTGATGTCCTTCTTTGATGACCCGCCAGCGCCGCTGGAGACAATCCAACCACTCCATGTTCGGCAATACCTCACATGGCGGAAGGCCGCCCCCGTGAGAGCCAACCGGGAGAAGGCTCTACTCAGTGCTATCTGGAACTATGCCAGGGATGTCGGGTACACGGCGCTTGCCAATCCGTGCGCCGGCATCAAGGGCAACAAAGAAACCGGGCGCGACATCTACATTGAAGACGCCCTTTTCAAACGTGTGTACGAGAAGGCCGATGCCGGCCTTCGCGATGCAATGGATTTGGCCTACCTGACCGGCCAACGGGTGACCGATACCCGACTAATGGACGAACGGGATGTCCGGGACGGGCAAATTTGGGTGCTGCAGGGCAAAACGAATGCCAAGCGGCGGATTGAAATCACTGGGGAACTGAAAGTGGTGATTGATCGAATCATGTCCCGAAAGTCAGAACACAAGGTCCGCTCTACGCGGCTGATCGTTACTGAGGACGGCACACCAATGTCGGTGGCTATGTTGAGGGGAAGGTTTGACGCAGCCAGGGAAGCCGCCGGGGTTGCAAAATCCGAGTTTCAGATGCGTGACTTGCGAGCAAAGGCCGGTACGGACAAGGCAGAATCCAGCGGAGATATTCTGCAAGCGAGAGATCAACTTGGGCATACGACCGTAGTCATGACCGAGCAATACATCCGCAACCGCATAGGCAAAAAAGTGTCGCCGACAAAGTGAATTGCGACCCATTGCCTAAATTGCGACCCGGAAACAAACAAGGGTTTGCATCAGCTTTCGCCCGCAAACCCTTGATTTTAGATGGTGCCCGAAGCCGGAATCGAACCGGCACGCCCTTACGAGCGGGGGATTTTAAGTCCCATGCGTCTACCAGTTTCGCCATTCGGGCGGTAGCGCGTTCAAGCCATGGAGAGGCTTTGGATAACCTGGTCTCCGGCTGATGCAGCAGAGGGGGAAATATATACATCCCCACCCCATGAAGCAAGGTTGCATCTGTCCTTTTCGAGACAAAATCTTGCGACAGCCTAAAGCAAAAAAGCTCTGTAAATCATAGATCTACAGAGCTTTCTAAAAGTGGAGGCCGAAGTCGGAATCGAACCGGCGTAGGTGGATTTGCAATCCACTGCATAACCATTTTGCTATTCGGCCTCAAGACGCCTGATGCAATGCAACCACATCAACCGTTGTACGAACCTGCTAAGGAAACAGTACGCTCACCGAGCGCTATCTCCTTGAAAACATTGAGATTTTTTAGACCCCAGTGCGTTCGATGGGCGCAATTATGTACTCATTTACCTGGACTGGCAACCCCTTGATTTCAAAAAAAAATCGGTCAGCGGCCCAGGTTTCGCCCTGCGTTTGAGACTCGATCTCGGGCGGCGATTGGCTGAAGGCGGTGCATCCGCCTCATCGGAAACCCCGCATGCCGATGGAACAACCGCGCCCCTTACCGGTTCATTCCTTATGTCTTCTGCGGATTTACAAGGATCACTCATCATGACCGAACGTCCTCAACTGGTTGCGAGTCGGGCAGCGGTGCCGACCCCGTCGCATCCCAATCTCGGCACACCGGAACGGACAGTGTCGCTGCTGGCCGGCACGCTGTTGATCGCCAACGGCCTGCGCCAGGGCGGGCTTAAGGGTTGGACCCAGGCGCTGGTCGGAGCCTGCGCTGCCTGGCGCGGGTATTCCGGCGCCTGCCGAATCAAGAGTGCATTGGCCCATACCCCTTTCGAACGCGCTTTCGAGCAGGATCGGGGTTGGGACGGCAGCAAAGTGATTTCCCGCAGCATCACCGTGAACAAGCCACGTGAAGAGGTATTCGCATTTTGCCGTAATCCGGCAGAGCTCGGTGCCCTGGTGCCCTGGATCGATGCGATCGAGCAAACCGGCGAACATACCTATCGGTGGGTTGCCAATGGGCCGAGGGACAAGGTTCTGTATTGCGACCTTGAACAGTCCGAGCCCAAGGAGGGCCGCAAGCTGCACTGGATCGCGGCGCCACAGACACGCTTCAAACATGATATCCAGATGCTTTTCAGCGACGCGCCGGCTGGCCGTGGCACGCAGATCAAGGTGATCGTGGCCTGCGAGACCTCGTTTGGTACCGCCGGTTATGCCCTGGCCGCCGCTGTCTCCAAGTTCTCCGACAAGGCCCTGCTGAACTTGCTGCGCAGCATCAAACAACAGCTGGAAACCGGCGAAGTCACCACGAACCGGATGCGTGCTCAGGGTGCCAGGGATTTCCTGTTCGTCCACCCGGCTGCCAGTGCGGCGCAAGCCCCTACAACCACACCGACCATTGGAGGTACCGCCTGATGCGTGCATTGACCTGGCAGGGCCCGAACAAATTGCAAGTCGAGACCGTCGACGATCCCTCCATTCTCAATCCCCGCGATGCCATTGTCCGTGTATTGCTGTCGTCAGTCTGCGGCTCGGACCTGCATCTGCTGGGCGGCTATGTACCAACCATGCAGGCCGGCGACATCATCGGCCACGAGTTCATGGGTGAAGTGGTGGAGACTGGCTCGGCCATCACGCAGTTCAAGAAAGGCGATCGGGTGGTCACGGTGTCGATTATCGGTTGCGGGCATTGCGAGCACTGCCAGCGCTCGGATTTTTCCTGCTGCGACAACTCCAACCCCAACCCCACCGCAACCGAGGTTGCGTATGGCCAGCCGGCTTGCGGCATCATCGGTTACAGCCACGCGTTCGGCGGTTTTGCCGGCAGCCACGCGACTTATATCCGCGTACCGTTTGCCGACGTGAATCTGTTTACCATTCCCGAAGGTGTCAGCGATGAGCAGGCCGTGTTCGTCTCCGATGCGGTACCCACCGGTTATTTCGCCGCCGACAACGCCGATATCCAGCCCGGCGATACCGTAGCGGTCTGGGGATGTGGCGGCGTCGGCCTGATGGCGATCACCAGCGCCTATCTGTTGGGCGCCGAACGGGTCATCGCCATCGACCGTTTTGCGGATCGCTTGCGCCTGGCGGAAGAAAAAGCCGGGGCGATTGCCCTCAACTACGAAACAACTGACGTGCATGCCGCCTTGCTGGAGCTGACCGGCGGCCGGGGCCCGGACCGCTGCATCGATTGCGTCGGCATGGAAGCCCATGGCACCGAACTCGACTATGTCTACGACAAGACCAAGCAAATGATGCGGCTGCACACCGAACGCGGGACGGTGCTGCGTCAGTCGATCCGGGCCTGTCGCAAGGGCGGCACGGTTTCGGTGGTGGGCGTGTATGGCGGCTTGCTCGACAAGTTCCCGATGGGAGCCATTGTCAACAAGGCGCTGACCTTGCGCTCGGGACAGCAACCCGGCCAGCGGTACGTGAAGCGCCTGTTCGAGCATATTCAGAAAGGTGAACTGGACCCTTCCTACCTGCTGACCCATCCCATGGGTCTGGAACAGTCGGCGCAGGGTTATGCCATGTTCAAGGACAAGCGCGAAAACTGTTTGCGGGCCGTGTTTCGACCAGAGTGAAACGTAGCGAGGGCGTTCGCGCCCTCGCCACCGACCCTGTAAGTGTCCTGATAGAGTCGCAGCCCGTTGCCATTATGGGTAACATACCGGCTTTCCCCGCAGCCCTTCTGCGCCTCGCCGAATAAGCCCATTCCATGCCTTTTGAACTCAGCGTCGACCTCACTACCCTCGCTATCCTCGCCATTGTCGCGTTCATTGCCGGTTTCATCGATGCCATCGCCGGTGGCGGTGGCCTGCTGACCACGCCCGCCCTGCTCACTGCCGGCCTGCCGCCCCATCTGGTCCTGGGGACCAATAAGCTCAGTTCGACCTTCGGCTCGGCCACGGCCAGCTTTACATTCTACCGGCGCAAGCTGTTCCACCCCCGGCAGTGGACCCACGCCCTGGTCGGCACCCTGGTCGGCGCCTTGACCGGTGCCATCATTGCGCATTACCTGCCCGCCGAGTGGCTGAACAAGATGCTGCCGGTGATCGTCTTCGCCTGTGGCCTGTATCTGCTGTTTGGCGGTACGCCCAAGGCACCATTGGACAGCAATGCGCCGATCAAGAAGAAGTGGCAATCGCCCCAAGGCTTTACCCTGGGCTTTTATGACGGCGTGGCCGGCCCGGGTACCGGGGCGTTCTGGACGGTTAGCAGCCTGCTGCTCTACCCCATCGACCTGGTCAAGGCCAGTGGCGTGGCGCGTAGCATGAACTTCGTCAGCAACATCGCGGCGCTGGCGGTGTTCATCTTTTCTGGACAGGTGGATTGGGTGATCGGCCTGAGCATGGGCCTGTCGGTCATGGTCGGGGCGTTCTTCGGTGCCCGCACCGCCATCAGCGGCGGCGCGAAGTTCATCCGACCGGTGTTCATCACCGTGGTCCTGGGGTTGACCGTGCGCCTAGCCTGGCAGCACTGGTTCAGCATGGCCTAGACGCCGCGCCACGTAGAGATCGATCAGGTAGCGTGCAATGGAGCGCGAGGCCGGCAGCGGTGGGAGGTTGTGGATGCTGAACCACTGGGCATCCTCGATTTCTTCTTCCTGGCAAACGATCTCGCCACTGGCGTATTCCGCGTGGAACCCCAGCATCATCGAATGAGGAAACGGCCAGCACTGGCTGCCCATGTACTGGATATTCTTCACTTCGATGCTGACTTCTTCGCGCACCTCGCGAATCAAACAATCCTCCATCGACTCGCCCGGCTCGGCGAAGCCGGCCAACGTGCTGTAGACGCCCGGAACGAAGCGGTAGGAACGCCCCAGCAGAATCTCGTCGCCGCGGGTGATCAGTACGATCATGCTCGGCGAAATCCGTGGGTAGTGACGCAGATCGCAACCGTCGCAATACATGGCCCGCTCCCCTGGGATCTGGCTCATTCGCTTGCCGCAACTTCCGCAGAAACGATGTTCCCGGGCCCAAGTGCCGATCTGCGCCGCGTAGCCCAGCACCTTGTACAAGGCGTGATCGTCCTCGAGCATGAACGCCCGAAGGCCTTTCCAGTTGCAACCGGGAATGTCCAGCGAGCTGTGTAGTTCCAGCAGATAGACCGGCTCGCCATCGAAGTGCCCGATACCATGCTCGGCCAGAACCGACAGTTCCTGGCGCTTGAGCCAGTCGCGGGGAAACAGCGCGCCGTTGGCATCGTACAGAAAGCCTTCCGGGCTTCGGGCAACTGCCCAGCCGCCAGGAAGATCGGTATCGAGTACTGCGGTGGTCCAGCGTTCAATCATGATCAATCAATCCAGAAATTCGGGTTTCTGTTTGCTCATATGGGCGGCCATGGCCACGCGCAGGTCAGTCGATTGCAGCATGGCGGCGTTCCAGGTCGCGACGTATTCCAGCCCGTCGTCGATGCGGTGATCGCGCATGTAGCTGATCATTTCCTTGGTGCCGGTCACCGCAATCGGCGACTTGGCAGCTATTTCCCGGGCAATGCCCATCACACCGTCAAGCAGGCTGGCGGTATCACTGTAGACACGATTGACCAGGCCGATGCTGCGCGCTTCGTCAGCACCAAAGGTGCGCCCCGTATAAGCGAGTTCACGCAGCATGCCGTCCCCGATGATCCGGGGCAAGCGTTGCAATGTGCCAACATCGGCCGCCATGCCGATGTCGATCTCCTTGATGGAGAATTGCGCATCCTGGGCTGCATACCGCATGTCGCAGGCGCTTATCAGGTCGATGGCGCCGCCCAGGCAGTAACCCTGGACCGCCGCCAGTATCGGTTTCCGGCAGTTGTCCACGGCATTGAACGAGGCTTGCAGTTGCACGATCTTGCGCCGCAGCACGCGCGCGTTACGCCCTACATCCTTGCCCAGTTCATTGGCCACCCCCGCCAGCATCATCAAGTCGATCCCGGAGGAAAAATGCTTGCCGGCACCGCTGAGCACCACCACCCGAGCTTCGTCGGTGTCGTCGATCCACTGGAAAATCTCGATGATCTCGCTCCAGAACGCGGCATTCATCGAATTGATCTTTTCCGGGCGGTTGATTTGCACATGGGCAATGTTGTCTGCAAGTTCGACGGTGAACGCTTGGTATTGCGACATGGCAGTGATCCTTTACCGGTTGAAAAGAGGCTTGAACTATAGCAAGGCAATGAGACAGGTCGTAGACAGTGCATCGGCCAAATGCGGGACTTGGTGGCTGTAATAAAAATCACCCGTGGCGAGAGAGCTTGCTCCCGCTTGAGCGCGAAGCGCTCATAAAAATGGGGCCGCTGCGCAGCCCAGCGGGAGCAAGCTCCCTCGCCACGGGTTTACCGGACTTCCAATGAAGAACGGTATACCCCATTTACTCGGGCTTCTCCCCTGCTTCCATCTGCCCATCCCAACCCCCACCTAGCGCGGCGATCAGTTGCACACTGGCGATCAGCCGGCTCTGCTGCAAGCTCAGCACGCTGCGTTCATTACTCAAGGCCGTGGCCTGGACGGTCACCACGTCGAGGTAGACAATCAGCCCGGCCTTGTATTGGTTCTGGGTCAGGCGCAGGGATTCACGGGCGGCATCCAGGGCTTCCTGGCGCACGCGGGCTTCGTCTTCCAGCACCTTGAGCTGGATCATGTAGTTTTCCACTTCGCGCAGGCCGTCGAGCACGGTCTGGCGGTAGGTGGCGACGGTCTGGTCGTAGGCGGCGATGGTGCGGTCGACCTCCGCCGAGCGCTGGCCGCCGTCGAACAAGGTCATGGCCAGCTGCGGCCCCACCGACCAGAAACGGTTAGGTACGCTGATCCAGTTGTCATAGGTACTGCTGCTGTAGCCGCCACTCAGGCTGAGGGTGAAGTCCGGGTAATAGGCGGCCTTGGCTACGCCGATGTTGGCATTGGCGGCCATCACCGAACGCTCGGCCGAGGCGATGTCGGGCCGGCGCTCCAGCAGCTGCGACGGCAGCGCTACCGGGATCTGCGGCAATGACGGGATGTCCTGGGTTTCGGCCAGGCTGAATTCGGCCGGAGGCAGGCCCATCAACACGGCAATGGCGTTTTCGAATTGAGCCCGCTGCCAGATCAGGTCGATCAAATCGCCCTGGGTCGTCTTGAGCTGGTTCTGCGCCTGGGCCACCGCGTCCTTGCCGGAAACGCCGGCACGGTACTGGTTCTCGGTCATCTTCAACGAGCGCTGATAGTTGTCCAGGGTGGTCTGCAACAACCGCTTCTGCTGATCGATCACTCGCAACTGCAGATAATTCTGCACCAGTTCGGACTGCTGGCTCAGGCGCATCGCGGCCAGGTCGGCAAAACTGGCCTGGGCGCTGGCCTCGTCGGCTTCCAGCGTGCGCCGCAGCTTGCCCCAGACATCCGCCTCCCAGCTCACGCCGGCCTGGGCGCTATAGGTGTCGCGGATGCCGCTGGCCGAGCTGCTGAGGCTCGAATTGCTGCTGCCGGTACCTTGGCTCGAACGGTTCTTGCCGACGGTCAGGTCCACGGTCGGGAAAAATGCGCCCCGGGCACTGCGAGCCAGGGCCTGGGCCTGGCGATACTGGGCTTCGGCCTGGGCCACGGTCTGGTTAGAGGTGTTGAGCTTTTCCACCAGGCCGTTGAGTTGGGCATCGCCGTACAGCTCCCACCAGGCGCCACGGGCAAGTGCGTCGCTGGGGTTGGCCTGGCGCCAGCCCTGGGCCTCCTTGTATTGCGCCGGTGCGGCAACCTCCGGGCGCTGATAATCCGGGCCGATGGCGCAAGCACTGAGCAGCGCCACGCACAGCGCCAGGCTCAGCGCCCGCGAACCACGGGCAGTCGTCAGCGCGGTGGCAAGGTTGAAAAGCGAACGGTCGTTCATAGCGGAGTTTCCAGGGCAGCATCAGTGCGCACGCCGCGCCAGCGATTGAAACGATGGCGCAGTTTGTCGAGATAGAGATAAACCACAGGCGTGGTGTAAAGGGTCAGGATCTGGCTGAACACCAGCCCGCCAATGATGGTCAGGCCCAGCGGCTGGCGCATCTCCGCGCCTTCGGCGCTGCCGAGCAGCAGCGGCAAGGCACCGAGGATTGCCGCCAGGGTCGTCATCAGGATGGGTCGCAACCGCAGCAGGCAGGCACTGCGGATCGACTCCTGCGGTGACTGGCCGCCACGTTCCAGTTGCAGGGCGAGGTCGATCATCAGGATCGCGTTTTTCTTCACCACGCCGATCAGCAGGAACAGCCCGAGCAACGAGATCAGGCTGAACTCACCCCCCAATACGTAAATCGACAGCAGCGCACCGACCCCGGCCGATGGCAAGGTGGACAGGATCGTCAGCGGGTGGATATAGCTTTCGTACAGCACGCCCAGCACCAGGTACACCGCCAGCAATGCCCCGAGGATCATGAACGGCTGGCTCTTCTGGGTGGCCGCGAACGCATCGGCGGTGCCGGCCATTTTCGCGATGACATCCTCGGGCATCCCCAGCTTGGCAATGGCCCGCTCGATGGCCGCCGTGCCCTGCTCCACGGTTACGCCCTCGGCCATGTCGAACGAAATGCCCTCGGAGGCGAACTGGCCCTCATGACTGACCCGGTCGTCCTCCAGGCTGTTCTCGTAATGCGCGATCGTCGACAGCGGCACCCGCGCCCCCTCGGCGGTGATTACCTGGACCTGTTCGAGGGTGTTCGGGTCCTGGGCATACTTGGGATTGACCTCCATCACCACCTGGTACTGGTTCAGGCTGTCGTAGATGGTGGAGATCTGCCGCTGGCTATAGGCGTTGTTGAGCACTGCCGTGACCATGCTCATGTCGATGCCCAGGCGCTTGGCCTGGTCGCGATCCACCACCAGCGTCACTTGCTGCGCCCCGCCCCCGTCGCGGGCATCGATGGCGGTCAGCTCCGGCAGGGCCCTGAAAGCTGCCGTGACCTTGGGATACCACTCGCGCAGCGACGCCAGGTCAGCGCTTTGCAGAATGTAGGAATATTGCGACGTGGTCTGCTCGCGGCCGCCACCGAATTGCAGGTCCTGGTCAGCCATCAGCATCAGCTGCGCACCCGGCACCTTGGGCATTTCCTTGCGCAGGCGCTCGATGACCTTCTGCGCGGAAATATTGCGCTCCTTGATCGGCTTGAGGCGCACCAGCATGAACGCGTTGTTGGTGCCGTTGTTGCCGCCGATGAAACCGGCAACGCTCTGCACCGCGTCGTCCTTGAGTACCGCGCGGCGGAAGATTTCCATCTTCGGCTGCATCACATTGAACGACAGCCCGTCGTCGCCGCGTACGAAGCCGATCAACTGGCCAGTGTCCTGCTGCGGCATGAAGGTTTTCGGCACTACCACATACAAGGCGACGTTCACACCGATGGTCAACAGCAGGCTCAGCAAGGTCAGTCGCCGATGGCGCAGCACCCAGTCAAGGCTCGTGGCATAGCCGCGGACCATGCGGTCGTTGAGGCGCAGGCTCCAGCGCTGCAGACGGTTTTCCTGTCCGGGCACGTGGGGCTTGAGCCAGCGGGCGCAGAGCATCGGTGTCAGCGTCAGGGAAACCACCAGCGAGACGACGATGCAGGCCGCCAGGGTGATGGAAAACTCGCGAAACAGGCTCTCGATGATCCCGCCCATGAACAGGATCGACAGGAAGACCGCCACCAGCGAAACGTTCATCGACAATAGAGTGAAGCCCACCTCTTCGGCGCCGCGGTACGCGGCCTGCATCGGCGGCACGCCTTCGTCGATGTGCCGGGAAATGTTTTCCAGCACGACGATGGCGTCGTCCACCACCAACCCGGTGGCAAGGATCAACGCCATCAACGACAGGTTGTTCAGGGAAAAACCGTACAGGTACATCACCGCGAACGTACCCACCAGCGATACCGGCACCGCCAGGGTCGGGATCAGCGAAGCGCGGAAGTTGCCCAGGAACAGGAACACCACCAGCACCACCAGCGCTACGGCGATCAGCAACGTCATTTCCGCTTCATGCAGCGTCGCCTTGATCACCGGCGAACGGTCCATCGCCAGGTTCAACTTGACGCTGGCCGGCAGCACCGCCTGCAAGGCCGGCAGTTGTGCCTTGATTTCGTTGACCGTCTCGATGATGTTGGCCCCGGCCTGGCGATTGATCACCAGCAACACGGCCGCGTCGTTATTGAAGAAACCGCTGTTGTAGCGGTCCTCGACGCTGTCGGCGACTTTCGCCACGTCCTTGAGCCGCAGGACCGAACCGTCCTGGTAACGGATGATCAGCGTTTCGTAGTCCTTGGCCTTTTCCAGCTGGTCGTTGGCCTGGACCTGCCACATGCGCCGGTCGTCCTCCACCGAACCCTTTGGCCGGCGCACGTTGCTGTTGGCGATGGCCGTGCGCACATCGTCCAGGGCGACACCGTACTGGTTGAGCAACTGCGGCTCCAGCTCGATGCGCACCGCCGGCAGGGAGCTGCCGCCGATCTGCACCTCGCCGACTCCGGAGACCTGGGACAGGCTCTGAGACAGGATGGTCGATGCCAGGTCGTAGAGCTGGCCTTTTTCCAGGACGTCCGAGGTCAGCGACAGCACCATGATCGGTGCCTGGGACGGATTGACCTTCTTGTAGGTGGGCATGCTGCGCATGCCGCTGGGCAGCAGATTGCGCGAGGCGTTGATGGCCGCCTGCACCTCCCGGGCGGCGCCGTTGATGTCGCGATCCAGGTCAAACTGCAGGATCACCCGGGTGGAGCCCTGGCTTGAACGGCTGCTCATGGTGTTGACCCCGGCGATGGCACCGAACGAACGCTCCAGCGGCGTGGCCACCGTCGACGCCATCACCTCGGGACTGGCGCCTGGCAGGTTGGCCTGGACGACAATCACGGGGAAATCCATCTGCGGCAGCGGCGAGACAGGCAACAGCCCGAAACACACGCCGCCGAGCAGCATGATCGCGAAGCTCAGGAGCATGGTCGCCACGGGGCGGCGGATGAAGGGGCCAGAGAGGTTCATGGGCAAGCGCTCCAGCCATCAGGCGCCATGCAGCAAACACTTTTGTGGCCGACGCTTTTGTGGCGAGGGAGCTTGCTCCCGCTTGAGTGCGCAGCACTCACCAAAAGGTCTGCTGCGCAGCCCAGCGGGAGCAAGCTCCCTCGCCACAGGGTATGCGGCCGGCCCACGCTGCGCCTCATGCCTGCACCTCTTTCCCATCAACCCGGGCAAAGCGCCGCCCCAAGCGATCGAAATACAGGTAGATCACCGGGGTGGTGAACAGCGTCAGCACCTGGCTCACCAGCAACCCACCGACCATCACCAACCCCAATGGCTGGCGCAGTTCGGCGCCGGAGCCGGTGGCCAGCATCAGCGGCACTGCACCGAACAAGGCCGCCAGGGTGGTCATCAGGATCGGCCTGAAACGCAGCAGCGCGGCTTGATAGATCGCCGTCTGCGGGTCCACGCCCTGATTGCGTTCGGCGTCGAGGGCAAAGTCGATCATCATGATCGCGTTTTTCTTGACGATGCCGATCAGCAGGATGATCCCGATGATCGCAATCATGCCCAGGTCGTTACCGCTGAGTATCAATGCCAGCAAGGCGCCGATGGCCGCCGAGGGCAAGGTGGACAGAATGGTGATCGGGTGGATGTAGCTCTCGTACAGCACGCCCAGCACGATGTACATGGTCACCACTGCCGCCAGGATCAGCAGCAGCGTACTCGACAACGATGCCTGGAAGGCCTGGGCCGCTCCCTGGAATTGCGTCTGTACGCCTATCGGCATGCCGATGTCCTGCTGGACCTTTTCGATCACATCCACTGCATGCCCGAGGGCTACGCCCGGCGCCAGGTTGAACGACATCATCACCGCCGGGAACTGGCCGATGTGGGCAATCGCCAGTTGCGCCTGGCGCTCCTCGACATGGGCCAGGCTCGACAGCCGCACCTGGCCGCCATCGGTGGTCTTGACGTGGATCTGATCCAGCGCCTGGGGCCCGATCCGCTCGCCGGCCTGGGCCTGCAATACCACGCGGTATTGGCTGGCCTGGGTGTAAATGGTGGAGATCTGCCGTTGGCCAAAGGCGTCATACAGCGCGTCAGTGATGTTCGCCACCGAGACGCCCAGGCGTGAAGCCGCGTCGCGGTCGATCACCAGATAGACCTGCAAGCCCTTGTCCTGCAAATCACTGGCGACATCGGTCAGTTCCGGCTGGCGCGCCAGGGCTTCGGCGAGACGGCCGCTCCAGAGGCTGAGCAACTCGGCGTCCGGCGACGACAGGCTGAACTGGTACTGGGTGCGGCTGACCCGGTCTTCAATGGTCAGGTCTTGCACCGGCTGCATGAACAGCCGAATGCCCACCAGCCGGTCCAGCTGCGGCTGCAAGCGGGCAATGATCGCCGTTGCGCTGTCATCCCGCTGATTGTGGGGTTTGAGGTTGATCAGCAAGCGGCCGCTGTTGAGCGTCGCATTGTCGCCATCCACGCCGATGTAGGACGACAGGCTGTCCACGGCAGGGTCGGCAAGGATCACCTTGGCAAGCTCCTGCTGGCGCTCGCTCATGGCAGCAAAGGAAATCGATTGCGGGGCTTCGGAAATGCCTTGGATCACTCCAGTGTCCTGCACCGGAAAGAACCCTTTGGGCACCGCCAGATAGAGCACCACCGTCAAGACCAGGCTGCCCACCGCCACCAGCAAGGTCAGCGGCTGGTGCTTGAGCACCCACTGCAGCTTGCGCCCATAGGCGGCAATCAACCAGTCGATCCAGGCGCCGCTGGCGCGGTAGAAGCGGCCCTGCTCTTCTTCCTTGGGCTCACGCTTGAGCAACCGCGCGCACATCATCGGCGTCAGGGTCAGCGACACCACCAGCGAAATCAGGATCGCCACTGCCAGAGTAATGGCGAATTCGCGGAACAGCCGCCCGACCACGTCGGCCATGAACAGCAGCGGAATCAGCACGGCAATCAGCGACAACGTCAGGGACACCAGGGTGAAGCCGATCTGCCGGGCGCCCTTGAGCGCGGCCTGCAACGGGCTGTCGCCTTCCTCGATGTAGCGGGCAATGTTCTCCAGCATGACGATGGCGTCGTCCACCACGAACCCGGTGGCGATGGTCAAGGCCATCAGCGTCAGGTTGTTGATGGAGAACCCTGCCAGGTACATCACGCCGAACGTGCCGATCAGCGACAGCGGTACAGCTACGGAAGGAATGATGGTGGCGCTGAAACGGCGCAGGAACAGGAACGTCACCATCACCACCAGGGCGATGGCGATCAGCAATTCATGCTGCACGTCGGTGACCGAGGCACGGATGGTCTGGGTCCGGTCGGTCAGCACGGTGACGTCCAGGCCGGCCGGCAGGTTGTCGGTGATGCTCGGCAACAGGGCCTTGATCCGGTCCACCACTTCGATAACGTTGGCCCCTGGCTGGCGTTGGATATTCAGCAGCACGGCCTGGTTTTCATTGGCCCAGGCGGCAAGGCGTTCGTTTTCCGCGCCGTCGACGATCTGTGCCACGTCCTTGAGCCGCAACGGCGCGCCGTTGGCGTAGGCCAGGATCAGTTCGGCGTAGTCCTTGGGCGAGGTCAACTGGTCATTGGCGTCGAGCATCGAGACCCGGGTCGGGCCGTCGAAGTTACCCTTGGGCTGGTTGACGTTGGATGCGCTGATCAGCGTACGTACGTCCGCCAGATTGAGCCCGTTGGCCGCCAGGGCCTCGGGATTGACCTTGATCCGCACGGCCTGGCGCTGGCCTCCGGCGATGGTGACCATGCCGACCCCGCTGATCTGGGCGATCTTCTGCGCCATACGCGTATCGACCAGGTCATTGAGCTTGGGCAGCAGCATGGTCTTGGAGGTGATCGCCAGGGTCAGCACCGGGGTATCGGCCGGGTTGACCTTGTTGTAGACCGGGGGCGCCGGCAGGTCGTCGGGCAGCAGGTTGGTGGCCGCGTTGATTGCCGCCTGCACCTGCTGTTCGGCGACATCCATGTTGGTTTCGAGGTTGAAGCGCAGGGTAATCACCGACGCACCGCCGGAGCTGGTGGACGCCATCTGCGTCAGGCCCGGCATCTGCCCGAATTGCCGCTCCAAGGGGGCGGTTACGGCGCTGGTCATCACGTCGGGGCTGGCACCGGGGTACAGGGTCATCACGCGGATGGTCGGGTAGTCGACCTGGGGCAAGGCCGACACCGGCAGCAGTCGATAAGCGATCAGGCCGGCCAGGACAATGGCCAGCATGCTCAGCGTGGTGGCGACCGGGCGAAGGATGAACAGCCGCGAGAGATTCATGCGCCGTCCTTTTTCGCCTTGTCGGCCGCAGCCGGCTCATCCGGGGCTGCCGCGGTCTTGCCCTGCAGGTGCTCGGTCGGCGTGGTGGGCACGTCCCGACTGTCATTGACCACCTCCACCTCACTGCCTTCCTTCAAGCGGTCGGTGCCCTCGAGCACGACTCGGTCACCGGCGGCCAGGCCTTCGGTGATCACGGTGTTCTCGCCGTCGCTGGCCCCGACCTTCAGCTTCCGGATGGTCACTTTCTTGTCGCCTTCCAGGGCGTAGACGAAGGTGCCATTGGTGCCGAACTGAATGGCCGCGGTCGGTGCCAGCACCACGCCTTTGAGGGTGTCGGCGAGCAGGCGCACATTGACGAACTGGTTGGGGAACAGCGACTGATCGCGGTTTTCGTAGCGAGCCTTGAACTTCAGCGTACCGGTGGTGACGTCGATCTGGTTGTCGAGGCTTTGCAGCACACCGCTGGCCTGGAGTTTCACGTCGCCACGGTCCCAGGCTTCCACCGGCAGCTTCGCACCGCTGCGGTAGCGTGCGAGTACGGTTTCCAGGTTGTTTTCGGGCAGGGTGAACACGACGCTGATGGGTTGGGTCTGGGTGATGACCGCCAGGGCGGTGGTGTCATTGGCCGCCACCAGGTTGCCGATGTCCAGTTGCCGAAGGCCGACCCGCCCAGAGATGGGAGCGCGGATCTTGGTGAATTCCAGGTTGAGCCTGGCGTCGTTGACCGCTGCCTGGTTGGTCTTGACCGTGCCCTGGTACTGGCCTACCAGCGCGGCGGCCGTATCGAGGGTCTGCTTGGCGATGCTGTCTTCGGCGTAGAGGCCACGGTAGCGCTCAAGATCGACCTGGGCATTCTTCAACTGCGCCTGGTTCTGCAGCAACGTGCCTTCGGCCTGGAGCAAGGCGTTCTGGTAGGGGCGCGGATCGATTTCAGCCAGCAAATCGCCGGCCTTGACCATCTGCCCTTCTTCGAAAGCCACCTTGACCAGTTCACCGCCGACCCGGCTGCGCACGTTGATGGTGTTGAGGGCAGTGACCGTGCCCAATGCCTTGTAATACAGCGGGAAATCCCCGGTGACCGCCGGCGCCACCCGAACCGGGATCGGCCCCGTTGCGCCGCCAAATCCAGGTCGCATGCCGCCCGAGCGCCCCATGTGCCCGGCTGCGGCCTTCTGCCCTGCCCCAGGCTTCTGACCTGTGGCGGTGGGCCAGAACTTCCAGGCCAGCAGCGCGACGACCAGGACGATGAACAGGCCGAACAGCCAGCGACGGGAATTGCGGGAAACAGAGGATGGCATGGAGTGGTCAACCATTGGGCGCGTGGGGCTCTTTTACGGAAGGCTGAACGATAAGCACTGTCGGATATTTAGCAAAGCGCCTTTACCGGCAATTTACCTTGGGCTTACGAATCCCGAAGTCAGGCTAAGACGTTGAAACACAAATGAAAACGGCCTGGACTCAAGGCCCGGGCCGTCAACAAATGTAATAAATGCTTATATCAGGAAACTTATTTCAAGGCAGCCAGAGCAGCGTCGTAGTTCGGCTCTTCGGCGATTTCCTTCACCAGTTCGCTATGCAGCACGGTGTCGTTCTCGTCCAGCACGACCACGGCACGGGCGGTCAAGCCTTTGAGTGGGCCGTCGGCAATCGCCACGCCGTAGTCCTGAATGAATTCGGCGCCGCGCAGGGTCGAGAGGTTCTGTACATTTTCCAGGCCTTCGGCACCGCAGAAGCGCGCCTGGGCGAACGGCAGGTCGGCGGAGATGCACAGCACGACGGTGTTATCCAGGCCGTTGGCCTGAGCGTTGAACTTGCGCACCGAAGTAGCGCAGGTCGGCGTGTCGACGCTTGGGAAGATGTTCAGCACTTTGCGCTTGCCGGCGAGGCTCGCCAGGGTGACGTCGGACAGGTTGCCGGCCACCAGGGAAAAGGCTGGCGCCTTGGAGCCGACTTGCGGCAGCTGGCCGTTGACTTGCACCGGATTGCCTTTGAGCGTGACTGTAGCCATGAACGGATTCCTTCTGACAGGTTTGAAAAAGGCTGAGGCCGGAAGTTAACCATGAAATGGTTGCGCGACCTATGGTTGGAGACAAAAAGTCATGGTGTGGACCACGCTACTGGCTGAAGGTTTGGACGAACACTGTGGCGAGGGAGCTTGCTCCCGCTTGAGTGCGCAGCACTCACATAGGGCTGCTGCGCAGCCCAGCGGGAGCAAGCTCCCTCGCCACAGGGGGCCGGCGATTTGCTCAGGTTGCTTATTTGGATTTGAGCTTGAGGTATGACTGGTGCAGATCCGCTGCCCAGCCATCGATCACGCCCTTGACGTCGTCGGGTTTCATCACCTGGGATTCATTGGACAAGGGCTTGCCCGTGCCCTTGCGCACGACCTGGGCCACCACGGCATTGTTACCGCCGTCGAGGAACACCGCTTCGGTGCCCAGGGTGGTTTCCTGGTCACGGATGCCGCTGGCGGTGCTGACCGCCGCCGCCACTAGCGCAATCGGCACCACTTCATAGGGTTTCAGGCCTTCGGTCTTGCTGCTGACCGCCGTAATGGCCGCGCGCATCACCAGGACACCGGGGCCCGGCGCGGTTGCCAGGGGCAAGGATTTTCCCGCTTCGCGCTGGAGCGCCTGGTCGTAGTAGCCGGTTATTCCGGACAGGGTCGCCTGGGGGATTTTCACGGTTGGCTGGGGCTTGGGGTACAGCTGGGTCGGCTCGATATAGAAGCTGGTGTATTTGTCCAGATCGATCTTCGGATCGACCCACCGCATCACCTCGGCCCCCGACGGTGATTTTTCTTCCTTCAGACGACTGTAGTCGCCGAGAAATCCCGAGTACTCATCCGGCTGGGTGACTTTGCTGGAGCAACCCGCCAGGACAAGCGAGGCGATGCACACGGTTCCAATCACTGACGCGAGCTTCATGCTGTCACTCCTTCAAGCCACACAAGACGGGGCGGAACTACAGGTATAGCCAATGCATGGGGTTTTGCCTGTCCCGGGGCTCGCATCACCCACTGTTGCAGGAGCGAGCCTGCTTGCGATGGCGGTGGTTTAGTTGGCATCGACGTTGGCTGACACACCGCTATCGCGAGCAGGCTCGCTCCCACGATGGACACGGGTCTCCCCTGTAGAGCGGTCAGGTTTGAAACCAGTCCCTTCGCTCATCCAGCGTGTGGCGAATCAGTTCGATGAGCATCTGCACTTCGGGCGAAGCTTCGGCCTGGGCATTGACCGTCATCCACAAATGCCGCTGCATGTTTTGCTCGAACAGCCCCGGCAAGGCGACCAGCCCTCGGTCGAAGCGACTGATGTACTGCGGCAACAGTCCGATGCAGGCGCTGCAGCGGATCATTTCCAGCATCAGCTCGTAGGATTGCACCTGCACCACACCGGCCCGGCGTTGCTCCAGCAGCGTATTCCACGGCGCAAAGCTGTCCACCTGCTGGTCCGCCTGCCATTGCACGAGCATGTAGTCGCTCAGGCCGTCAAGGCAGTCCGGGCGGGTGGCTGGCCGGGAATAGCGCTTGGCGATGTGCGGCACGTAATTCAGGCTTGCCAATCGGTCAGCCGGCAGCGTGGCGAAGCTCGGCCCCGGCGCCGACACCTGCGCATCGCTTAACCACAACACCAGATCGGCGCTGACGGCGTGCAAGGCCATTTCGCTGTCCAGCGTGAGGATCTGCAGCCGTGCGCTGGCGTTGCGTCGCAGCAACGAGATCAGGTCGCGCCCCAGAATGTCATGCAGGATCGGCTCGGCCACGGCCAGGCGAATCAATGGCTGCTCGTCGTGCGGCGGTGGGCCGTCGTTCATCAGGGCGATCAAGCGCGCCTGCAATTGCCGGCCTTCGCGGCTGAGGGTCAAGGCGCTGCCCTGGAAGCTGAACAGCGGCCGTTGCAGTCGCGCTTCGAGCTGCGCCAACTGTTTGCGCAACCAGGTCGCCTTGACGTTGAGGCTACGGGCCGCTTGCATGAAACAGCCACAACGGGCACTGACCAGGAAGCACTGGGCCACCGCAGGCTCGATGCTGCCGGCCGATGCCAGCCAGGGATCGGCGGACCGTAGCGGCGTGCGGTAGGGGCTGATGATGGCCTGGCGTCCTGCGGGCTCGGTAAAGGTCATGGGTGACTCCCTGTCGGTTGTTCAAAAAAGCGAGGGCTGCGCGATGACTCGACCCAGGCACATCCCCTTGTGGCGAGGGAGCTTGCTCCCGCTGGGCTGCGCAGCAGCCCTAAAGCCGGCATCGATTGATTCCTGAAAAGAACGCGGTCATGTTTATTGGGGCCGCTTCGCCCGAGGCGTCGGACCGTCCCAGCGGGAGCAAGCTCCCTCGTCACGGGATCAGGAGCGAGAAACTAACGCACCTCCTCTAGCACCTTGCTCAGCTGAGCGCCGTCGATACTCAGCGTCGCCGTATCGAGCATGCCGTCCAGGTAAGCCTTGGCGATCTGCTCCTGGCGCTGGGCGCGCAGGGCCTGGGTCAAGCGCTCGCGGACTTCGTCGAGGGTCGCTTCCCGGGCCGGTTGCTGCTCGGTGAGCTTGATGACGTGAAACCCCGCCGCGCTCTGCACCGGATCCGACACCGAGCCGACCTTCAAGCGCGCCACTGCCTCCCTCACCTGCGGGACCAACTGCTGCAAGGGCTGGAAACCGCTGTCGCCACCCCGCTCCGCGCTGGTGCGATCCTGGGAGAAACGAGTCGCCAGCGCAGCGAACTCGGCCGGTGAAGCCTGGGCCTTCTTGCTCAGGTCCATCGCCTGCCGACGTACCGCCTCAACCGTTTGCGGCTCGCTGGCCGCCAGGAAAATCTGGCTGACACGGTACAACGCCGGCGCGGTCCAGTTGGCTTTCCCGGCGTCATAAGCCTGTTTCAACTCTTCTTCGCTGGGGTACCCGGCCGGAACCTGACTGACAGACTGCAAGTAATCGCGAAACACAATCTGCTCGGTGGCCGCACGGGTCTGACGCTCCACCTCAGGGCGCTGGCGCCAACCTTGGGCATCCGCCTGTTCCAACACGGCTTTTTCCGCCAGGCGTGCGCGAATCCAACCCTCAAGCGCGGCCCGATTGCCACGCATCTGCTGACGAACCTCAGGAGCCAGCGCCGCCAGCAGGGCTTTGAGTTCTTCCGGGCTGACTTGCTGGTTGCCCAGCCGGGCCAGGCTTGGCGAGTCGGCTTGCAACACACTGGCAGTCTGCACCGCCGCCACCGGATCGTTGCCCGGACGCAGGCCAAGCACCACCGCCGTAGCGACCAGGCCCAACGCAGCGGCGCTGATGACGAAGGTCGGCTTTTTCACGATGCGCTCGCCTCTTCCAGCGCGGTTTCGGCAGGCTCGGCCCGGGTCTGCGAACGTGCGGCGTTCTGGCTGAACTCGCGCAGGTACACGATGAATTCCTGCAACAGTCGATCCCAGAGTTCGAGATTGCTGCGCAAGTGATCGGCGCTGACGCCGGCGGCGACCACCACATCCATTTCCATCAGCAGGAACTCACCTTGCAACGACAACCGGGCAAAGCGTCGCGAGGCGTTCCACAGCTCGGCCAAACCGGCCGGCAGTTCACCTTGCACGCGCAGTGCGCAGCTGAAGGTAAAGTCCATGTAATGCCCTGGGGTCGCCGTCGGGTTGCCGAAACGCACGGCGAAACCGATGCCCTGGCTGGCGCTGAGCAATTGCACGATGCCGTTCTGCTCGGTTTCGTTGACCCGGTAACCGGCGGCTTGCAGCAGTTCGGTCAGGGATTTTGCGCTGACGTGTTCAACCATTGAGGTCATGTCATTCTTCCTTGCGAATCAATGAGTGATCGAGGCCTGGGGCGCATCGAAACGGTTCTTGTAGAGATCATCGCCAAAGCCTTGGGCCAGCTCCTCGAAACGCACCCGGGTCCTGGCGGCGAACGGCTGGCGGATTTTCATGACGTCCGCCACGTCGATGGTTTCGTAAGCGTGCAGCAGGTTCTTGGCGACTTCGTACATCTGTTGATTCTTGACCGAACATTGCTGCACTTGTGTGTCACGCTCGGTCAATTGCGCCTCCAGACGGGCCCGCTCGGTTTCCTTGCCACGGGCCAGGGTCAACAGCTCGTCATAAGCTTTCTTGAACTTGCCGATCTGTTCGTTGCTGGCCGCCACTTGGGCCTGGGCCTGGTTTTGCAGGTTTTGCCGGTGCCCGGCCAACTGCTCGTTCAAGGCCTGGGCCTTGTTCAATTGTGCAGTCAGTTGCTTGATCTGCGCCTGGGCCTCCCTGGCCTGGTTTTCCGCGGCCTGCCGGGCAGCAGTGGCCTGGGCCTGTTCGCTCTGCAGGGTCTGCAACTGTGCGGTGGTGCTGCGCAACTGCGCCCGCAGTCGCTCCTCCAGGCCCTCGCCGTGGGCACTGGCATTGACCAGCAGGCCCAGCATCAACAATGCGGCGGGATACGGATTCATGGCTCGCCTTTTCATGAGGCCTCCCTGCGCTTAGAAGCGCGTATTGATTTCAAGCTGCAAGACATCGATGTCGTACGGTGCGCCGTACACCGCTTCGGAACTCAACCAGCGACCGGTGGCGTAGACGTTGCTCGCCAGACCGTAGTTGCCACCCAGGAAATAGCCCTTGGCATTGGTGCCGCCCAGGTGGAAGGACGAATCGTTGAAACCGTCCGGCAAGGCGTCCGGCTGGATGTACTTGTAGCCGGCGAACAGGTTCCAGTCGCCTTCGCGCCTGAGCTCCAGCGCGTTGCCCAGGGTGAACTGGAGCATCCAGGCGTTGGCGCCGCTTTCCACCTCGCCATCGCTGTCCAGGTTGTTGGCGAACTGCCCGGCCGAGCGCTTGCGCATCTCGCCTTCGTCATAGCCCAGGTTGTGTACGTAATGCGCCTGGCTGCGCAGTTTCAGGTCCGCGGGCAGGTCGGTATCCAGCGCCAGGTTCAGGTCCAGCAGATTGAACTCCGAGGCCAGGCCGACGTACTGTGGTTGTGGCGTGGTGGACGGGTTGAGTGGGTTGGGCAGGATGTCGCGTAGCAGGAACACCGTGTTGCCCTTCTGCATGAAAGCCACGCGCGAACCGTCGCTGTCGCAACCCGGGTCACCGGCCCACGGTTGGCACGGCGACGAACGCTGGCCTTCGATGTCGTCGAAGCGGTAATACGCCATTGCGCCCTTGATACGGTTGCTGTCGTTGATCGCCCAGTTGGCCCCCAATTGCGCACCGTACAGCCACTTGGTGTCGCTCTCCTCTTTGTCTGTCCCGTTGCTGGTGCTGGTGTCGTTGGTGTACTCCACCGGAAACGCACCGACGGTGCCGAACAGCCCCCAATCCTGGTTGAGCTTGTGGTTGAAAATCGCCGCCACGCCGTCGAAGTTCAGGTCACCGGAATACAACAGGTCGGTGGAAAAAAACGGGTTGGCAATGCGCCCGCCGGTCAAGGTCAACTCATCCGACGGCTTCCAGGTCAGGTAACCCTGGTCGAGCCAGATGTCCTTCTTGCCGAAACCACCGCCCAGCGTCTGGGTGGTGGACACCGGGTTGTTGTCCGAGCCGGTGCCGATCCGGATGCCGGCGGTCCATTGCGGCGCGATCACCGCTTTCATGCCCAGGCGCGCCCGCAGGCGGAACAGGTTTTCCCGGTCTTCGCGGGTGTTGAGCAACGGCGGCAGGCTGGCGCTGCTGTTGGGGTTGACGTCATACGGGCCCTTGTCGTTGAGCCGGGCGAAGTCGACGATCTGGTTGCTGTTGGTCCCCGAGTAATAGCGCGATTCATCGCGCAGGCGAATGTCGCCATCGAAACTGATGCGCGAGACCCAATCCGGGAACGTGTTGGGCTGGGCCCAGTTCTCCTGCCTGGCGGTGGCCATGACTTCCGCCTTGACCTGATCGCGGATCTGCTCGCGCACGATGTTCGGCACGTATTGCACGCGCACGTCGCCCGGCGCGCCCGTGGGCGCTGCGGCAACCGTTGCCGAGGCCTGGCGGGCCTGCACGGCTTCGCGCTCGGCCTGGGCAATCAGGCCATCAGCCTGGTCCTGCTTCAATACGCCCTGCTGCACGAGCAAGCGGATCAGATTGATCGTGGCGTTTTCCGAAGGCGCCGGGGCGGCCGTCGCATGTGCGGCCAGGCCCAGCACCACCAGGCCGACCGCCCACGACAATCGATTCACATTGGAAATCATCTGCACACAACTCCTGTTGGCAAACTTTCAATATTCGGTTAACCCGGACGCCGTCCCTGCAAGGACAGGCGCACAGGCAAAGTCAGGGAGGCCGGTGGCCGTTCGCTCAAATGCGGCGCGGCACGCAGGGCGGAAATCACTTGCTCATCCACCTGCGGGTTGCCACTGGACTTGGCCAGCTCGACCCGGGTGATCTCGCCCACGGCACTGAGCCAGACGTCGGCCTGCAGCGAGAACGCCAGACTGCGCAGCTCAGGGTTTTCCCGCAGCAAACGCTGGAAGGTGAACGCCAGGAACTGGCTGTAGGTGCCATTACCGAGGCGCCCGCCCCCTGCCCCGGCCATGCCTGAGCCCTTGCCGGCACCGATGTTGAAGGCGTCGTTACCAGCCTGGGCGTCGCCGTCCATCTGCATCGGGTTGGCCAGGTCATCCACCGGTGACGGCGGCGCTTCTTCCTCGGGCTTGACCTCTTCGGGTTCCGGGGTCGGCTCTGGCTCGACCACCTTCTCCTCGACCTTGGGCTCCGGTTCCTTGGGCTTCTCCGGGGGTGGCGGGGGTGGAGGCGGCAGCGGGATGATGGTCGGCACTTTCGGCGCTTCACGGCGTACGCCGCTCATGTCGTTGGCCCACTGCCACAGCAGACATGCCGCCACGGCCCCCAGCACCAGGGCAGCGGCCCACTTGAACAGGCGCAGTGGCGAGGGCTTCACCGGGGGCGGATTAATGGGAAGTCTGGCGGTCATGGTCAGCCCTGGCTCGGTTTGCCGGTCACCAGACCGACCTGGGACAGTTCCAGGCGCCGCAACAGGTCCAGCACCTCGATGACTTTCTGGTACTGCACCGTGGCGTCACCGCGCACGATTACCGGGAAGTCCGGGCTCTGGGCCTTCTCGATGCGCAGGCGTTCTTCCAGTTCAGCCAATGTCACCGGGTAGGCATCGAGGAACACCTGGCCACCGTCATTCACCGAAATTGCCTTGGTCTTGGCCTCCGAAAGCGACACCGAGGCACTGGCCTTGGGCAGGTTGATCTGGATGCCCGAGACCTGTGCCGTAGCGGTGAGGATGAACATCACCAGCACCACCATCAGCACATCCACCAGCGGCGTGATGTTGATGCTGTCGACGGCGGCATCATCGTCGTCATCGTGTGAAGCGTTTACGCTAGCCATCGCGATGTCCTCAGGCCGGTACGAACGATTGAGCGTGATGGTCACGGCGCGGGGTCGCTTCGCCGGACTGGCCTTCGCCGTGCAGCTCCGCCAGGCGCGTGATGAATTCGTCGACGAACACCCGCATGTCGGCACTGACTTCCTTGTTGCGGGTGATCAGGCGGTTGTAGCCGAACAGCGCGGGGATCGCGACGAACAGGCCCATGGCGGTGGCGAGCAGTGCCGCAGCCATGCCTGGAGCGATGGCGTTGATGTTCACATCGCCGGCCATCGCCGTGCCGAGGAACACCACCATGATCCCCAGCACGGTGCCGAGCAGGCCGATGTAGGGGCCGCCGGCGATGGCGTTGGACAGGGTCGAGAGTTTCGAACTGAGCTGCTGGTTTTCCCGGGTGCGTACGCCGTCCATGGAGCAACGGATCGCTTCGATGGTGGCCGCCGAGACGCTTGAGGTGTCGGCGCCCTGCTCACGGCGGGTGCGGATCTCCTTGACCGCCACCAGGTACAACCGCCACAGCGACGAATGTTGCAGGCGCTGGGCGAGTTCCTGGTCGTCGGCGAACATTTCCAGGCGCGTGCCGATCCGGGCGAAATGTTCGCGAAACGCCTCGTTCGCACGGCTGACCCGGCTGACCATACGGTTCTTGCGCAGCATGATGATCCACGACTGGAACATCATCAGCACCAGGATCGCGATGATCACCCAGGCATCCATCGGCACGGCATTGAGCAGGAAACCCAGGCTGCCGAAGCCAAAGCCGGACTGTTCCTCATCGACGCCGTACGCCACCAGTTTCGATTCGGCGCCCTGGGCGTTGGCGTCGGCGAGCAACAGCGGCGCCGGGCGGGCGACCTTGGACAGCCGTGCTTCGTCCATCGCCCCGCTGAACGGCGCGAAGGCACCGGCGGAAATGTCGGCGCCCAGCGCAATCGGCGAGTTGAATGCCGGCATCGCCACGGCGAGGCTCGCGGTTTCCCGGCCATTGAGGTACAGCACCACCCGGTCGCCCGAGGCCGTCAACGCCAGGTGCTGCCACTGGCCTGGGTTCAACGGCTGGGTCGAGACGGCGCGCTGACCATTGATGGCCACGAACGGCGTGCCTTGATTGACGCCGATCAGCAGGCTGGCGGCGGCTTCATGCCGGGCCAGGACGACCTGCTCGCCACTGGCCTGGTCCTGGCGCAACCAGGCGCTGAAGGTGAACGCGCCACCGGCGTTGTGCTGCAATGACGCACTGGCCGGCAGCAACAGTGGCTGGCCATTGAATTGCAGGGCACGGCCGATTACCCCATCGATGCCGGTGCCGACCGCGCCCTGGGGATTGTTTCCGTACGCCGTGGTGTCCTTGGGCGGCACGCCGGTGGCACCGTCGAAGTGGTACAGCGCGGTGTAATCCGGATCGAAGGTCAGCTGACCGCTGCCGGCGGCCGGCGCCTTCTGGTTGCCGTAGTACATCCACAGGTCCTGGCGTTGACCGCCCTCCACACTCGGCACATCGACCCAGATCAACGCCATGCCCATCAGCGGGTCGAAGCTTTCGATCTGGTGGTTGAACACGGTCTTGTCGTCGGCACTGACGAAGCGCAGGTCGGAACCGTCCTCCTTGACCCCGTCGAAGGTAAAGTTGCCGGTGTGCAGGCGCACCAGCAATGCGGTGCGCCCCAGAGCCTGGGCGATAGCCGCGCCCTGAGGCGTGGTGTCCACCGAGATCTGTTTACGGTAGTGCCAGTCGTCCTGCCACCAGGCATTGGCGGTTGCCGGAAGAACCAGCCCCAGGCAAATCAACAGAGATAACAATAAGCGTTGCATGGACATGACTCCTGGGTTCAAAACGTCGCTTGCAGGTTGAAGTGCAGGCGCGATTCCTTTTTCGAGGTGTTCGGCCCGTCGAGCAGCGGGAGGCCCCAATCGACGCTCCCGGACAACCACTTGCTCAGGCTCGCCCGGGTACCGAGGCCAACACTGGCAAGGGCGTAGTCGGCGTCCTGGTCGGGCAGCTCGTCACGCAGGTACAACTGCGCGCCTTCGGCAAAGGCATAGAAGCGCCACTCCTGGACGTAGCTGCCAAGAAACCTGGCGAGGGATGGCGTGCGCAGCTCCTGGGACAGCAGGTAGCCGTCGTCCCCGGTGCGTTCGGCCGCCAGATAACCGCGCACCGAGGTCGCGCCACCGGCGGAGAACTGCTCGTTGGAGACCAGCGGTCCGGAGGCCAGTTGGAAGGCCGCCTTGGATGCGGTTTGCCAGTCGTTGCCGAAGGTAAAGGTGTAGCTGGCGTCCCCCTTGAGCACGGCGAAGCTGGGGCTGGCGCGGTAGCGTTTGTAGTCGAAATCTTCGTCGGAGCTGCCGTAGCCCAGCAGGCTGCGAGTACCGGCCACCAGGCTCAGGCCCAGACCCAGTTGGCTGTCCTGGGTGTAACGCAGCCCGTTATAGGCGAAGGTGAACGGCGCGTACTTGAGCGGCGCCTTGTCACTGGAACCACCGAGGCTCAGTTCTTCATCGAAATCCTTGAAATCCACGCCGGCGGACAAGGTGTTGGCCCAGGCGCCACTGGATGGCAGCGTGTAAATCGCCGAAACCCCGTACGAATGCCCTTTGCCCAACACGTTGCTGCCGCCGACGGTCGCCACGTTGCTGTCGGACTGGTAGCCGGAAAATTGCACGCTCCAGCGTTCGTCCAGTGGTGCGGTATATGAACCGGACCAGACCTTGGCATTGTCGGTGTCCTGAGGCGCGGTGAAGAAGGTCAGCGAAACGCTGTGACCCAGTTGCCAAAGGTTGTTGTGGCCGAGGCTGGCGACGGTCCGCAGCCTCTCGGTGTCGGCACTGTAGTCGTTGTTCAGGCCCAGGCTGGCTTGCCAGGGATTCTGGTCTTCCACTTGCAGGTCCACGTCCATGGTGCCTGGTCTTTGCCCTTCACGAACCAACGGCATGACCTGGCGGCCGGGCGTCTTGTTCAACTGCGCCAACTCGCTCTGGACCTGGGCGAAATCGGGCACCTGGCCCTCCTGGAGGGCCGGTACTTCTTCGCGGATTTCCACCGGGGAATAGTGTTTGGCGCCCACCACCCGTACCCGGCCGACCTTGGTCTCGCTGACTTGCAGGTAAACGATGCCGTCTTCGACTTTCTGCTCCGGCAACTCGACGAACACCGATTGATAGCCACGCGCCTGATAGACCTTTTGCAAGGCGTCCCGGGCGCCTTCGATGTCGCTCAAGGCCTTTTGTGGACCGAGGAACGGGTACACCGCCTCCTCGATGGCCCGGGCATCGAGCACGGTGTTGCCGCGCACGAAATACTCGTTCACGTCCACCAGGCGCGCTGCGGGTTCGGCAGCGTCTTGCCCAGCTTCGCCAGCCAATGCCGACGGCCCCCCGACCGCCAGCAACAGCCAGCCCCACAGCGCCGGCCGCGATTTGAAAAAATGCTCCACACCACCCCCTGAGTTCAAAGTACGGCTCAATTGCTTGCAGTCGACGTCGTGGCGTGCCGAGCCAGCCAGGTGTGCAGCAGCGCGAAGTTCAAGGAGAACTCGGGCATTTGCAGCAAGGCGCCACAGAACACTTCACCGATGATTTTCTGGATGAGTCTTACCGCCCGCGCATCGCCCAGCAGGGTGGCGAGGTCTTTGCACAAAACGTTGAAACTCCAGACTTTCTGGTTCAGGTCCAGGCCGACGAACCAGCGGAACAGCAGGTTGTAGTTGAGTTGCTCGTAGAGTTGCTGCTCGCTGGGCACCGAATAAAGCAATTGCAGCAGGAGGATATGCATGACGGTCTGCGGCGCGATGAGCATCTGGGCGTCGGCATTGAGCCCTTGCAAGACATCGCGATGATCGTTGAGCAGGTCGTCGATCTGCGGACGCAACAACACCAGCGAATGCCCCTGGGGGATGTAGCTGGACACTTCCTTGAGCGCGCCCTGCCAGTCATCCTGGGAAACGATCCAGACCCATGGCGCGCCGTAGCGATACACCGAAACCGGCTGCTTGCGCGCCGCCTCGACGATCTTCGACAGCCGCTGGTCAAGCTCCTGCATACCCACTTTCGAATAACGTTCCATAGTTCCCATCGCCTCACTCCCGCCCTCGCGCCCCGGCTCCAAACGACCCTTTGCAGGCCCCTCGAACACGTCACACAGGCATGACGGGAATGGCGATGTGCTACCGAACTTTTGTCATGAAAGCTTCATTTTTAGAGAACTGGGTGGACCTTGCTTGGCAGCAGATCCCCCGCTGGAGCGAGGCTGCTCGCGATGGCGGTGGGTCAGTTGGCAATGAGGATGGATAGCGGTGGGTCTGCCGAAGAAGAGGTTGGATGTACCGCCGCCTTCGCGGGTAAACCCGCTCCCACAGGGCGTTGAGGCGGATACGAAATTTGTATTCACACCTAAATCCACTGTGGGAGCGAGCCTGCTCGCGATGAGGCCGTGGGCCTCGGCGCGGTGATGAGTGTCGGACCTGCACCACTGAATTCACCTGCACCCGTGCATGCATCTGGGTTGCCGTAGGGGTCGAGCTGGCTGCGCACCCGTCGCGGCAGTTCCAGATGCCATTGCGGGATGCGCTGGCGCGGGCTGTGCTGAGGCGTCAGCCGCGGGAACTGATACTCGTGCAGACTTCATCGGTGTAGCTGTAGGTCGTGTCTTATGCTCGTGTTGACGACCGTGAACCGCTCGCCGGAGATAAAGCGCCTGCCCGTCGCGATCCTTGCGTCGTTTCGAATGGATCGAATAGGTGCAACAAGAGGGCTGACAAGCGCCTATTGCACTGAAAGAGGGACATTTATCCCATGAGGATAGACGGCCCTCGCTCTTTTTGTGGCGGTTACAAATTGCTCTCCCGCCACCCCGACCGGCTCACCCCCTTTTGTCGCCCCTTGCGAACATTCTGAAAGCCGCCTCTTGCGCTTACAGTATTATGGTATACCATCATACGCACAGACTTCTCTCACCCTCCTACGGAGCAGCTCATGAGTTTCGAAATTCGCAAGATCGTCAGCTATGTCGACGAAACCTTCATCGAAGGCGGCAAGGCCACGGATAAGCCGGTGACCATGGTCGGGTTGGCGGTGGTCATGAAGAACCCTTGGCTAGGCCGCGGTTTTGTCGAAGACCTGAAACCGGAAATCCGCGCAAACTGCTCCGACCTCGGCGCACTGATGGTCGAGCGCCTGGTAGGCATCATCGGCGGCGCGGACAAGATCGAAGCCTACGGCAAGGCCGCCGTGGTCGGCGCCGACGGTGAAATCGAACACGCGTCCGCCGTCATCCACACCCTGCGCTTTGGCAATCACTATCGCGAAGCGGTCAAGGCCAAGAGCTACTTGAGCTTCACCAACAAGCGCGGCGGCCCGGGCACCTCGATCCAGATTCCGATGATGCACAAGGACGACGAAGGCCTGCGTTCGCACTACATCACCCTGGAAATGCAGATCGAAGACGCTCCGCGCGCCGACGAAATCGTCGTGGTCCTGGGTTGCGCCGATGGCGGCCGCCTGCATCCGCGTATCGGCAACCGCTACATCGACCTGGAAGAACTGGCCGCTGAAAAGGCGCAGTGAACCAGCCCGGTTGACCACAATAAAAAGGCAAGCAGGAGCGCTCCATGATTCGGCTCACCGCTGAACTCACCCCGGCCGGCACCAGTTACCTGGCGACCGGCCAAGGCCAGCCCGTGGTCTTGATCCACGGCGTGGGCCTGAACAAAGAAATGTGGGGCGGCCAGGTCGTTGGCCTGGCCACGAAATACCGCGTGATTGCCTACGACATGCTCGGCCATGGCGCAAGCCCGCGTCCGGCCGGCGGCACCGGCTTGCTCGGCTACGCCGACCAGTTGCTGGAATTGCTCGACCACTTGCAATTGCCTCAGGCCTCGGTGGTCGGCTTTTCCATGGGCGGGTTGGTGGCACGCGCGTTCGCCTTGCATTACCCGCAGCGCCTGCAAAGCCTGGTGGTGCTCAACAGCGTGTTCAACCGCAGCCCCGAGCAACGCGCCGGGGTCATTGCCCGGACAGCCCAAGCCGCCGAGCATGGTCCGGATGCCAATGCCGAAGCCGCGCTGTCGCGCTGGTTCAGCCGCGAATACCAGGCGGCCAACCCGGCGCAGATCGCCGCGTTGCGCCAGACCCTGGCGCAGAACGATCCGCAGGGCTACCTGACCACCTATGAATTGTTCGCCACCCAGGACATGTACCGCGCCGACGACCTGGGCAGTATCCAGGCGCCAACGCTGATCGCGACCGGCGAACTGGATCCGGGCTCGACCCCGGAAATGGCCGAGCAACTGGCCGCGCGCATTCCCGGCGCCGCCGTTGCCGTACTCGCCGAGCAACGGCATATGATGCCGGTAGAATCGCCGCGCCTGGTCAACCAGGTGCTGCTCGAATTCCTCGACAAGGCGTACGCCCAACCCAATCCATTAAAGGGGATCGTTGCATGACACTCGCACGCTTCCACATGTGCATCGGCGGTGAATGGGTCGATGCCCTGTCCGGCAAGACCTTCGAAAGCCTGAACCCGGCGCTGGCGCAGGCCTGGGCTGAACTGCCCGATGCCGATGAGGCTGATGTCGAGCGCGCCGTGCAGGCGGCGCAGACCGCCTTCGACAGCCCGGCCTGGCGTGGTCTGACCGCAACCGCTCGCGGCAAGTTGCTGCGACGCCTGGGCGACCTGATCGCCGAAAACAAGGAACAACTGGCCCAGCTCGAAAGCCGCGACAACGGCAAGCTGATCCGTGAGACCCGCGGTCAGGTCGGTTACCTGCCGGAGTTTTTCCACTACACCGCCGGCCTGGCCGACAAGCTCGAAGGCGGCACCCTGCCCCTCGACAAACCGGACCTGTTCGCCTACACCGTGCACGAAGCCATGGGCGTGGTCGCGGCCATCATTCCCTGGAACAGCCCACTGTACCTGACCGCGATCAAGCTGGCCCCGGCACTGGCCGCCGGCAACACCATCGTGATCAAGCCGTCCGAGCATGCGTCAGCGACGATCCTGGAGCTGGCTCGCCTGGCCCTGGAAGCCGGGATCCCGCCGGGCGTAGTCAACGTCGTGACCGGCTACGGCCCCAGCACCGGTGCGGCACTGACCCGTCATCCACTGGTGCGCAAGATCGCCTTTACCGGCGGCGCGGCTACGGCCCGTCATGTGGTGCGCAGCAGCGCCGAGAACTTCGCCAAGCTGTCCCTGGAACTGGGTGGGAAATCGCCGAACATCATCTTCGCCGATGCTGATCTGGACAGCGCCATCAATGGGGCGATTGCCGGAATTTACGCCGCATCGGGGCAGAGCTGCGTGTCCGGCTCGCGGCTGCTGGTGCAGGACGAGATCTACGATGAGTTCGTCTCGCGCCTGGAAGAGCGCGCCAGGCGCATCCGCATTGGCAACCCGCAGGACGATGACAGTGAAATGGGCCCGATGGCTACCGCGCAACAACTGGCCGTGGTCGAAGGCCTGGTGGCCGACGCCATCGCCGAGGGCGCGCGCCTGCGCCTGGGTGGCAAACGCCCGACCGGCGTGGGTGACGGCTGGTTCTATGAGCCAACCCTGTTCGAATGCGACCGCAACTCCATGAAGATCATGCAGGAAGAAGTCTTCGGCCCGGTGGCCTCGGTCATCCGGTTCAAGGACGAAGCCGAAGCCCTGGCGATTGCCAACGACTCGCAGTTCGGCCTCGCCGCCGGCATCTGGACCCGCGACCTGGGCCGTGCCCATCGCCTGGCCCGTGACGTGCGCTCCGGGATCATCTGGGTCAACACCTACCGCGCGGTCTCGGCCATGGCGCCGATCGGCGGCTTCAAGAACAGCGGCTATGGACGCGAAAGCGGCATCGATTCGGTGCTGGCCTACACCGAGCTGAAAACGGTGTGGATCAACCTTTCCCAGGCGCCCATGCCTGACCCGTTCGTGATGCGCTAGGAGTCCTGAGAAATGATCGAACCCGGCATTTACAAAGAAGTCATGGGCTCCTTCCCATCCGGCGTCACCGTGGTCACGACCCTGGACCCGGACGGGAACATCGTCGGCATCACCGCCAGTGCGTTCAGCGCCTTGTCGATCGACCCGGCGCTGGTGCTGTTCTGCCCCAACTATGCCTCCGACACCTACCCGATCCTGCGGGACAGCAAGCAATTCGCAATCCACTTGCTGTCCGCCGACCAGACCGCCGAAGCCTACGCCTTCGCCGGCAAAGGCAAGGACAAGGCCAACGGCATCGATTGGCACCTGAGCGACCTCGGCAACCCGATCCTGGCCAAGGCCACGGCGATCATCGAGTGTGAGTTGTGGCGCGAGTACGACGGCGGCGACCACGCCATCATCGTCGGCGCTGTGAAGCACCTGATCCTGCCCGAGCAAGCCGTCACGCCGATGATCTATCACAAGGGCAAGCTGGGCGCCCTGCCCGCGTTGGGCTGATTCCAGAATCACAAGCCACGCAATATTCGTGGCGAGGGAGCTTGCTCCCGTTGGGCTGCAAGGCAGCCCCGAAAAAAAGCGAGGGCTGCTGCGCGGCCCGGCGGGAGCAAGCTCCCTCGCCACACGTATTTTTCTATTCTTTCAGGGAGCCGGCATGAGTCCAGCAGCCTTGCAACTGTTCCGCCAGCAGGCCTATATCGACGGCCAATGGCTCGCAGCGCCCGACGGCGCTTGCCAGGACGTTTTCAACCCGGCCAATGGCGAATTGATCGGCCGGGTGCCAAACTTGGCTGCCGAACACACCCGCCAGGCCATCGCTGCCGCCAACAGAGCCTGGCCGGCCTGGCGCGGGCTGACCGCCAAGGAACGCAGCCAGACCCTCAAGCGCTGGCACGGGCTGATGATCGAACAGGCCGACGCGCTGGCAGAAATCCTCACACTCGAACAAGGCAAACCGTTGGCAGAAGCCAAGGGCGAGATTCTCTACGCCGCCAGTTTCATCGAATGGTTTGCCGAAGAAGCCAAGCGCATCTACGGCGACACCATTCCCAGCCACAAGGACGGCGCGCGCATTGTGGTGAGCAAGGAACCGATCGGCGTGGTGGCAGCCATCACCCCGTGGAATTTCCCTGCCGCGATGATCACCCGCAAGGCCGGTCCGGCCCTCGCCGCCGGCTGCCCTTGCATCGTCAAGCCCGCGCCGGAGACGCCGTTCTCGGCCCTGGCGATGGCGGTCCTGGCGGAACAGGCCGGGATTCCCGCCGGCATTTTCAACGTGATCACCGGCGACGCCGTGGCCATCGGCGGCGAGCTGACCGGCAGCCCCCTGGTACGCAAACTCTCGTTCACCGGCTCCACGAACATCGGCAAGTTGCTCATGGCCCAATGCGCGCCGACGCTGAAAAAGGTCTCGCTGGAGCTGGGCGGCAACGCGCCGTTCATCGTCTTTGACGACGCCGACCTGGAGCGTGCGGTGGAAGGCGCGTTGGTCGCCAAGTTCCGCAATGCCGGGCAAACTTGTGTCTGCGTCAATCGCTTCCTGGTCCAGGACGGCATCCACGATGCCTTCGTCGCACGCTTGGCCGAGCGCGTGGCCCAATTGAAGGTCGGCAGCGGCTTCGAGGCAGGCGTGAGCCAAGGTCCGCTGATCAACGAGCGGGCCGTCGCCAAGGTCGAGGACCATGTCCAGGACGCACTCGCCCACGGTGCCCGGCTGCTCTGCGGCGGCGAACGCCATGCCCTCGGCCATGGATTCTTCCAGCCGACGGTATTGGTCGGCGTGACCACGCAAATGAAAGTTGCCCGGGACGAAACCTTCGGACCACTGGCCGCCGTTTTCCGTTTCGCCACCGAGGCCGAAGCCATCCACATGGCCAACGACACCGACTCGGGTCTTGCCGCCTATTGCTACACCCGCGACCTGGGCCGCGCCTGGCGCATGAGCGAGGCACTGGAATACGGCATGGTCGGCATCAATGAAGGCCTGATCTCCACCGAGGTCGCGCCGTTCGGCGGCATCAAGACCTCGGGCCTGGGCCGCGAAGGCTCCAAATATGGCATCGACGATTATCTGGAACTCAAATACACCCTGATGGGTGGGCTCGAAGACTTTGGGAGCACGCCGCGATGAGCAACGACAAATACGAACAAGGCCTGAAGATCCGCACCCAGGTACTGGGCGAGGCCTACGTCAAGCGCTCCATCGAGAATGCCGACGACTTCACAAGGCCGTTGCAGGAAATGGTCACCGAATACTGCTGGGGTCATGTCTGGGGCCGCGAGGGTTTGTCGCTCAAGGAGCGCAGCATGATCAACCTGGCGATGATCTCGGCGCTCAATCGCCCGCACGAACTCAAACTGCATGTGCGTGGCGCCTTGCGTAACGGCCTGAGTCGTGAGCAAATACGCGAAATTTTGCTTCAGGTCGGTATCTATTGCGGCGTTCCGGCTGCGGTAGACAGTTTCCGGCTTGCCCGTGAAGCCTTTGCCGAAGCCGATGCCGAGGCCTCCAGTCAACCTTCGGCTGTTTGAACTGAACGCGCAGATGTTGCCCGTTTGGCATGGACAGCCTTACTACAGAGCGGACCCCATGAAACGCCTGCCACTCGACGACAGCTTCAAGGTCAATCGCAACCCCGTTACCCTGCGCGAGATCGTGCTGGATAAACTGCGAAGCGCCATCATGAACTTCCAGCTCCTGCCGGGAGATCGCCTGGTCGAGCGTGACCTGTGCGACCGCCTGGGCGTGAGCCGCACGTCGGTGCGCGAAGCCCTGCGCCACCTGGAATCCGAAGGCCTGGTGGAGTTCGCCGATGCCAAGGGCCCGCGGGTGGCGATCATCACCCTGGCCGACGCCGTCGACATCTATGAGCTGCGCTGCGTGCTGGAAGGCCTGATCGTCCAGTTGTTCACCCTGCGAGCCAAGGCCAAGGACATCAAGGCACTTGAGCGGGCCCTCGAGGAAAACCGCCAGGCCCTCAAGGAAGGCGAGCTGCAACAGGTGATCGATTCGGTGCAAGGCTTCTACGACGTGCTGCTCGAAGGCTCCGGCAACCACGTGGCAGCCACCCAGCTGCGGCAGTTGCAGGCGCGCATCAGTTACCTGCGGGCGACGTCGGTGTCCCAGGAAAACCGTCGCGGCGCCAGCAACCAGGAAATGGAGCGCATGGTCGAGGCCATCAAGAGCGGCGACCCGCTGGCTGCCCACCAGGCCTCGGTGGATCACGTGCGCGCGGCAGCCAAGGTGGCGCTGGAGTACCTCAAGCGCAAGCAGGAAGAAACCGGCGACATCCCCGAGATCACCGCGCCCATCGCCCTGAAAGAACCGCGCATAGGCCACTGACATGTTCAGCCCGAGCTTTTGTCCAAAGTGTGGCGGCAGTGACCTGAATCACCGCCTGCCGGCGGGCGATACCCATGAGCGGCTGATGTGCGACGGCTGCGGCTACATCCATTACGTCAATCCGAAGATCATCGCAGGATGCATCATCGAGCGGGACGGCAAGTACTTGTTGTGCCAACGCGCCATCCCGCCACGCCCAGGCACCTGGACCCTCCCGGCTGGCTTCATGGAGGGCAATGAGACCACTGAGCAGGCCGCGTTGCGGGAAGTCTGGGAAGAAACCGGCGTGCGCGCCGACATAGTTTCGCCCTACTCGATCTTCAGCGTGCCGAAGATCAGCGAGGTCTACATTATCTTCCGCGCCGTCGCCGTGGAAATCACTGGCCAGTTCGGCCCGGAAACCCTCGCCTGCCAGTTCTTCGCTCCCGAAGACATTCCCTGGGACAGCATCTACTACCCGGCCATCCGGCAGATCCTCGAACGTTATATCGAGGAACGCCAGGCTGGCGTCTATGGCATCTACATCGGCAACGACGACAGCGGCAAGATCCATTTCATTCGTTGATCACCCTTGTGAGCCCAGCCTGTGAAATCCACCTTGTGAAATCCTCTGTGGGAGCGGGCTTGCTCGTGATGGCGGTGGGTCAGCAGATGATTTTTTTCTGACCCACCGCCATCGCGAGCAAGCTCGCTCCCAAAGTGAATGATCTGGCATCCACGCCTACGCAGGCGCCACGCCCTCGACAATGATCACTTCGGCCTGGGCCACGTCCTTGCGGTGGCGCTTGGCCTCCTGATACTGCGGCGAGTGGTAGCAAGCCACCGCCTGCTCGTAAGAGTCGAACTCGATCACCACGCTGCGCTGCGGCGTCGCCCTGCCTTCCATCGCTTCGCTACGCCCGCCCCGGGCGAGCATGCGCGCGCCATACAAGGCGAACGCCGCCGGTGCCCGCTGGGTGTATTGACTGTATTGATCGGGGTCGGTGACATCCACATGGGCAATCCAGTACGCCTTCATAGTGACCTCTCGGTTTATTTTGTATTATGGTATACCACAAATTGTTTCCATCCAGCATTTCATAAAGAACAAGAGAGCCCGACATGGCCTTTAACAGCATTCAGGAAATCATCGAAGACTACCGCCTGGGCAAGATGGTGTTGCTGGTGGATGACGAAGACCGCGAAAACGAAGGCGACCTGCTACTCGCCGCCGACTGTTGCAGCGCCCAGGCCATCAGCTTCATGGCCCGGGAAGCCCGTGGGCTGATCTGCCTTACCCTGACCGACGAGCATTGCCAGCGCCTGGGCCTCGAACAGATGGTGCCGAGCAACGGCAGCGTGTTCAGCACCGCGTTCACAGTGTCCATCGAAGCCGCCACGGGCGTGACCACCGGCATTTCCGCCGCCGACAGGGCCCGCACCGTCGCGTCCGCCGTGGCTGCCGATGCCGGCCCTGCCGATATCGTGCAGCCGGGGCACATCTTCCCATTACGCGCCAAGGAAGGTGGCGTGCTGACCCGCGCCGGGCACACCGAAGCCGGTTGCGACCTGGCGCGCCTGGCGGGCTTCACGCCCGCTTCGGTGATCGTCGAGGTGATGAACGACGACGGCACCATGGCCCGTCGCCCGGACCTGGAAGTGTTCGCGCGTAAGCACGGCATCAAGATCGGCACCATCGCCGACCTGATCCACTACCGCCTGAGCACCGAGCACACCGTGGTGCGCATCGGTGAGCGCGAATTGCCGACGGTGCACGGCACCTTCCGCTTGTTCACCTTTGAAGATCGTATCGAGGGCGGCGTGCACATGGCGATGGTCATGGGTGAGATTCGTCGCGACGAACCGACCCTGGTACGAGTGCACGTGATCGACCCGCTGCGGGACCTGGTGGGCGCCGAATACCACGGACCATCCAACTGGACGCTATGGGCGGCGTTACAACGGGTCGCCGAAGAAGGTTGTGGCGTGGTGGTCGTGCTGGCGAACCACGAATCCTCCCAGGCGCTGCTCGAGCGCGTGCCGCAACTCACCCAGCCCCCCAGGCAGTTCAGCCGGTCCCAATCACGCATCTATTCTGAAGTGGGTACCGGGGCGCAGATCCTCCAGGACCTGGGCGTCGGCAAGTTGCGCCACCTGGGGCCACCGCTCAAGTACGCGGGGTTGACAGGGTACGACCTGGAGGTGGTGGAGAGCATTGCGTTTACCGGATGAGCCGAAGCTAACGCGGATCACTGTGGGAGC
>NZ_JBKGGU010000024.1:0-85388 GCF_052042015.1 Pseudomonas sp. SMV71 | reverse complement strand
GGTGGACCTCGTTGTGGAGAGGGAGCTTGCTCCCTCGCCACAAAAGCCTGCTCGTCTGCCCTTGTACATTGACGCCCCGCCCCCACCCATGCTCTCCTGTGCACCTAGTTACGGGTGCCCTTCACAGGGTGAAACGGGAAACCGGTGAATCGTGTGCTTTACTTCAAGGCCACGTCAGTCCGGTGCTGCCCCCGCAACGGTAAGCGAGCGAAGCGTCTGATCCACTGTGTCCGATGATATGGGAAGGTGACGCTTGCAGGCACGGCCCAGGCCCTGCCCCTCGCGAGCCCGGAGACCGGCCCATGACACATACTCAACAAACCCGCGGTGGGCGGGCGCTGTTCGAACCTTGGCGGGCTGTCGCCCGGGGTTTCATCGCGCTCACGCCATCCACTGGACAAAAACAGAGGGAAGCGCCATGTCGACCATCAGCAGCACCGCCCGCTCCGCCAGCAATACCACGACCCTGAGCCAACGCCTGAGCGCGGCCATCCTCGCCTCGATCATGGGCGCCGCCCTCGTGTACTTCGCCGGCTTCTCCCATATCGAAGCCGTGCATAACGCAGCCCACGATACCCGCCACAGCGCCGCCTTCCCCTGCCACTGAGACCTGACGCCATGTTCAAGCGAATCGCCCAGACTGCCGGGTTCAGCGGATTGCTGGCCGCACTGCTGTTGACACTCCTGCAAAGCTTCTGGGTGTCGCCATTGATTCTGCAGGCCGAAACCTACGAAAAGGCCCCGGCCGCCGAAGTCCATCAACACGCCGACGGCGTCGCTCATACCCATGATGCCGAGGCCTGGGAGCCGGAAGACGGCTGGCAGCGCGTGCTCTCCACCACCGGCGGCAATCTGGTGGTAGCAGTGGGCTTCGCCCTGATGCTCGCGGGCCTCTACACCTTGCGTGCGCCGACTCGCACGTCCCATGGCGTGCTTTGGGGCCTGGCCGGCTATGCGACGTTCGTCCTGGCGCCGACCCTAGGCCTGCCGCCGGAGTTGCCCGGTACAGCCGCCGCGGATCTGGCCCAGCGGCAGATGTGGTGGATCGGCACGGCGGCGTCTACCGCTGTGGGCATCGCCCTGATCGCCTTCGGCAAACATTGGCTGCTCAAGCTGCTGGGGCTGGCGACGTTGCTGGTGCCCCACGTCATCGGCGCACCGCAGCCGGAAGTCCACTCGATGCTGGCGCCCGAGGCGCTGGAGAGCCAGTTCATGATCGCCTCGCAACTGACCAACGTGGCGTTCTGGCTGGCATTGGGCCTGATCAGCACCTGGCTGTTTCGCCGCGCCGATCAAGCCCATCACGACGCATGAGCAACGGGCCGATCCTGGTGGTCGGCCTGGGCTGCCAGCGCGGCTGCCCGGCCAGCACGCTGCGGGCCTTGCTCGAGCAGACGTTGCTGGCCCACCGTATCGAGCAGCATCAGCTCCAGGCCTTGGCAAGCATTGATCTCAAGCGTGACGAACCGGGGTTGCTGGCACTGGCCGAGCAACTGGTACTGCCGCTGGTCTGCTTCAGCGCCGAACAGCTGGTCGACTATCAGCACCGGCTCACGCATCGTTCCGAGATCGCCTTCGAGCGTACCGGCTGCTACGGCGTCGCCGAAAGCGCGGCCCTGGCCCTGGCCGACCGCCTGGGGACGGCGTCCGCAACGCTACGGGTCTCTCGCCAGCGAGGGACCGGCAGCACGTTGGCATTGGCGCAAGTATCGTAAAATCCGATAATCCGTCTTCGGGATCATGAGCGATCTTCATCTGGGCAACGCCCATTCAACTTTTCAATGGAGCCGGTCATGACCGTTTACTTCATCGGCGCCGGCCCCGGCGACCCGGAACTCATCACGGTCAAAGGCCAGCGGCTGATCCGCCGTTGTCCGGTCATTATCTATGCGGGCTCCCTAGTGCCGGCCGCCGTACTCGAGGGGCATAGCGCCGAACAGGTGATCAACAGCGCCGAACTGCACCTTGAGCAGATCATCGAGTTGATTCGAACGGCCCACCTCAACGGCCAGGACGTGGCCCGGGTGCACTCCGGCGACCCGAGCCTGTATGGCGCCATTGGTGAGCAGATTCGTTGCTTGCGAGAACTGGGCATTCCTTTCGAGATCATCCCCGGCGTTACCGCAACCTCAGCCTGCGCCGCCCTGCTGGGCACCGAGCTGACCTTGCCTGACGTTTCCCAGAGCGTGATCCTCACCCGTTATGCGGACAAGACCCAGATGCCCGCTGGAGAAGAACTGGGCAGCCTGGCACGTCACGGCGCGACCCTGGCGATCCACCTGGGGGTCAATCATCTGGAAAAAATCGTCGACGAGCTGCTGCCCCACTACGGCGCGGATTGCCCGATCGCCGTGATCCATCGGGCGACCTGGCCGGACCAGGATTGGGTGATGGGGACGTTGGCGGACATCGCCGCAAGAGTGCAGGCCAAGGGCTTTCGCCGCACGGCGCTGATTCTGGTGGGACGAGTGCTGGGCAACGATGTGTTCAGCGACTCATCGCTCTACCGCGCCGGGCATGCCCATCTCTACAGGCCTTGACCCGTCAGCCGATCAGCACAACTCCCTTGTGGGAGCGGGCTTGCTCGCGAAAGCGGTGGGTCAGCCTGCATCGATGTTGACTGTGCTGACGACTTCGCGAGCAAGCCCGCTCCCACAGGGGGTCGGGGTGGCCGCAAATTATGTATCCACCACAGATCCTGTGGGAGCGAGCCTGCTCGCGATAGCGGCAGGCCGGCCTGCCGCTATCAGTAGTAAGCGTTTTCTTTCTGGGTGTGGTCGGTCACGTCGCGTACACCCTTGAGTTCTGGGATGCGCTCAAGCAAGGTGCGCTCGATACCTTCCTTCAAGGTCACATCGGCCTGGCCGCAGCCCTGGCAGCCGCCGCCGAACTGGAGCACGGCGATGCCGTCTTCCACCACATCGATCAGCGAAACCTGCCCGCCGTGGCTGGCAAGCCCCGGGTTGATTTCGGTTTGCAGGTAATAATTGATGCGCTCGTTGATCGGGCTGTCGGCGTTGACCATCGGCACCTTGGCGTTCGGCGCCTTGATGGTCAGTTGGCCGCCCATGCGATCAGTGGCGTAGTCGACGACCGCATCGTCCAGGAATGCCTCGCTGAACGAATCGATGTACGCGGTGAAGCTCTTGAGCCCCAGCGCGGTGTCTTCTGGTTTTTCTTCCCCGGGCTTGCAGTAGGCAATGCATGTCTCAGCGTACTGGGTACCGGGCTGGGTAATGAAGATGCGGATCCCGATCCCCGGAGTGTTCTGCTTGGACAGCAGGTCGGCCAGGTAATCGTGGGCGGCATCGGTAATCGTAATGGCGGTCATGGAAACTCCTCACAGGCTTGCCGGCAGTTTACGCCAATCGTCGCGCCGGACAAAGTCCTAGTATTTTTGTCAGGAAAGCAGACAACGGCGCAAGGTGCGCCGCCGCCCTCTGATCAGAGATTCTGATAGCGATTCATGTCCAGCACACCGGCCTCCAGGGGCTCGGTCTCATGGATGTACTGGCTCAAGTCATGGAAGTAGACCCAGAACTGCGGATGGCTGCGGCGAATGCCCCAGCGCTCGACGATCCGCTCGAAAGCCTGCTCATCCTGGGCGCTCTCCATCGCGTCAACGAACGCCGGCACCTGTGCGGCCGGGAGGTTGAAGATGAAATTCGGATAGCTGCTGAGCACGCCCGGATAAACCGTCAAGGTGTCCAGCCCCGGCTGGTAGCGCATCTCCTCGCCCAGCAGGAACGCTACGTTGCTGTGGGCACGGTTGCGCATCAGGCTGTAGATCTCTCGATGACCACTGGCGGTTTCGACACGCAGCATCGTCGCTTCCGGCAACTGGTTGATCACGCTGAGCCCCGCCGCCGGACGCGACACCAGGCGACTGAGGGCCTGTTCGGCATTCTGCAAGGCGGGATCGATGTTCGGGCGCGAGCAATAAGCGCCGTCGCAGCGATTGATCGGATCAGGGCGGGCGTTCAAATCGCCATAGCGGACCAGCAGTTGCCGGGCAAAATCACGTTTCGGGTCGTGCTCGTCAAGCTTCAGGGCGGTGGGCTTGTCATCGTCGATGGCCTCGTAATCGAGCCACATCTTGAATTGCCCGCCCGCCTGGTACCAATCGTTCAGGTAGCCTTCCCGGGAGTCGGCCGGCATCAGACGCAGGAAGTTCTGCTCCGCGCCGTTGCGGATCAGGTCGAAGTAAAGCCGGGTCTGGGCCTGGTGGGACACATTGCCAAAAACATCGAAATTCACCGCCAGTTGATAATAAGTGCGCTCCAGCAACGGGAAGTCGAACAGCCACATGGTCTGCGGCACTTCGCCAATCAGGCCCTTGGTGACCGAGGCGCTGTCGAAATGCCGGAAGATGCTCAGCAATGCGTTGTCGTTACCGGCCCACAACGTCGACCAGCTCGGTGCCGGCAGGTCGGCGTAATTGTCACGGCGCAGGGCTTCGTACTCGTTGCGCTTGTCCCGGTAGGCGACCCACAGGCTCAAGACGCTGCCGACATCGTCATTCTGTCCCGGCATCGCCAGCAACGGCGTGGCCTGACCGCGGTAGTTCGGGTCGGTGATATACAGGTCGTGCTCCGGGGCCTGGAACAGCGCCCAGAAGTTGTCGCGGATCACGTCGGTGGCAATCTGGCCCCGGCACACCGGCCCGCGGATGAAGGTGCGCACGAAATACTCGGCGTTATCGAGCATGAACTGATAACGGGCCTGGGCCGGGATCGCTTCGAAGGTCGAAAACGGATTGGCCCGGCGCTCCGGGCCATAGCCCGGCAAGGCGCTGACTTGCCATTTGCCGCTGTAGAACAGGCTCTTGACCCGCGCCATCTTCGCCGCGCTCAAGCCATAGGTGATATGCGTCTTGTGTACGATCACCCCTTGCACCGGCCACAGCCGGTAATACACGCGGGTGCCCGGGTCGTCGTTCGGACGACGCGTATTGATCAGGTCGATGGGCTGGCCGGTTGGCGTGCGCGAACGCACCCACTGGAAGAAATGCCCAGGCTCGCCGTCCTTGAAATAGATGTGCGCCAGGAACCAGTGTTCGTACAGCCAGCGCGCCACCAGGCTTTCCCGAGCCCCGGGCGCGTTAAGCAGATTTTCCCATTGCACCACCTGCAAGGCTTCGGCGGCGCTCGGCGCCAGGGCCTGCTGGTCGATAGGCGCACCCGCCGCCAGCCAGCGCTGCAGCGTCTGGTATTGCTGGTCGGTCAGGCCGGTCACGGCCAGGGGCATGCCCTCCTTGGGATGGGCAGCGGCGTATTCGGCGAACTGCCCCGGCATCGGGCAACTGTTGTCTCGGTTGAGCCCCAGCACGATGTCCGCAGGCAACTTGGCGTTGGGCTGCAATGGCGCGCTGTGCCCCAGCTCCAGCATCTGCGCCATCAACGCCGCCTGGCTGCCCTGGGCGTCGAGTACCGAGTAGAAACCCTTCTGCTGCCAGGCACGCTTACCGGAAGCGTCATAGAACAAGCGCGTCGGGGCGGCAGCCTGGCGGCGCTCACCGTCATACACCGACAGCTTGCTCGCGCCACGGGACGCGCCTTCGCCGCTGCCCAGGTTCAGCTGGCAGGCAGAGTCGTAGCAAGCATGACAGGCCACGCATTTTTCCGTGAAGATCGGCTGGATGTCGCGTGTGTAGGAAAGCGCTGGGGCTGGATCCTTCGCTACTGCGGTGAAAGACAACAGCAGCAACAGACTGCCGAATAAGACGCGGTACGGCATGTCTTAGGTCCTGGGAGAGAGTGTGGCGATTCTACCGGGCCAGCATCGCCTTGCAAACATGAGCGATATTCATGAAAAAGGCCGGTACGATCAAATCCTGCGCAGGTTTGCTATGATCCGTGGCTTCGTAACGATCCTTTTTTTCCAGGTAGTCCTATGTCTGATCGCAGCGCTCGCCTTTATCTTCTCCAGCAAGCCCTCAAGGAACGCATCCTGATCCTTGACGGCGGCATGGGCACGATGATCCAGAGCTACAAGCTGGAGGAACAGGACTACCGCGGCAAGCGCTTCGCCGACTGGCCGAGCGACGTCAAGGGCAACAACGACCTGCTGGTGCTGACCCGCCCGGACGTGATCGGCGCTATCGAAAAAGCCTACCTGGATGCCGGCGCCGACATCCTGGAAACCAATACTTTCAACGCCACCCAGGTATCCCAGGCCGACTACGGCATGCAAGGCCTGGCCTACGAACTGAACCTGGAAGGCGCGCGCCTGGCCCGCAAGGTGGCCGACGCCAAGACCCTGGAAACCCCGGACAAGCCACGCTTCGTCGCCGGCGTACTCGGCCCGACCAGCCGCACCTGCTCGCTGTCGCCGGACGTGAACAACCCCGGCTACCGCAACGTGACCTTCGATGAATTGGTGGAAAACTACACCGAAGCCACCAAAGGCCTGATCGAAGGCGGTGCCGACCTGATCCTGATCGAAACCATCTTCGACACGCTGAATGCCAAGGCGGCGATTTTTGCCGTGCAGGGCGTGTACGAAGAATTGGGCGTCGAGCTGCCGATCATGATTTCCGGCACCATCACCGACGCTTCCGGCCGCACTCTTTCGGGCCAGACCACCGAAGCCTTCTGGAACTCCGTGGCCCACGCCAAGCCGATTTCCGTCGGCCTGAACTGCGCCCTGGGTGCCAGCGAACTGCGCCCGTACCTGGAAGAGCTGTCGAACAAGGCCAGCACCCACGTCTCCGCGCACCCGAACGCCGGCCTGCCCAACGAATTCGGCGAGTACGACGAACTGCCGGTAGACACCGCCAAGGTCATCGAAGAATTTGCCCAGAGCGGCTTCCTCAACATCGTCGGCGGCTGCTGCGGCACCACCCCGGCGCACATCGAAGCCATCGCCAAAGCCGTGGCCGGCTATGCACCACGGCAGATTCCGCAAATCCCGCGGGCCTGCCGCCTGTCGGGCCTGGAACCGTTCACCATCGATCGCAACTCGTTGTTCGTCAACGTCGGCGAGCGGACCAACATCACCGGTTCCGCCAAGTTCGCCCGCCTGATTCGCGAAGACAACTACACCGAAGCCCTGGAAGTGGCCTTGCAACAGGTCGAGGCCGGCGCCCAGGTGATCGACATCAACATGGACGAGGGCATGCTCGATTCGAAGAAGGCCATGGTGACCTTCCTCAATCTGATCGCTGGCGAACCGGACATCTCCCGCGTGCCGATCATGATCGACTCCTCCAAATGGGAAGTGATCGAAGCCGGCCTCAAGTGCATCCAGGGCAAGGGCATCGTCAACTCCATCAGCATGAAGGAAGGCGTCGAGCAGTTCATCCATCACGCCAGGCTGTGCAAGCGCTACGGCGCCGCCGTGGTGGTGATGGCCTTTGACGAAGCCGGCCAGGCCGACACCGAGGCGCGCAAGAAGGAAATCTGCAAGCGCTCCTATGACATCCTGGTCAATGAGGTAGGCTTTCCGCCGGAAGACATCATTTTCGACCCGAACATCTTCGCCGTCGCCACCGGCATCGAAGAGCACAACAACTACGCCGTGGACTTCATCAACGCCTGCGCCTACATCCGCGACGAACTGCCCTACGCGTTGACCTCCGGTGGCGTGTCCAACGTGTCGTTCTCGTTCCGCGGCAACAACCCGGTGCGCGAGGCGATTCACTCGGTGTTCCTGCTGTATGCGATCCGTGCGGGCCTGACCATGGGCATCGTCAACGCCGGCCAACTGGAGATCTACGACCAGATCCCGCAGGAACTGCGCGATGCGGTAGAAGACGTGATCCTCAACCGCACCCCCGAAGGCACCGACGCCCTGCTCGCCATCGCTGACAAGTACAAGGGCGACGGCAGCGTCAAGGAAGCGGAAACCGAAGAGTGGCGCGGCTGGGACGTCAACAAGCGCCTGGAACACGCGCTGGTCAAGGGCATCACCACCCACATCGTCGAGGACACCGAAGAATCGCGCCTGTCGTTCGCCCGGCCGATCGAGGTCATCGAAGGCCCGCTGATGGCCGGCATGAACATCGTCGGCGACTTGTTCGGCGCCGGCAAAATGTTCCTGCCCCAGGTGGTGAAATCCGCCCGGGTGATGAAGCAGGCCGTGGCCCACCTGATTCCGTTCATCGAGGCGGAAAAAGGCGACAAGCCGGAAGCCAAGGGCAAGATCCTGATGGCGACGGTCAAGGGCGACGTCCATGACATCGGCAAGAACATCGTTGGCGTCGTATTGGGGTGCAACGGCTATGACATTGTCGACCTGGGCGTCATGGTGCCGGCTGAGAAGATCCTGCAGGTGGCCAAGGACGAGAAATGCGACATCATCGGCCTGTCCGGACTGATCACCCCGTCCCTGGATGAAATGGTGCACGTCGCGCGCGAAATGCAGCGCCAGGATTTCCACCTGCCATTGATGATCGGCGGTGCGACGACCTCCAAGGCCCACACCGCAGTGAAAATCGACCCCAAGTACAGCAACGACGCAGTGGTCTATGTCACCGACGCCTCTCGTGCGGTCGGTGTCGCCACCCAGTTGCTGTCCAAGGAGCTCAAGCCGGCGTTTGTCGAGAAGACCCGCCTGGAATACGCCGACGTGCGTGAGCGCACCGCCAATCGCAGCGCCCGCACCGAGCGCCTGAGCTACCCGGCCGCCGTGGCGAAGAAGCCGCAGTTCGACTGGAGCGGCTACCAACCGGTCAAGCCGACCTTCACCGGTGCCAAGGTGTTGGACGACATCGACCTGAACGTGCTCGTCGACTACATCGACTGGACGCCGTTCTTCATTTCCTGGGACCTGGCCGGCAAATTCCCGCGCATCCTCACCGACGAAGTGGTCGGCGAAGCCGCCACCGCGCTCTACGCCGATGCCCAGGCCATGCTGCGCAAGCTGATCGACGAGAAACTCATCAGCGCCCGCGCCGTGTTCGGCTTCTGGCCGGCCAACCAGGTGCATGACGACGACCTGGAAGTCTACGGCGACGACGGCAAGCCCCTGGCCCGCCTGCATCACCTGCGCCAGCAGATCATCAAGACCGACGGCAAGCCGAACTTCTCCCTGGCCGACTTCGTCGCGCCCAAGGAAAGCGGCGTGACCGACTATGTGGGCGGTTTCATCACCACCGCCGGTATCGGCGCCGAGGAAGTGGCCAAGGCCTACCAGGACGCCGGCGACGACTACAACTCGATCATGGTCAAGGCCCTCGCCGACCGTCTCGCCGAGGCCTGCGCCGAATGGCTGCACCAACAAGTGCGCAAGAACTATTGGGGCTATGCCCAGGACGAAAGCCTGGATAACGAAGCGCTGATCAAGGAGCAATACACCGGCATCCGCCCTGCTCCAGGCTACCCGGCCTGCCCGGACCACACCGAAAAAGCCACTTTGTTCCGCCTGCTCGACCCCGAGGCCAGCGAACTCAAGGCCGGCCGCAGCGGTGTGTTCCTCACCGAACACTACGCCATGTTCCCGGCGGCGGCCGTCAGCGGCTGGTACTTCGCCCATCCCCAGGCGCAATACTTCGCCGTGGGCAAGATCGACAAGGACCAGGTGCAGAGTTATACCGCGCGCAAGGGTCAGGACTTGAGCGTGACCGAGCGTTGGCTGGCGCCGAATTTGGGGTATGACAACTAAGCCGATCGAGTTGGCATGCTCTCCACATAAAACCTTGGGTGCATGTGGAGAGCATCATGGACGAACCCGCTGAAAACAACGCCCCTGGCAAATGCTTTATATAGCCGAGACGTAAAGCGAGCATCCTACTTCCTGACTGATACCGCGATATTGATAGGTATCTTCCAGCTGGCGACTTTCGGGCTTCTGGCTTCAAGTTGTAGAAAGCCATTGTAATAACCTGCCCGTACCGGATTATCCTCAGGCCTATAGAGTATTCGAAGACTCATTGCCCGCTCGCTTGCACAATTAGTGACATTCATATTCGTTTCGCAGACCCCACGCACGCGCTGCGCTTTCAGGAGTACAGCGACATCGTTTCCGCCCGCATTTCGCAGCGGCACAGTAAGTTGGGTCCAGGTACTGGTTGGAAGCGATATCAAGTCAACGGGACCTACGGACGAGTTCAATGCAACGACACCCGCTTCGAATAAGGTTGTCGGCAATGGAATGTCCAGCTCTGACATCGCTTGTGATGATGCCCCGGACGGGCTGACAAGCATCATGCGCAAACCCGGTAATTCTGGATTATAGCTTACCAGCCGATTCGTATTCTCTCGCCAAACGCGAGCCATATCGGCGGTTCGAGCATTGCCCAACGGTAAACCATGGGCATCCTTCAGCATCGGGTTTGAATAATACGGGGCGCGAGTTCCATAACACAAACTGGTTTTGGTCTTACCATTATCATGACCAAAATTATAATTGACCCCGTCTTGCTCCCAACAATGCCGGCCACCCGCGTTGTGCCCAAGCTCATGGGCAAACGTGTCGGATACGGATGAAGTCCAACCCAGAGTACTGGTATAACCGGGTCTATAAGCCCTCCCAGCATTACCACCGTCCCATCCGCCAAAAGCGGCATTTAAATCGGTCCTGTACATGCGCCTATAGGGACCCAATAGGGTCTGCCAGCTTGCCAGTCCCTCGTCTGAAGTACTGTAGGGCACATCAAATACGTTAACAGCGGCAAGCCGCAGGGAAACATCAGCAACCAGCGAATTTCGTAATCTGAGATTGACTTCCTCGACCTGCAGAAACGCGAATGCGACGGGATCCACCGACATTCTACTCAGCGCATAGGCGGAATAGGCCATCAACAAGTCAATGTAGCGATGTTCTTCTGATACCGTCGTATCATGGCCCATCGGCTCTTGAGTTTCGATGTAGTCCGACTGCCTGGAGTCATTCGCCGGGGCCGTCGTGAACGTACTGGCACCTTGCGCGTCTACACGGAGCAAACCGCTCCCGCTGGGCTCATCGACCCTCGCGATGACCGAACCGTCAGGCGACCTGACCACGACAAGCGAACCTGTATCGCCGTCGCGAGTGTACAAATTGCCGCTTTCTATCGTGTACCCCTGCTCAATCTTGATCGCCGAACGCTCAAAGCGTGCACCGCCTATCGCCTCGGCATACACGCTTGCAGACGTCGCTTGTGGCGAATGTTCCTGACTATCGTTGTCCGCGTTGACGAGGATGGGCAGCGCAAACACAAGCGCTGCCAAACAGGAAAACCCCGCCGCTGCGAACGAGTTTCCAGTGTTCATGGCGTATGTCCTTTGTGGCTGACAAGCACCATGAGACTGATCGCATCGCAGCGGGACGGCTACTGTCAGAAGTGTCAGTAGCGACATGAGCTCACAGACATTAGATTGCGTCATTAACCTCGACCGGGGCAAACCAACGAGGCTTCTTGTTCGTTGACGGCGAAGCTGCCGCAGGCTGCGATCTTTTGTCTATGCTTATCCAAGCCCCATGGTAGACGAGGGATTTATGGACGACCCAATCGACAACAAGCCACCTACCCTGTTGCAGATGATGCACAGCGTGCTGGCCGCCGCGTTTGGCGTGCAGAGTGGCAAGAACCGCGCCCGTGACTTCACCCACGGCAAACCGAGTCACTTCGTGATGCTGGGAATCGCCTTCACGGTGATCTTCGCCCTGACGCTGTTTGGCATCGTCAAGCTGGTGGTGCATCTGGCGGGGATGTAAGCAACCAATTGCAACGCATATCCCTGTGGGAGCGAGCTTGCTCGCGATAGCGATTTGTCAGTCGGCCTCTGTATTGACTGAACCATCGCTATCGCGAGCAAGCTCGCTCCCACAGGTTCTTCATTGCGTTGGACAACCGATTATTGGTGGCTGACCCAGAACACCGCCGTGCCCACCACCAGGATAATCAGGAACAGAATGGCCCAGGCATCAACGGTACTGTCGCTTTTCCTTGCTTTGGTCGGATTGCTCATTGCATCGCCTCTTGTCGGTTTTGTAGGTGATTGCATAGGGACTCGACCACAGTTAAGACGATGATTGCCCGTACGACAAATGTGGGTTAGCCAATAATCAATCTCATTAGTCGATTTGGTTCTTTACATATACTCAAACATCACTTTTGCGCATAACTCAAAACAGGTATCGTGCACCGGCTCCTTTAGGAGTGCGCGGCCGTGCGCGCAGAATTGCCGAGGCAGAACCCGATTCCAGCGAGCCAATACGCAGCTGTTTCTGATCGGCCCAAGCCTGAGACCGAGACTTATATGTACGTATATGACGAGTACGATCAGCGGATCATCGAGGACCGCGTCAAGCAGTTCCGTGATCAGACCCGACGCTACCTGGCAGGCGAGCTGAGCGAAGAAGAATTCCGCCCTCTGCGCCTGCAGAATGGCCTCTACATCCAGCGTTTCGCCCCGATGCTGCGGGTGGCCGTACCTTATGGCCAGTTGAACTCGCGTCAGGTGCGCAAGCTGGCCCAGATCGCCCGGGACTATGACAAGGGCTACGCCCACATCAGTACCCGCCAGAACGTGCAGTACAACTGGCCGGCCCTGGAAGACGTGCCCGATATCCTGGCTGAACTGGCGACCGTGCAGATGCACGCGATCCAGACCAGCGGCAACTGCCTGCGCAACGTCACCACCGACCAGTTCGCCGGGGTGTCGGCCGACGAGCTGATCGACCCGCGTCCGTGGTGCGAGATCGTGCGCCAGTGGACCACCTTCCACCCTGAATTCGCCTACCTGCCGCGCAAGTTCAAAATCGCCATCAATGGTTCGAGCTCGGACCGTGCAGCCATCGAAGTCCACGACATCGGCCTGGAGGCGGTCTATAACGCCGCCGGCGAGCTGGGCTTCCGCGTCCTGGTCGGCGGCGGCCTGGGCCGTACGCCAGTGGTCGGCGCGTTCATCAACGAGTTCCTGCCGTGGCAGGACCTGTTGAGCTACCTCGACGCCATCCTGCGGGTCTACAACCGCTATGGGCGTCGCGACAACAAATACAAGGCGCGGATCAAGATTCTGGTCAAGGCCCTGACACCGGAAGTGTTCGCCGAGAAGGTCGAAGCTGAAATGGTTCACCTGCGCGGCGGCCAGACCACCCTGACCGAAGCCGAAGTCCATCGCGTCGCCAGGCATTTCGTCGATCCGCAGTACAAGGCCCTGAGCAATCAGGACGCCGAGCTGGCCGCGCTCGACCAGGATCACCCGGGCTTCGCCCGCTGGCGTGCCCGCAACACCCTGGCCCACAAGAAGCCGGGCTATGTCGCGGTGACCCTGTCGCTGAAACCCACCGGCGTTGCGCCGGGCGACATCACCGACAAGCAGTTGGACGCAGTGGCCGACCTGGCCGACCGCTACAGCTTCGGCCACCTGCGTACTTCCCACGAACAGAACATCATTCTGGCGGACGTCGAACAGAGCCAGTTGTTCACCCTGTGGGGCGAGCTGCGCGAGCAAGGCTTCGCCACCCCGAACATCGGCCTGCTGACCGACATCATCTGCTGCCCGGGCGGCGATTTCTGCTCCCTGGCCAATGCCAAGTCGATCCCTATCGCCGAATCGATCCAGCGCCGTTTCGATGACCTGGACTACCTGTTCGACATCGGCGAGCTGGACCTGAACATTTCCGGTTGCATGAACGCCTGCGGCCACCACCACGTCGGCCACATCGGCATCCTGGGCGTGGACAAGAAAGGCGAAGAGTTCTACCAGGTTTCCCTGGGTGGCAGTGGTTCCCGTGGCGCCAGCCTGGGCAAGATCCTCGGCCCTTCGTTTGCCCAGGATGACATGCCGGACGTGATCGAAAAGCTGATCGACGTGTACATTGAACAACGTACCGAAGACGAACGCTTCATCGACACCTACCAACGTATTGGCATCGACCTCTTCAAGGAACGCGTCTATGCAGCGAATCATTAAGAACAACGAGGTCATCGACGAAACCTGGCATCTGCTGCCCAAGGACGCGACCCTCGATGGCATTTCCAACTGCGATGACCTGATCGTTCCCCTGGCCCTGTGGCGTGATCACGCCCGCGCACTCAAAGTCCGCGACGGCGGCCTGGGTGTGTGGCTGGACGCTGATGAGGAAGCGGAAGAAATCGGTGAAGACGCCAACCAGTTGCAGGTCATTGCCCTGAACTTCCCGGCCTTCACCGACGGACGCAGTTACTCCAACGCCCGCCTGCTGCGCGAGCGCTATGGTTTCAAGGGTGAGTTGCGGGCGATTGGCGACGTACTGCGCGACCAGCTCTTCTACATGCGCCGCTGCGGTTTCGACGCCTTTGCCTTGCGCGCCGACAAGGATCCGTACGAGGCCCTCGAAAGCCTCAAGGACTTCTCTGTGACGTACCAGGCGGCCACTGACGAACCGCTGCCGCTGTTTCGTCGTCGCTGAGATTGCGCCAATGAAAAGCCCTGGGCCGGGTAATCCGGTCCAGGGCTTTTTCATTTTGTGTACCGAAGCCACCTGTGGGAGCGAGCTTGCTCGCGATGCCGTAGACCAACCACATTGATGCTGGATGTACCGCCATCATCGCGAGCAAGCTCGCTCCCACAAGGGATTGGTGGTGAGGCCAGGATTACCAGAACCGCTGCTGTGTCAGGCGGCTCCACCAGCTCAGCAGCACGCGGTCCACCGACCCGCTGGCCGCCATGCCGATGCGTTCCTGCAGGCTTTTGCGTTCGGCATAGTGCAGGTGGTACAACTCCGCGCCCTTGGCCCGTTCGGCGAGGTATTCATCGCTGGTTTTCAGCTCGTCCACCAAGCCTTTGCCCAGCGCCGCGACACCCAGCCAGACTTCACCGGTCGCCACTTCATCGATATCCAACTGCGGGCGATAGTTGGAAACGAAGTTCTTGAACAACTCATGGGTGATGTCCAGATCCTCCTGGAATTTCTCCCGGCCCTTCTCGGTGTTCTCGCCGAACACCGTCAACGTGCGCTTGTACTCACCGGCGGTCAGCACTTCAAAATCGATGTCGTGCTTTTTCAGCAACCGGTTGACGTTAGGCAACTGGGCGACGACGCCGATGGAGCCCAGGATCGCGAACGGGGCGCTGATGATCTTCTCACCGATGCACGCCATCATGTAGCCGCCGCTGGCCGCGACCTTGTCGATGCACACCGTCAGCGGCACGCCAGCCTGACGGATCCGCGCCAGTTGCGACGAGGCCAGCCCGTAGCTATGCACCATGCCACCGCCGCTTTCCAGGCGCAGCACCACTTCATCCTTGGGGGTTGCGAGGGTCAGCAGCGCAGTGATTTCATGGCGCAGGCTCTCGGTAGCCGAAGCCTTGATGTCGCCGTCGAAATCCAGCACGAATACCCGAGCCTTGGCGGCTGGCTTGGCCTTCTGTTTCTTCTCGGCCTTTTCGGCCTTGCCCTCGGTCTTGCGCAGGGCCTTGAGCTGGTCTTTGTCCAGCAACGTCTGCTCCAGGCGCTCACGCAGGCCTTTGTAGAAGTCGTTGAGCTTGCTCACCTGCAACTGCCCGGCCGACTTGCGCCGGCCCTTGCTGCGCAACGCAGCGAAACTGGCCAGCACCACCAGGATGGCGAGCACCAGTGTCACGGTCTTGGCCAGAAAACTGGCGTATTCGATGAAGAACTCCACAATGGCTCCTAGTCAATTCAACACACCCCTCACATCGGGTGTCGATCGCTCCCAGCATACTCATGCGCCCGTCTCGCGACCAGCCATGAAACCTGCGGTTACCTTGGCGTTGCGAAAATCAGCGCCTATGCTCCAAGTCGGATGAACGCTGGCGCCGAAGGCTGTAAACAGGCATTTCAAACAAGCGTATGTTTTTTCATTGACAGCTCACGGCCATCCTCATAACCTCGCCAGACCTTCAACGTACCGGGATGACGCGGACGTGGGCAGCATCTATCTGATTCGACATGGCCAGGCCTCCTTTGGTGCGGACGACTACGATGTCCTTTCGCCCAACGGCGTGCGCCAGGCGCAAGTGCTGGGCGATCACCTGGCAGAGCTGGGTATCGTGTTTGACCGCTGCCTCTCGGGCGACCTGCGTCGCCAGCAGGACACCGCCACAGGCGCGCTGGGCCAGATGGCCGCCGCCGGACTGCCGGTGCCCACGCTGGAAATCGACGCTGCGTTCAACGAGTTCGACGCCGATGCCGTTATCCGTGCCCTGTTGCCCGACATGCTCCCCGAAGAACCCGAAGCGCTGGAGACCCTGCGCAATGCCGCGCAGCACCGCGCCGAGTTCCAACGCATCTTCGCCTTGATCGTCGAACGTTGGCTCAGCGGCCGCTACGATCCGCCCGGACTGGAAAGCTGGCTGGGTTTCGTCGAGCGCGTCCAGGCCGGTCTCTCGCGGATCCTGGAGCAGGCCGACACCTCGCAGAAAATCGCCGTATTCACCTCCGGCGGCACCATCACCGCCCTGCTCCACCTGATTACCCGGATACCCGCCAGACAGGCCTTCGAACTGAACTGGCAAATCGTCAACACCTCGCTCAACCACCTGAAATTCAGGGGCAGCGAGGTTGCCCTGGCTTCTTTCAACGCTCATGCCCACTTGCAGCTGTTGAAGACCCCGGACCTCATCACCTTTCGCTGAGGCCGAATTACCGCAGACCCTTGCTGTATTCAACCCAAATAAGGATCGACACCATGACCTCCGTAGCCGACGCCGTACAAGCCATGAAAGCCAAGTTCAACCCAGCTGCCGCTGCCGGCCTGGACCTGGTCTTCGGTTTTTGCATCGACGAATCCAAGTATTTCTCGCTGATCGTCAAGGACAGCACCTGCGAGCTGCGCGAAGGTGAAAACCCGGACGCCCAGGTGACATTGGTGATGGACGGCGAAACCCTGGAAGGCATCGTCGATGGCAGCACTGACGGCATGCAGGCCTTCATGTCCGGCAAACTGCGCACCGAAGGCGACATGATGCTGGCGATGAAACTGTCCGAGCTGTTCCCAGGCTAAGACGCGCTTGCGTTCATCGCGAGCCTTTCGACTGCAACGAATCCCGCCCCTGTGGCGGGATTCGTGTTTCTGGATGTGATGCCGCTCACTCGAGGATTATTCACTCCCTCGCCACGGGGTCGGTGGTGTTCCTGGATGACGCTCTGACGATTGCAGGTATCGAGCCCGCCCGGCAGCTTTTACAATGCCCGCTCCTCCCGCAACGGCCTGAACATGGACATCGACCTCGCCCGCACCTTCCTGGAAATTGTCCGCCACGGCAGTCTCGCCGCCGCGGCCGAAAAGCTGCATGTCACCCAGACGGCGATTACCGCTCGGGTCCAGAAGCTCGAAAGCCAGCTCGGCTGTGCGTTGTTCGTACGCAACCGAGCCGGCGCACGGTTGACCACCGACGGCGAGGCCTTTGTGGTCTATGCCAACCAGCTCGTTCAAACCTGGGAAGCGGCCCGTCGAGACCTGCCGTTGCCCGAGGGTTATCGCAACGTCTTGCATCTGGGTGGCGAGGTCAGCCTGTGCAATCCCCTGATGCTGGCCTGGGCCGGGGCGCTGCGTCAGAAGATTCCCGGCCACGCGCTGCGCATGGACGTGCGCGACGGCGAGAAACTGCTGCAACAGCTGGAGCTGGGCCTGCTGGATGCCGCAGTGGTCTATCAGCCCGAATATTGGCCGCGGTTGCAGGTGGAACAACTGCTGGAAGAGAAACTCATTCTGGTGCGCCTGGCCGCCCGCCCCGAACCTTATGTTTACATCGACTGGAGCAGCGACTTCCGGCGCCAGCACGACACCGCGCTGCCGGACAAGGCGAAGGCCGCCGTGACCTTCAACCTCGGCCCGCTGGCCTTGCAGTACATTCTGGCGAATGGCGGCAGCGGCTACTTCCGCACCCGGGTGGTGCAGAGCTACCTGGACAGCGGCATTCTGGAACGGGTACCCAAGGCGCCGGAATTCAACTACCCGACCTATCTGGTGTACCCCCGGGACCGGGACTCTGCGGCTTTGCAGCAGGCATTCGAGGTGCTGCGCGAGATCGTCAGGAGCGGGAGCGACTGGTCGCAGCGCTGGGATCCGTTGAGCTGAGGGGCCGGTTGTGGGGGGCCGCTTCGCGGCCCAGCGGGAGCAAGCTCCCTCGCCACAGGGTCACCATTAGCCAGAGAGCCCCTCTTCGCCGGAGGGGCCTTGGCGATGGTCACTTTTGCAATTGCATCACGATTTTGTCCTTCACCAGCAGGCGTTTCTTTTTGAGGGTCTCGAGAGCATCGTCGGGCAAACCGGCAGAGGATGGTTTCTCGGCGTCCACCACCTCGGCGTCAAGCTGGGAGTATTTTTGAAGTAACGAGTCGAGCCGTGGATCCTCGCTGCGTTTTTGCTGGATGTGATCTTTTGTGCATTTGAGATCCTGGCACAAATCGTGGGTCACTGGCATGGAACACCTCCTTTGGTTGATCGCGGCAGACGCCTTTGCGGTTCCCGCTTGCGGCACTTGTCGATTATCAGGATGGCCTCGCCGGGCCCGTTCTGTCGACCACCCATCCGACCAGCGGTGACCGTTCGTCGTCCCGTATCGCTTTGCGATCAAACCTTTACCCGCGCGTTGCCCTCCATTGAACAGAGACGACATGAATCGCTCTTATAACCTGTTTGGAGACTTATTTATGGACGGATTCACCCTGCGTCAGCTCGGCCTGGCAGTTGCCCTCAGTACCAGCATGGGCGCCGCCTGGGCCGCGTCTTCCAACGACTTCGTCGACAACGCGGCGGCCGGTGGCATCGCGGAAATCGAGACCAGCAAACTGGCGCTGGAAAAAAGCGCCTCGGCGGACGTCAAGGAGTTCGCCAACAAGATGATCACCGATCACACCAAGGCCAATCAGGAACTGATGGCGCTGGCGAAAAAGCACGACATCGAGGTGCCTGACGAAACCACGCTGGTGAAGAAAGCCAAGGCCAAGATTCTCGACATGCGCGACGAGTCCTTCGATGCAGCCTATGCCAATAACCAGGTCAAGGCCCACGAAGAAACCATCGCCCTCTTCAAGAAAGAAGCCGAGACCGTGACCGACGACAAAAAGGCGGGCAACACCGAACTCAAGGCATTCGCCCAGAAGATGCTGCCTGACCTGCAGCATCACCTGGATGCGGCCAAGAAGCTTCAGGCGGCTCACCCAAGCAAATAACACAAGCGCTGCAAAAAAGGCCGCCTTCCCAGGAAGGCGGCCTTTTTTTGGCCTGTTGGCTAGCCGCCGTCGGTGTCGATGTCGGCATCGGTGCTGTCGTCGGATTCCGGACGATCCGGGTCCGGCTCAAAGCCTGGGCTGAACGTATTGTCGTTATCCTGATGATGATTCTTCTGGTCGACCTCGCTGGCCGCGCTCTGGGCCTGGTCCGCCCCGGCCGGGCTGACCGGTTGGCTGCTCGACGGGGCGCCCGCCCCCTGGGGATCGATGGCCGGGTCGTTGCGCGGGGACGCGGTTTGCGTCTGGCCTTGTTGCTGAGTGTTTGCAGGATCGTCGCTCATGGGGACACCTCTTCATGACAGCGCCGGGTCAATGGCCGGCCTTGTTCATTCGAAGGGAGCGCAACGGCTTCGGTTCCATTTGTTTGCAGCATGTCCCTCAGCCGCTGAGCACCGAGCGCACCATCTGTTTGAGCGCGTCGGGCCCGTAGGGTTTGCTCAGCAGATGGGTGTCGGGGCTTAGCAGGTGGTTGCGGGAAATGATGTCGCGGGTATGTCCCGAAGTGAACAGCACCGGCACCGGTGGCGTCTGCACCTTGGCCCAGGCCGCCAGGTCCGAGCTCTTGATCAGCCCCGGCATGACCACGTCGGTGAAAATCAGATCCACCGCAACCCCATCGAGCAGCAGCTTCATGGCTTCATCACCATTGGCGGCCGTGAGAGTCCGGTAGCCGGACTGCTCCAGCAGTTCCACCGAGGCACTGCGCACCTCGGCATTGTCCTCCACCACCAGGATCGTCTCTTGCCCACCGGGCTGGAGCGGCTCCAGCAACGCCTCATCCCTGGCTTCCGGCTGGAGGCTGCGGGGAAAATACATCTGCGCCCGGGTGCCCTCGCCCAGGAGGCTGGAAATCTCGATATGCCCGCCGCTCTGCTTGACGAACCCGAAGACCATGCTCAGGCCCAGCCCGGTGCCCTGGCCGTCTGTCTTGGTGGTGAAGAAAGGTTCGAACACCTGATTCAGGATGTCGGGGGGCATGCCCGCGCCGTGATCGATTACCGACAGCCGCACATAGTCACCCGCCGGGATGTCCTTGCCGGCACACGACGCCTCATCGAGGACCACGTTCTCGCCGATCATCCGGATGATGCCCTCGCCGCTCATGGCATCACGGGCATTGATCGCCAGGTTCAACAGCGCGTTTTCCAGTTGGTTGCGATCGACATGAATGCACCAGGGGTCGTCGGGCAAGGCCACTTCGATCTGAATGGTTTCGCCCAGGGCCCGCTGCAGCAATTCGGCCATGCCATCAAAGATGCGCCCTGGATTATAGACCGCCGGTGACAAGGGCTGGCGACGAGCGAATGCCAGCAGTTGCGATGAGAGTTTGGCCCCCCGCTCCACGGCTTCAATGGCCGCGCCGACCCTTCGCTGCACATTGCGGTTGTCGGGCTCGTGGCGCGCCAGCAGGTGCAGGTTGCTGGCAATCACTTGCAGCAGGTTGTTGAAGTCATGGGCCACGCCGCCGGTGAGTCCGCCGATGGACTCAAGTTTCTGCGCCTGACGCAGCTGCTCTTCCGCGGTCAAGCGTGCCCGCACCTCGTCGGCGACACGCTGCTCCAGGTTGCGTGTGAACTTCAGCAGTGACGCTTCAGCTGTCTTGCGCTCATTGATATCAATCAGCACGCCCGGGAAACGCAAAGGCAGTCCCTGCGCATCGAACTCACATCGACCGCTGGCCTGAACCCACAGGTAATCACCGTCCGGGCGCCGTATGCGGTATTCCGAGCTGTAGGGTATGCCGGTGCGCAAAGTCAGCTCGACCCGTTGGTTCACTTCTTCAAGGTCGTCCGGGTGGATGCTCTGGCGGGCAATCCCGATGGGCAATGCGTCCAGGGAACAATCCGCCGGATAATTGAAGGTACGTGCGAAACGTTCATCGCCCGACAACGCGTCATTGGGAATATCCCAGACAAATGAGCCAAGCAATGGCCCGGCCGAGAGCGCCAATTGGATACGCTCGTTGACGGCCCGGTAACGCCGCTCCGCCTCCTGCCGGGCCCGCTCGCTCAATACGCGCTCGGTGGTCTCCACGACAATCGCCAACACGCCGGCCGGTGTCTGGTCATCGTCCGGCACGGGGCTGTAGTACAGATCCATCCAGACGTCTTCGGGCTTGCCGTCGCGCAGCAGCACCAGTTCCTTGCTGCGGTAGGACAAGGTATCGCCGGCCAGGCAGACGTCCAGCACATGACGGTTGAAGTCCGCCACTTCCGGCCAGCCCAGCTCCACCGCGCAGCCCAGCAGGTACGGATGGCGGCCACCGGCGAACTCGGCATAGGCATCGTTGTAGATCATGAAGCCCTGGCGACCCCACAGCATCACCATCGGCAAGGGGGACGCCAGCAAAACCTGAACAGCGCTGCGCAAGCTGGCGGACCACTGTTCGATAGGACCAAGCTCGGTCAGGCTCCAGTCGTACGCCCGGATACGCCGGGCCATTTCACCACCCCATCCAGGGCACCCGTGATTCTGGGTTAGAAACTGCATAGGTCGACTCTGAGCCTCGAAATGCCTGCGGGGAATCGGCATGCAAAAGTTACTTGCGATCAGAGCTTCGAGCGCGACGCTGGCGTTTGGTTTCATGTTGATCGATCCGGGCAGGATTCTGTGGCGAGGGAGCTTGCTCCCGCTCGGTTGCGCAGCGACCGTAAGGTCTTGAGGTCTGCTTCGCCCGAGGCCTCGGACCGTCCCAGCGGGAGCAAGCTCCCTCGCCACAAAAGCAGGTGCGGCAGAACTAGCGGAAATCGCGACTCTGCACCTCAATGCCCGCCAGCAACTCAGTCAGATCACTCAACCGCCCGGCGATCAGATGACGCACCTCGCCCACGCTTTCCCAGCGCCCGTCGACCTTTAGCAATTGCGAACCCACCAGCACTTTGCGTTGACGCTCGGCCAGATCGCGCCAGACCACCACGTTGAGGTTGCCGAATTCATCCTCCAGGGTGACAAAAGTCACGCCGCTGGCCGTGCCGGGACGTTGGCGGCCGGTGACCAGCCCGGCGACGCTGACGTTGCGGCCGTGCTCCACCGTCTGCAATTCCCGCGAACTGCGGCAGCGCCGGGCGCGCAGTTCGGGGCGCAGCAACGCCAGCGGGTGCGGTCCCAACGTCGTGCCGAGCGTGGCGTAATCGGCAAACAGATTCTCCCCCACCGTGGGCTTGGGCAAGGCCACCGGTGGTTCTTCCTGGCAAGGTAAATCGGCGAACAAACCCAGTTGTTTCTGTACCCCGGCCACTTCCCAGCGAGCACGATGGCGATCACCGGCCAGGCCTTGCAGCGCACCGGCGTCGGCCAATTGTGCCTGGGCCCTTGCATCGAGCCGGGCGCGCTCGCCCAGATCGGCCACATCACTGAAAGCCCGCTGCCGACGGGCTGCTTCGATGCGGCGGGCATCCTCTTCACGAAACCCCTTGATCAAACGCAGCCCCATGCGAATCGCCGGCTGCCGGCCTTCCATGGGTTCGAGGCTGCAATCCCAATCGCTGGCGCGCACGTCCACCGGGTGAATCTGCAAGCGATGCCGGCGGGCATCCTGGAGGATCTGGTCCGGGCTGTAGAAACCCATCGGCCAGCTATTGATCAGGGCGCAGGCGAACGCCGCCGGTTCGTGACATTTGAGCCAGCTGCTGACGTAAGTCAACAGGGCGAAACTGGCGGCGTGGGACTCGGGGAAACCGTAATTGCCGAAGCCCTTGATCTGCTCGAAAAGTTGCGCGGCGTATTCCGGGGCATAGCCGTTTTTATCCATCCGTTCGGCCAGGCGCTCGCGATGCGGCTCCAACCCACCATGGCGTTTCCAAGCCGCCATAGACCGACGCAACTGGTCTGCTTCGCCAGGGGTGTAGTCGGCAGCAACAATGGCGATCTGCATGACCTGCTCCTGGAATAACGGGATACCCAAGGTACGCTCAAGCACCTCCTTAAGTTTTGCCGAAGGATAGACGACGGCCTCCTCGCCATTTCGCCGCTTCAGGTACGGATGCACCATCCCGCCCTGGATCGGACCGGGCCGCACGATGGCGACCTCGATCACCAGGTCGTAATACTCTCTGGGTTTGAGCCGGGGCAACATCGCCATCTGCGCCCGTGATTCGATCTGGAACACGCCGATGGTGTCGGCGCGGCTGATCATTTCGTAAGTGGCCGCATCATCACGGGGTAAACCCGCCAAGGTGTAGCGCTCGCCCCGATAGCGCTCGATCAAATCGAAACACCGCCGGATCGCGCTGAGCATGCCCAACGCCAGGATATCCACCTTGAGCAGCCCGACCGCGTCCAGGTCGTCCTTGTCCCACTGGATGATGGTGCGTTCGGCCATGGCGGCGTTTTCCACCGGCACCAGGGTGTCCAGCGGCTGCTGGGAAATCACGAAGCCGCCGGGATGCTGGGACAGGTGCCGGGGGAAGCCGATCAGTTGTTGGGTCAGGCTCAGGACCCGGCGCAACACCGGGCTGTCCGGATCGAAACCGCCTTCACGCAGGCGATCCAGCGGCGGCGCTTCATCGCTCCAGCGGCCGCAACAGTCGGCCAGTGCGTTGACCTGATCGGGCGGCAGGCCCAGGGCCTTGGCCACGTCCCGCACCGCCCCGGCACCGTGGTAACTGCTGACCACCGCCGTCAACGCCGCACGATGACGTCCGTAACGCTGGAAGACGTACTGCAGCACTTCTTCCCGGCGCTCGTGTTCGAAATCCACGTCGATGTCCGGCGGCTCGTTACGTTCACGGGACAAGAACCGTTCGAACAACAGGTTGGTCCGACTCGGGTCGATTTCCGTGATGCCCAATGCATAACACACCGCCGAGTTGGCCGCCGAACCACGGCCCTGGCAGAGAATATTGCGCTGGCGGGCGAAGCTGACGATGTCTTGCACGGTGAGGAAATAGCTGTCGTAGTTGAGCTCGGCGATCAGCTCCAACTCATGCTCGATCTGCTTGCGGATCTTGTCTTCGACACCCTTCTTCCAACGCTGGCGTATGCCGCGTTCGGTCAACTCGCGCAACCAGGACGCCGGGTCATGCCCTTCAGGCACCAGTTCGCGGGGGTATTCATAGTGCAGCTGACTGAGGTCGAAGGTGCAGCGCCGGGCGATGACCAGGGTTTCGTCGAGCAATGATTGCGGATAGAGATCGGCCAGATCCTTGCGGCTGCGCAAGTGCCGTTCGCCATTGGGGTGCAGGCGCTGACCGGCCTCGGCCACCGTGACGTGATGCCGGATGGCAGTCATGGTGTCCTGCAAGGCACGCCGGCCACGCACATGCATGTGCACGTCGCCACTGGCGACAGCCGGAAGATTCAGGCGTGCTGCCAGTGCCAGCAAATCCGCCAATCGCCGCCGGTCATCCTGACCACAGTGCAATTGGACCGCGAGCCACAGCCGCCCGGCAAAGATCGATTGCAGCCAGCGACTCTGTTCGTCGACGTCCTGCCCATCGGCTATCCACAGCACCAGCAATCCCGGCAAGGGCTCGGCGAAATCTTCGCGCACGATGCGATAGCGACCCTTCTCGCTGCGACGCCGGGCGCGGGTAATCAGCCGGCACAGGGCTTGATAGCCTTCGAGATTTTCCACCAGCAGCACCAGTTTCGGGCCATTTTCGATCTGGATTTCGCTGCCGACGATCAGGTGCAGATCCAGTTCCTTGGCCGCCTGCCAGGCCCGGACGATCCCGGCCAGGGTGCATTCATCGGTGATCGCCAGGGCCCGATAACTTTCTTGTTTTGCACGCCGGCACAACTCCAGCGCACTGGAAGCGCCGCGCTGGAAACTGAAATTGGACAGGCAGTGCAGTTCGGCATACTCGATGCTCATGCGAACCAGCCTTGCAGCCACAGCGGCCCGCCTTCGCCTACCGCTCGATAGGCCCAGGCCCGTTGTCCGGCACGGGTTTGGATCAGGTAGTAATCGCGACGCACATCGGCGCCGTCCCACCAGCCAGTCTCGATGCGCTCCGGGCCCATGAGGATCTGTGCCTGGCCTTCAGGCAACGCCTGGGGTTCAATCAGCAGCCAACCGGGACGCTGTTTCCCATCGCGCACCGGACAGGCCTGGGCCCGAGGCTGGGCGGTCATCTGCCAGGCGCACTCGGGTCGATGGTCGTCGCGAAAGCCCAAGGCCTGCACCGCGTCATCCCCCAGCCGCGCCCGCAATCGTTCGCGCAACTGTTCCCAGGGCAAGGTCTGCTGGGGTCGATCATCGAACAGTTCCAGGCGCTGGGGCACGAAACTCGGCAGGTCTTCGGCGCACAAGCGAAAGCCCCGCACCGGCGCCTCGACCTGCACCTGCTCCAACCGACCACGGGCCAGTTCGAAGAGCATCGAAGGCTCGCGTTCGGCGCTGAGCAGGCCGACCTTGATCACCGTGTCCGCCAACCCGGCGTGCTCCAGGTGCAGGTCAAAACGCTGCACACCGCTGTCGCGACCGCACAGGAAGGTCGACAGGTCGCCGGTCAGCCGGCGCAACGGAAACAGCAGCGCCTGGTGGGACTGGACGTCGTAGTTGAGTTCGATGCGCACGTCGAAACGGTCCGGCGGCAGGTAGAACGACAGCGCCAGGGTGCGGCTGCCGGTCAGCGCATCGAGGTGCTTGAGCACCTGGGCCTCGAAGCGTCGCGCCAGGGTGTGGCGGGGCAATGCCTGGACCTGGCTCAGGCGGCGCAGGCCCATGCGCGACAAGGCCGTGGCCACCTCGGGTTCCAGACCGATGCGATCCACCGGCATCTGGCCCAGGCACTGCTGCAAGGTCTCGGGATCGGGCACCACCAGGCCATCGTAGGCATTGGCCAACATCCGCGCCGCCACTGGGTTCGGGGCCGCGACAATACGATGACGAAAACCCAGCTCGGTCAGCTCGGCCCGCAGCCGTGCCTCGAACACCGGCCAGGGTCCGAACAGGCCCAGGCTCGACTCGATCTCGAACAGCACCGTGCGCGGATAATGCACGCTGACCTGGGAACTGAAACGGTAGGCCCAAGCCGCCAGGAATTGTTGCCAGTGCTCGATCTGCGCGGCGTCGTATTCGGCGGTGGCGAAGCTTTTGCTCAAAGCCTGGGCCGCGGTCATGCTCTGGCCGGGCCGCAAGCCCAGGGCGCGGGCCGACGCATTGACCGCTTGCAGCACCCGGCGCTGGGCCGGGCCGGTCAACAGGGCCAGAGGCTCATGGGGATCCGGACGCTGACGCAGCGCGGCATCCAGCGCCAATTGCGGGAAGAGAATACACACCCAGCGCATCGCAACCTCAATGCTCGGTTCGTAAGGCAGGTGTGGCAAAGGCAATCGGCGCCGAACGGGCCAGCCCGCCCCGCGACTTGAGCACGCGCAATTGCGCGGGCCGGGCATCGATGGCAATACGCAGCGCCGCTGGCGACGGGTTGATGGCCTCCTGGATCGAACGCCAGGCAAACGCCAGGGTCTGGCCGGTTTCCGCCGCCACTTGCAGGCGCCGCAGGGCCCGGTCGTCGGCCTGGCGCGGCCAGCACAAGACCGCGCCGCAACTGCCTGAACGCAGGCATTGTTCGGCGGCCCACAGGGCATCGCGCTCATCGGCCTGGATCACCGACAACTGGCGCAGATCGACCCCGGCGTTCTGCCAGGCCTGGGGATAAGGCACGAACGGTGGCGCCACCAGCACGATCCGCTCCCCCGCCGCCGACAGCCGCGCCAGGGTCGGCCATACCAGTTGCAACTCGCCCACACCCGGTGTGGCGATGAGGATTTCCGTCAACGCCGCCTCCGGCCACCCGCCGCTGGGCAACGCCGCGTCCAACCCGGCATGGCCGGTGGGTTGTGGACTGGCGGCCGGAGGCGCAGGCCGGCCCTTCCAGACCTGGCCGCCATTGAACAGCGTATCCAGCGCAACGACAGCGCCCATCAGCCTGGCCTCACCAGGCCGCAGAACACCCCTTCAATCGCCAGGTCCTGGTCGGCTTCGACGACGATCGGCTGATAGGCCGGGTTGCGTGGCAACAAACGCACCCGCTCGCCCACGCGTTCGAAGCGCTTGATGGTGACTTCACCGTCCAGGCGCGCCACGACGATCTGTCCATTGGAAGCCTGGGGCGTGCGTTGTACGCCCACCAGGTCTCCGTCGAGAATGCCGTCTTCAATCATCGAATCGCCCTGGACTCGCAGCAGATAATCCGGCGCCTTGGTAAAGATCGCCGGGTCCAGCATCAACCGATTGTGGACCTCGGCGTCGGCACCGATCGGCGCCCCGGCGGCCACCCGCCCCAACACCGGAACGTCCAGCAACTCCGGACGCGGTGGCTGGTTCAGCAACCGTATGCCCCGCGCCTGGTGCGGATTGACTTCAATGAACCCGGCTTCGGTCAACGCCAGCACATGCTTGCGCGCCACACTGCGAGAGGCAAAACCGAATGCCTCGCTGATTTCAGCGAGACTGGGAGACTGGCCCTGATCGGCGATGCGTTCGCGGATGAAAGACAGGATGGCGGTACGGCGGGGGGTCAGGGTTTTCATGGAGTACATTTGTACTCCTGTCGGTTTTTTCTGACAAGCACCGCCAGTCAGTTCACAGAAGCCTGTGATCGGTCTCTCATTTCGACTCCAAACAAACCAATGTGGCGAGGGAGCTTGCTCCCGCTGGCCTGCGCAGCAGGTCCCTGCATTTCTCCAGGCAAACCGCATGGCCGGTTCTACGACTGCTGCGCAGCCGAGCGGGAGCAAGCTCCCTCGCCACGGGGTTGAGTGTCGCAATCCATGGCTTTGCTCGACCACGCATTCGCTTCACTGGGGACAGCCCTGAGAGAGGCGTCGGCTGCCAGGCCGCCATCGCGAGCAGGCTCGCTCCCACAATGGATCGGGTTACAACCGCAAAGGATTGGTCGGCTGTCAGGCCGCCATCGCGAGCAGGCTCGCTCCCACAATGGATCGGGTTACAACCGCAAAGGATTGGTCGGCTGTTAGGCCGTCTTCGCGAGCAAGCCCGCTCCCACAGGATTCAGGTACAGCCGGAAAAGTCAGGTCGGCCGTTAGGCCGCCTCGCTTTGCTTTGCTTTGCTTTGCTTTGCTTTGCTTTGCTTTGCTTTGCTTTGCTTTGCTTTCGCTTTTGATCTTGAGCGCCCCGTTAACCACAAGGGCCGAACGCAGGCATTGCGTAGTGGGCATCCCGGCATGGATGCCGGGATAGCCGCGCAGGGCCATGGATGGCCCATCGCGGCGGGCCCACGGAGCAATGCCGGAGTGAGGGAACACCGAGCCTTGGCGAGGTGCCCAGTGGTGGGGCAAGAGCGTTTTGCTTACTTTTGCGCTCTATCAAAAGTGAGCCGCCGTCAGGGCGGAACCATAAGCAGCCGTTACCGCAGCAATGGATATGTACTCCGTCAACAGCACCAAAAAGAGCGGTGTGTCAGCATTCAAGCCCCGCCAGATACCCCCACGGATAAACCCCCCGCTCATGCCCATCACTGAACACCAACTGAACCCCATACCCCTGGCCATTGACCGCAACCACCCGGATCCGCGGATCAACCTGCACCGTCATCCCCCGCAGGCGAAACGCCCGGCATTGCGAGCAAGGGCACTGACGGCGCAGTTCAGCGTGCCCCAGCCGCTGTTCGCGGCCATCGGGCCAGGCCAGGCGCAGTTGCCCTTTATCCTGGGAATTACCCAGCGCCAACGGACTCATTGCAACTGCCCCAAAGCAATGCGCACAGCCTTGCGCACTTCAGGGTCGCCATCGTCCCGGGCAGCCTGCAAGGCCACCACAGCATTTCGATCATTCAGCTCACCTAACGCCAGCGCCGCTTCCTTGCGCAAGTTGCTGATGCGGTGCCCCAGAGTTTCGATCAATGCCGCCAGTGCCGGGGCATAGCGCAAGCGACCGAGACTGCGGGTGGCCCGCAGGCGCACCTGCCAGTAATCATCGGCCAACGCTTCGATCAGGGCCGGGCCGGCCTCGGCGTGACCGACCTTGCCCAGCGTGGTGGCGGCCTCTTCGCGCACCGCCCAGGCCGGATCGCGCAGGGCCTGGCGCAGCGCCGGCAGGACCTGCGCATCCGATGCCAGGCCAAGGGCGCCGGTAGCCGCTCGCCGGACCTCGATGTCCGGATCATCGCTGGCGAGCCGCGCCAGCGCCGGCAGCGCATCGAGGTGCTTGAGCCAGCCCAGCACGCCCACGGCTTCACGGCGTACACCAGCATCGCTGTCAGCCAGGGCAGCGAGTGCGGCCGGCGCTGCATCGGCCAGGCGCAACTCACGCAAGGCCCGGAAAGCTGCAACCCGCACGTTCACGTCCTGATGGGCAGCCCACGGCAGGATCACCCTCCCCGCCGCTTCGCTCTTGAGCAGGCTCAGGCTCTGCGCCGCAGCGGCCTGAACCGTCGCCGACGGATCGGTCAATGCCTGACACAAGGCCTCGACTACTGGTGCATCTTCCCAGGCTTCGAGCAAGCGCGCGGCTTCGGCTCGCACCTCGGCGCCAGGATCTTGGGCCAGGCGATCCACCAGCCACAGCAGGCCTTCGGGCTCTTCCAGGTCGGCCAGTTCGATCAGGGCGATGCGGCGCACGCCCGGGTCCTCGTCCGTCAGGCGCGGTTGCAGGGCGAGGATGTCATCGTTGTCGGTGTCTTCGAATAGAGAGGTCATAGGGCGAATCGCGGCAAGGAGGTTTCAGGGAGCCCGAGGGGATTGAGGCGCGGCAACTGCCGGCCTTCTTCATGGCGCAGCAACTCGAGGCAGTGACGTTTCAAGCGAGAAAACTCGGGACTGGTCACCAGTTCGGTGGTCCGTGGACGAGCAAAATCCAGGCGCAGGTCCTCGATGATCCGGCCGGGTCGCGGGCTCATCACCAACAGTCGATCGGCCAGGAAAAGTGCTTCGTCGATGTCATGGGTGACGAACACCACGGTGGTGCGAATGCGCGTCCAGACGTCCAGCAACAGTTCCTGCATGTGCAAGCGGGTCAAGGCATCCAATGCGCCAAACGGTTCGTCCATCAGTAATAGCCGTGGGCGGTTGACCAGTACCCGGGCGATCTCGACCCGTTGCTGCATGCCCCCTGAGAGCTGGTCCGGCCAGTGTCCGGCAAAATCTTTCAGGCCCACCAGGGCAAGGATTTCATCGGCGGCCCGATGCCGCTCGGCCTTGCCCAGGCCGCGCATTTTCAAGCCGAAGGCGACGTTGTCGCGCACGGTGCGCCACGGGAAAAGCGTGTGCTGCTGGAACACCATGCCGCGCTGGGGCGACGGACCGGACACCGCCGTCCCGTCGACATTCAACGTGCCGGTGCGCGGTTGCAGATGCCCCGCCAACGCGCCCAGCAATGTGGATTTCCCGCAACCGGACGGCCCCAGGACGCAGACGAATTGACCGGCCTCGATCTGGCAATCCAGGCCCTGCACGGCTTCGAACGCCTGGGCGCCCTGGCCCAGGACAATGGACAACTGACGGATATCGATCCGTCCTTCTGGCGCTTGCATCACGCTCATCAGGCTTTTCCTCGTGGTCGATGCCAGGGCGTGAACAGCCCGCCGAGGCGTTTGATCAACAGGCTGCTGCCCATGCCCAATACGCCGATCAGCAACATGCCGACCACGATGTCGGGGTAGTTCTGCACGGTGTAGGACGCCCAGGTGTAGTAGCCGATGCCGTACTGGCCGGCGATCATTTCCGCCGTCACCAGGCAGAACCAAGAGGTGCCCATGCCAATCGCCAGGCCGGTGATGATGCTCGGCGCGGCGCCCGGCAAAATCACTTCCTGCAGGATTGCCCGGCGTCCGGCCCCCAGGCTTTTCGCCGAAGCGATCAAGCGCCGGTCCACCCCTTCGACGCCGTGCACGGTGTTGAGCAGGATCGGAAACAGCGCACCGGTAAAAGTGATGAACACCATCGACAGTTCCGACGATGGAAACATCAGGATCGCCAAAGGAATCCAGGCCACCGCCGGGATCGGCCGCAGCACTTCCAGCGGCGGCAACAGCAGGTCTTCGGCCCATTTCGAGCGGCCGATGGCCAGCCCCAGCGCCACGCCAATTAACAACGCCGCGCCATAACCGGCGAAGACCCGGCCCAGGCTGCTGCCCAGGTGCCGGCCAAGGCTACCCGACTCCCCCAGGCCGAACGCAGCCTGGATTACCGCCAGAGGCGTCGGGACGTTGGCAAAGGTCACCAGGCCCAGGTCCCAGTGATGAGTGGCGGCGAGCTGCCAGAACAGCAGGCAGAGCACCAGGGAAGCGGCTCGCAGGAGCCAGCGAAAATAAGATCGGGACACAACTTTTTCCTCTCAACCGAGACCCCTGTGGGAGCGGGCTTGCTCGCGAATGCGGTGGTTCAGTCGACATTGATGTTGAATGTCAATCCGCTTTCGCGAGCAAGCCCGCTCCCACAGTTCACTGAGTATTCTGATGATCAGCGCGCAGCAACCGCCTGAGCCGTAGCTTCGGTAAAGTCCAAAACCTTGCCGCCCTGGGCCATGGCAAATTGCTGGGCCTGGCCCTTCAACAGAAAGGCGCTGAGCTGGCCCTTGGCATCGCTGGCAAACCAGGCCTGCTCGGCCAGCAGCTTGATCCCGCTGTCACTGGCCTGGGCATAGACGGCGCGGATACCCTTGCCTTCCTGCTTGAGGCTCGCCAACGCGGCAAAGGCCGATTGCGCCGAGGCGTAATGGCGGACTTTCGGCTCGCCTCGCACCCAGATCTCGGCCACGCGCCGCAAATCGGTGATCGCCTGGCCCGTCGCGGCATCAGTAGTTCTCAGCGGTGTCTGGGCGTAATCCGCCAGTTGCGCGTTGTAATCCAGGTGCGAGGCCTTGAACGCGGCACGGATGTACTGGTCATCAATGAAAGTGTTGAGATCCAGGCCGCGATCAGCTTTTTTCAGCAGCTTGAGGGTGTCGATGGCAGTGCCGACGGCTTGCCGGTATTCCGGCTTCCAGGTCAGGTCGCGGGTCTGCACGCCCAACGGGCCGTGGAACAGGTAATTGACCTCGGCATCCACCCCGGTGACCTGGGCGATCAGCTCGCTGTATTTCTCAGGCTCAGCGGCCAGCAACTGGTTGGCCTCGATGCTCGCTCGCAGGTAGGCGACGACGATTTCCGGGTACCTGCGGGCATAGGCCTGATCCACCAGCGCGCCATGGAACGTCGGCGCGCCGGCCTGGGCGCCGTCGTAGATCTTGCGGGCAAACCCACGGCTGGGGAACAACTCGGCGAACGGCACGAAGTCGGCATGGGCGTCGATCTTGCCCGCTTGCAGCGCCGAGCCGGCCACCTCCGGCGGTTGGGCGATGATGTTCACGTCCTTGAGCGGGTCCCAGCCCTGGGCCGCGACGGCGCGCAGCAACATACCGTGAGCGGTGGAAGCGAACGGCACGGAAATGGTCTTGCCCTTGAGCTCGGCCAGGGACTGCACACCCGAGGCGCTGGGCACCACGATGCCGTTGCCGCTGCCCTGGGTGCTGCCCGACAGCACACTGATGAACAGGCTGTGCTTGCCGGCGGCTTCAAACGCCACGCCGTTGAACGAGCCGGGGAAATCGGCCATGGCGCCGAAGTCGAGTTTGCCGGCGACCATCTCGTTGGTCAGCGGTGCGCCGCTGGTGAAGTTCTTCCACTGCACATCATATTGGGCGTTCTTGTAGGCGCCGTCATGGGGCAGGTATTTGTCCAGCAGGCCCAACTCACGAATCAACAACCCGCCGGCGGCGCAGTTGATGGTGGTGTCCTGGGTGCCGATGGCGATGCGGATGGTTTCTGCCTGGGCAGACAAGATCAATGAAGCCAGTACCAGACCGGCGAATGCTGCACGCAACAACATGGGTGTGTCCCCTCGAATCATTATTGGGAGGTTCGTCTCCGCCACGATCAGGGCGTGGTGGGAAACGAGGGGTGTCTTCTGGATCGGGCGTCCGGGGGTGGCCGGATGGCTTTTGGGTGTCAGGTCTGACGCTATCGCGAGCAAGCTCGCTCCCACAGGTTTATGGGTGTAACGACAACCGCGACTCGACTCGATCCACTGTGGGAGCGAGCTTGCTCGCGATGGCGGTGCGCCGGTCAACGCAGCAAGTAAGGAATCTCCACCTTCACCGCCCCCGTCGGGCAGTCCTTTTCACAGGGCATGCAGTACCAGCATTCATCGAACGCCATGTAGGCTTTCTGGGTCGCCGGGTTGATTGCCAGCAGGTCCATGGGGCAGACGTCGACGCAGACGGTGCAGCCTTTGTCGGCGATGCATTTGTCCTCGTCCACCGTGACCGGGGCGTTGGAGCGAAAGAATATTTCCTGGGGTTGATAGGCCATGGGCGTTCTCTCTGGATGGACGGTTCACGCCGCGTCGGCACCGACCCGCAGCCGGTCGTAGGCCTGCAGTTCGTCGGCATCGAGGGCGATGATGTAGGGCTCGACGGCTTTTTTGAATGAGGTCATCGCGCCATCATCGCCCTTCTTCAGGTGGCAATGGCAGAACCACTCGCTGTCGTTGCGTTGCGGATGGTCGACCCGATAGTGGTACAGCCCCCAACGGCTTTCGGCGCGGAACAGCGAGGCACGGGCGGCCATTTCGGCGCAGTCGCGGATCACGCTGACTTCCATGGCGCGCATCAACTCATGGGCGTTGTGAGCCTTGATCTGATCCAGGTCGCGCTGGATATCGTCGAAGCGCTGCAGGCCGATCTGCATCTTCCTGGTGACCTTCGGTGGCTGCAGGTAATCGTTGACGAAACGGCGCAGCTTGTATTCCACCTGGGCCGGCGGCAGGCCGTGCTCACGCTCCAGCGGCGCAAAGACTCGGTTCCGTTCCCGTTCGATCTGCCCGGGATCCAGCGTCGAAAAATCCTTCCCGGCGACAAAGTCCGCCGCGTTGTTGCCAGCGAACCAGCCATAGGTGAACGCCCCGAGCATGTAGTTGTGCGGCACCGCCGCCATGTCGCCGGCCGAGTACAAGCCCTTGACCGAGGTTTCCGCCCGCTCGTTGACCCACACCCCCGACGCCGAATGGCCGCTGCAGAAGCCGATCTCGGAGATGTGCATTTCCACCATCTGCGTGCGGTAGTCGGTACCGCGATTGGCGTGGAATTGGCCGCGACTGGGGCGCTCGTTGCTGTGCAGGATTTGCTCGATGTTCTGGATGGTTTCCTCGGCCAGGTGATCGAGTTTGAGGAACACCGGGCCGTTGCCGCCTTCGAGCTCCTGGTGGAACTCCCACATCATCTGCCCGCTCCAGTAGTCGCATTCGATGAAGCGCTCGCCCTTGTTGTTGGCGGTGTAGCCGCCCAACGGGCCGGTGACATAGGCGCAGGCCGGGCCGTTGTAATCCTTGATCAACGGGTTGATCTGGAAGCACTCCAGGTTCGCCAGCTCGGCGCCGGCGTGGTAAGCCATGGCATAGCCATCGCCGGCATTGGTGGGGTTCTCGTAAGTGCCCATCAGGTAGCCGGAGGCCGGCAAACCCAAGCGCCCCGCGGCGCCGCAGCAGAGGATCACGGCCTTGGCCTTGATCACCTGGAAATCGGCGGTGCGGCAGTCGAAGCCCATCACCCCGTTCACCGCGCCCCCTTCGTCGGTCAGCAATCGGGTGCAGACCAGCCGGTTGGTGATGCTCACCCGCGCTCGCTTCAACTGGCGATACAAGACCTTCTTGATGTCGTGCCCTTCCGGCATCGGCAGCACGTAGGCGCCCATGTGATGGACTTTTTTCACTGCGTAGTCGCCGGTCTCGTCCTTCTCGAACTTCACACCCCAGCGGTCCAATTGCTCAATGGTTTCGAAACTGTGGGTGGCGTAGGCGTACACCGCCGCCTGATTGACGATGCCGTCGTTGGCGATGGTGATTTCCTTGGTGTACTGCTCGGCGGTCGAGTGGCCGGGGATGATGGCGTTGTTCAAGCCGTCCATGCCCATGCTGATGGCGCCGCTGCGCTTGACGTTGGCCTTGTCCACCAGCAGCACGCGCAAATCACGGTTGCGCTCCTTGGCCTTGATCGCCGCCATGGGCCCGGCGGTGCCGCCGCCAATGACCACAATGTCGTACTCCTGCTCCAGCGTCGTTCGGGTCATGCGTGCGTCCCTTTCTGTCGGTCGATTCGCAAGCGGTACTGGAAGGCATCGCCGCGGTAGTAAAGGTGTTCGAAGTCCAGCGGCTGGCCGCTGGCGTCATGGGTCAGGCGTTCGATGCGCATGATCGGCGAGCCCGCCTCGACCTCCAGCGCCTGGACCAGGTCGCTGTCGGCCAGCACCGCATCGATTGCCAGGTCGGCGTGGCCCAGGGTCAAGTCACAGTCGTTTTCCAGGATCAGGAAAATGTCCCGGGTCACCAGGTCGGCTTTTTCCAGTCGCTCGCCGAGGGCCTTGGGCAGGTAGGTGATTTCCAGGGAAATCGGCTCGCGATTGATCAGCCGCACCCGCTTGATCTGCGCCACGGTTTCCCCTTCGGCGACGTTCAGGCGTTCGGCCACCCGCTTGTCAGCGGCGATGAATTTGAAACTGTGCAGGCGGTTGATCACCTCGAAGCCACGTCCGGTCATGGATTCGGCCAAGCCCTGAAGCGTGCTGACGTTCTGGAACGTCTTGGGCTTGGCGACGAACGTGCCCTTGCCGTGGATCTTGAATATCAGCCCTTCCTTTTGCAGATCGCCCAGGGCCTGGCGCACGGTGATACGGCTGACGCGAAACAGCGCGCCCAACTCGCTTTCCGAAGGCATCTGGCTGCCCTGGGGGTATTCGCCATCGAGAATGCGAGCCCGCAGCACGTCTCGCAGTTGGGTGTGCAGCGGCACGCTGCTGAGGGAAAGAATGTTGTCAGACATGACGCCTTATCACTTGTCATAACGAGTTATGACGTGATCTTAGGAAACCCGCCCCAGGCCTGAGAAATACCGTTTGGACATATCCTTAGAGCCGCGCCTCGACGCCCTCATTACGAAACGCACTGGGGCTCATGCCGGTCCAGCGCCGGAACGCCCGGCGAAAGCTGCGCACATCGCTGTAGCCGACTTCTTCGGTAATGCGTTCGATGGACAGCTCGGGGTTGGCCAGCAGATTGAGGGTCCGGCCACGGCGCACCTGTTCCAGCAAGGCCTCGAAGGTCAGGTTGTGTTCGGTCAGGCGCCGGCGCAGGGTGCGACTGCTCATGTTGAGGTCGGCGGCGATTTTCTCGATGTGGCTGCCACGGGTCAGGTCCCGGGCGATCGCCCGTTCCACAGCCTGAATCAGGTCGATCTTCTGGTGAACCTCGACCGCCTCCTGCTCCAGCAGGGCCAAGGCCTGGCGCAGGGCCAGGGGGTGGTGATTGGGCAGGCGCACGTCCAGCCAGCGGACATCGATCAGCATGCGGTTGTGCCGGCAGCCAAAGCGCACGTCCGGCCCGAGTATCCGCTGGTACTCCTGGGCATAGGACGGCGCGGCATGCATGAACTCCACCGCCTGAGGTTTGAAGTCGGGGCCCGCCAGAGCCCGGCCATAGACCATCAGGCTGGCGAAGAACTCTTCCACGGCAAACACCTGAACCTCGGCAAAAGGCAGGCGGCAGGTAGCCTCGACCATGATCCGGTCAGTGGCTTGCTCGACACTGGTCACGGCGATGCCACCGGTGGTGTGCTGATAGCGAACCCCGAGGGCGAAGGCATCGCGCAGGGTTTCGCAGAGCGACAAGACATGCCCCAGCAGGCCCAGGGTGCCAAGGACGTTGCGATCGCCGACCCATAACCCCAGCCCGCGATCGGGCAACAGCTTGAGCGCCCGCTGAATCATGATCACCGCCTGGCGGTAGGAAATCCGCTGGGCAGGATCCTGCAGGTCCTCAAGGCCGAATCCCAGGCCACGACACAAGCTGGCGGCATCGAAGCCTTTGTCCTTCACCACCTCGGCCAATGTCTGCAACAAGAATGGCGATACCAGCGCCAGTTCATAGGTGGGGTCGATGACTTTCATTTGCATGGCGGGTCCCGGAGCACGTTAGGTGGCGTTTTTGTAACCGGTTGTTTCATGAACGTTAGCATGCGCCAATGCAATGGGGGACACAAAATCTGGCCGCCCAAGTCCCCTGCGTGGCCGCCAATACCCTGCCCTGGTGGCGGCGAACGGCTTATTTCTATGGCTCGGACTTTCGGTGTATCGCCAACAATAATAATGAGCCCCCACATGAACCCGATCCGCACGACACTCGCCTTGCAACTGACCCTGGGCCTGGCTTTAAGCCATGCGCTACCGGCTCTCGCCACTGAATCCGGCGTGGACAACATCGGCCCCGGCACGGACGGTTTCTTCGTGTTGCCGTTGGAGGTCGACAGCCTTCCGGACAACATGGTCGCCTTCAACCTCTACTACAACCATTACAAGGCGCGCAAATTCAACATTAGCTCGCTGGGCGGGGAACTGCCGAATGTAGAAATCGAATCCACGGCAGTGGTGCCGCGCATCGACTACCTGAGCCCGTTGCGGGTGGCCGGTGGCCGAGTAGGGATTTACATCGCCCAGCCCTGGATCAAGCAGGAAGTCTCGGTGTTCGGCCTGCATGACACCCGCGAGGGCATGGGCGACACCACGATCTCGCCGATCGTGCTCTGGGACATGGGCAAGAACCTGACCCTGGCCGCCGCCGTGGAAATCACCGTACCGACTGGCGAATACGACGCGGATCGCCTGGCCAACACCAGCAACAATTTCTACACCTACAAGCCGCTGTTCTCCTTCACCTGGCTGCCCTCGGAGAGGACCGAGGTGTCGATGAAAAGCACCTACAGTTTCAACCACGAGAACAAGGACACCGATTACCGCTCGGGGCAGATTTTCCACTTTGATTATTCGGCCAGTTACCGACTGACCGACAACCTGCGCCTGGGGCTCAACGGGTACTACCTCAAGCAGACCACCGACGACAAACAGCACGGCCGCACCGTGCAGTTCGCCGGGCAGGATGTGGACGACGGCGTACGCGGCCAGGTCTTCGCCATCGGCCCGGCACTGCACCTGACCTTTCTCAAATACGCCAGCGCCGAGATCCGCTGGGCCAAGGAGTTCGACGTGGAAAACCGCCCGGAAGGCGAGATGCTCTGGGCCAAGATCAGTATTCCGTTTGCGTTCTAAAGCCCGACCAAACACCCGTGGCGAGGGAGCTTGCTCCCGCTCGGCCGGTCCGACGCCTCGGGCGCAGCCGTCGTGAAATCTGCCAACCGTTTATTCCAGATACACGGTGTCGTGTGGTTTTGGGGCTGCTGCGCAGCCCAGCGGGAGCAAGCTCCCTCGCCACGGGTTTTGCGTACGGCGCGGCTGAATCAGCTATAAACCGGCCAGCGCTCGACGATCCTGCCCCCACGCACCGCCAGCAGATCACCAAATTGCAGCAACACCGACTCGCTCTGGGTCGGCCGCAGGAACACCTGGTCCTCCAGCCCCAGCCCCACCGCTTCGGAGCCGTTGACCATTTCCTGGTTGGAACTGCGGCCATAAAGGTTGTTGCTCTTCAAGCCGGGTGGGGATTCGAAGTCGGCCATCCAGTTTCCGCCATAGATGAAAAACGTGGCGCGCTGGTTCACGTCCCACCAGGACAGGATCCGTGACTTTTCGTCCAACGCCGGGATATTCACCGCGCCGGTGCGCTTGAGCACCGGCGTGGCGATGTAGGCTGCCGGCACGTGTTCGCTCAGCGACGGTAGGTCGTAGTGGCTGGGCTTGAGCATGGCCGTGCCCACCGAGACTTCGGTGCTGAGGTTTTCCTGTTCATGCAGGCGATAACTGGGGCTACCGGCGGTGTTGAGCGTCAGGCTCGGATGCCACAGGTCGGGATAGCGCACGCGCAGGAAGTCGACCCGGGCGTTATAGATCGCCATGACTCGCGCCAACAAGGTTTGCGGTGTCGCCAACAACTCGGGCACGCCCATGCCCACGAACGGGTCGTAGCCCATGAACCCGGCAAACTCCAACTGGGCCGGATGAGCACGGATCAATTTGAGCATTGCGTCCAGGGCCGCCTCATCGGCCACCCCGCCGCGGTGCAGGCCCACGTCCAGTTCGATATTGACTCGCAGACGCGTGCCTAGCCCCTGGGCCAGGGCGCGGTATTGCTCCAGCCGTTCGGGCGTATCCAACAACCATTGCAATTGCCGTGACGGATCGAACGGCCCCTTGTGCTGCTGATAAAACAGCTCGGCGGAACGCACCGGCAGCGGTTTGCCGAGCAGAATATCGGCCTTGGGGAACTGCACCGCGTCGTGGCTGAGAAATGGCTGATGGAATGACATCAGTCGCCCCGTCTCCGCCCGCTGGCCGATGTAGTCGAGCAACCTGGGCGACGGCAGTGATTTTTCCACCAGTCGCAGTTGCTTGCCGCCGCGCCGGACCGACGCCTTGACCACATCGATGTTGTGATCGAGGCGATCCAGGTCCACCAGCATCACCGGACGCATCGGCCCGTTGGCCTTGAGTTCGCGGTTCAGCTGGCTGAAGTATTCAGTGTACGACCCGCCCCGATCCTGCGGTCGCAGCCAGGCACCGACGCCGGCCAGCACCACCCCGGTGCCCAGCGCGCCCTTGAGAAAACCGCGGCGATTGAAGCTCATTAGCTCACCCCCAGAATCGATGAAAGATGCCCGTTGAGGAACTTGCCGGAGGGGTCCAGCGCCTGGCGCACCTGGGCGAACTCGTTCCAGCGCGGGTACAAGGCCTGGAGCGCCTTGGCGTTGAGGCTATGCAATTTGCCCCAATGGGGACGGCCCTGGTATTTCCAGAAGATCGGCTCGACGGCGGCAAAAAAGTTGTGATGATCCATCTGGTAATGCTGGTGCACCGAGATCGAGCAACTGTCCCGCCCTTCGAACATGCTCAGGGCAATGTCGTCGGCCTTCACATAGCGGTATTCGATGGGAAACCAGGTGCGCAGGTCCTTGTCGCGGATCAGCGCGAGCATTTCGCGCAGGCACGCCGGGCCCTGTTCGGCCGGCACCGAATACTCCATCTCGTTGAAGCGCACAGTGCGGGCGTTGGCATAGATGTCGAAGGAGTCACCGACCCGGTCATCGAAATCAGCCACCAGGCGCATGCTGTTGAGCAACATCCGCCGGGTGGCCGGAAAGTCGCTGCCGTACTTATCGAGCTTCTCGATCAGGGTGACGAACTCGTTGCCGCCCTCCTCCTCGGGGCTGATGGGGGGCGTGGCCGGGTCGGTGGTTTCGTTCAGGGCAATCGACAACGCATAGTCGGAGTGGGTCACCACCTGCATTTCCCAGTGTTGGTTATCGCGGGTGTTGGTTTGCACCTCCTCCAGCAACTCTTCGGTCTTCGCCACCCATTGCCGCTCACGCAAGCGGTAGGCCGGGCGATTCTGCAGGCGCACCCGGGTCACCAAGCCCAGGGCACCCAGGGACACCCGGGCGGCCTTTAAGACTTCGGGATGACGCTGGGCATCGCAATCGAGCACCTCGCCACTGGCCGTCACCAGCTGCAGGCCAACCACTTGGGAAGCGTAGGAGCCGAACGCCTTGCCGGTGCCATGGGTGGACGTGGCAATGGCGCCGGCCAGGGTCTGGTAATCGACATCGGCCATGTTCGGCAGCGCTTGGCCGATTGCCTTGAGTGCCGGCCCCATGCGGGACATTGGCGTACCGCCACCGAACTCGGCTTGCAGGCTGGCGACGTCGTGATCCAGCAAACCGCTGAAAAAACTCAGCGACAGCAGGGTTCCGTCAGTGGGCACCAACGCGCTGAAGGAATGCCCGGAGCCCACTGGCCGAATCCGCCCCTCGGCGCGGCGCACCACCTGCACCAGTTCATCCAGATCCTTCGGCGCCAGGCGTGCCGCCGGCAGGCAGCTTTGCCCGCCGGACCAGTTGCGCCAGGGGATCAGGCGCGGCGCGCGCATGAGGTCGGCCAGCGCGCTGTGGCTATCCAGGGCCGCGAAGGCCGCGACAACGCCAGCCTGCTGGAGCAAGCGGCGGCGTGAGTAATCCATCGTCATGCCATAGTCCCCCGGATGGTCATTGGAAATGCTCGCCGGACATGAACGCGATCAGCGCCAGGAACTGCTCTTCGGAACAATGCATGCACAGGCCCATCGGCGGCATGCCGTTGTAGCCGTTGATCGCGTGGTCCAGCAGGGTCTCGGCGCCCTGGGCCACCCGCGGCGCCCAGGCGTTGGTGTCGCCGGTCAGCGGCGCACCGGCGGCCGGGTTGGCATGGCAGAGCTTGCAACTGCTGTCGTAGACCTGGGCCAGCGCGGCGTCGGCGGGCATGGCCGTGAACACCGTCGGCGCGGGGGGCTTGGCCTCTTCACCACAGCCGCTGAGCAAGACGCCGAGCAGCACGATGGAGACCGTGCGAAACCAGGTTGGATGGGTGAATACCGGCATGGGTCCCTCTTGGCGGCACTCAAGGCGCGGCCTTCTTGTTGTGGGTCGGACAGTTCCCACGTTAAGGCACGCCGGCGTGGCGGCTGAGGGCATTGGGGGCCAGAAAAGGGGGCTTGGGCGGCCAGGACCTACACACCGCATATCCTGTGGCGAGGGAGCTTGCTCCCGCTCGGCTGCGAAGCCGACGCCGTCCGGCCTGTGGATGATGGTTATTGGAGCTGCTGCGCAGCCCAGCGGGAGCGAGCTCCCTCGCCACAGGGGATCAGCTCTGGTCCAAAAGGTGGCGCGGCTAGGGCAACAATACCCCCTGCTCCCGCTCGCACAACTGCACCACGTAATCCCACAACACCCGCAACCGCACCGACTTGTGCAGTTCGCGGCGGGTGCTGATCCAGTAGCTGCGGCGGATGGTTTCGTCCGGCAGCAAGGGCACCAGCGTCGGGTCGCCGCCGGCCATGAAACAAGGCAACACGGCAATGCCCAGGCCCGAGCGGGCGGCCTGTTGCTGGGCGATCACGCTGGTGCTGTGGAACACCACCCGAGGCTTGCGGCAAAAGCTGTTGAGGAACATCAGCTCCTGACTGAACAGCAAGTCATCGACGTAGCCGATCCAGGCATGGCGGGCCAGGTCCTCGCGGCTGCGCAACGGTGGTGAACGGTCCAGATAGGCCTGGCTGGCGTACAGCGCCAGGCTGTAGTCGGTGAGCTTGCGGGTCACCAGCAGATCGGCCGCCGGTCGTTCGAGGTGGATGCTTATTTCCGCTTCGCGGTTGAGGATGCTGACAAAGCGCGGCACTGCCACCAACTCCACTTCCAGTCCCGGATAACGCTGGAACAACCCGTCCATGCGGCTGGCGAGGAACATGATGCCCAACCCCTCGGTGACGCCCAGGCGGATCTTGCCCAGGGGCGCGCTGGACTGCGTGATGTCTTCCTGGGCCAGCAGCGCCACGTTCTCCATGGCCTCGGCGTGCTTGAGCAGCCTCTCACCGGCTGGGGTCAGTTCATAGCCCTGGGCATGCTGGACAAACAATGCGGTACCCAGGCTCGTTTCAATGGCCTCGATGTGCCGGGCCACTGTGGCATGTGTCGTGTTCAAGCGCCGGGCAGCAGTCAGCAGGCGGCCGCTGCGTTGCAGTTCGAGAAAATAACGCAGGTCATTCCAGTCGAACATCGGGCGTTCCTTGAGCAGCGCTGTTTATAAACACACAGCCGTTGCGCAAAAACTAACATTCTTTTAACGAAAACTAACAACTAGGATGTTCCGACAAGAACAAAAATGAGGTCGCGAATGCAACCTGTCGTCGATGAATACGATTACGTGATCGTGGGCGCCGGCCCTGCCGGGTGCCTGCTGGCGAACCGGCTTTCGGCCGACCCGCAACAGCGGGTGTTGCTGCTCGAAGCCGGTGGGCGCGATAACTATCCGTGGATTCACATCCCGGTCGGCTACCTGTTCTGCATCGGCAACCCACGCACCGACTGGTGCTTCAAGACCCAGGCGCAACCCGGCCTGCAAGGGCGCGCTCTGAGTTACCCGCGCGGCAAGGTGCTGGGCGGCTGCTCCTCTATCAACGGCATGATCTACATGCGCGGCCAGGCGGCCGATTACGACGGCTGGGCCGCGCAGGGCAATCCAGGCTGGAGCTGGAAGGACGTGTTGCCGTTGTTTCGCCAGAGCGAAAACCATTTCGCCGGGGAGTCGGAACTCCACGGTGCCGCCGGCGAATGGCGGGTCGAACGCCAACGCCTGTCCTGGCCGATTCTCGATGCGTTCCGCGACGCTGCCGAGCAGAGCGGCATCCCCAACGTCGACGATTTCAACGGCGGTGACAATGAGGGCTGCGGCTACTTCCAGGTCAACCAGAGGGCCGGCGTGCGCTGGAATGCCGCCAAAGCCTTTCTCAAACCGATTCGCCAGCGTGCCAACCTCACGGTGCTGACCGAAGTCGAGGTCGACCGGGTGTTGTTGCGCGACGACCGGGCCCACGCCGTCAGCGCCCGCTGGCAAGGCAAAGGCATGACCTTCAAGGCGCGCAAGGAAATCGTCCTGTGCGCTGGCGCCGTTGGCTCGCCCGGCATCCTCCAGCGCTCGGGGATCGGCCCCCGTGGTCTGCTGCAACGCTTGGGGATAGGCGTGACGCATGAACTGCCGGGCGTGGGCGGCAACCTGCAGGATCACCTGCAACTGCGGCTGATCTATCAATTGGAAAATGCCCGCACCCTGAACCAGATCGCCGGCACCCTGTGGGGCAAGATGGGCATGGGTTTGCGCTACCTGTACGACCGCAGCGGCCCACTGTCCATGGCCCCCAGCCAACTGGGCGCGTTTGCCCGCTCGGGTCCGGAACAGACTTCGGCCAACCTCGAATACCACGTGCAACCGTTGTCCCTGGAGCGTTTCGGCGAGCCGTTGCACAGCTTCCCGGCGTTCACCGCGTCGGTCTGCGATTTACGCCCGCAAAGCCGTGGACGGGTGGACATCGGCTCGGCCGACCCGCAGACAGCGCCAGTGATCCAGCCCAATTACCTGAGCCATCCCGAGGATCTGCGGGTCGCCGCCGATGCGATCCGCCTGACGCGCCGAATCGTTGCGTCCCCGGCACTGAGCCGTTTCAAACCGGTGGAGTACCTGCCGGGCGCGAGCCTGCAAACCGAGGAAGAGCTGCACCAGGCCGCAGGCCGCATCGGCACGACCATCTTCCACCCGGTCGGTACCTGCCGCATGGGCCAGGATCGCGACGCCGTGGTGGATGCGCAACTGCGCGTGCACGGCATCAAGGGCCTGCGCATCGCCGACGCCTCGATCATGCCGAACATCACCTCGGGCAACACCTGCTCGCCGACGCTGATGATTGCCGAAAAGGCAGCGCAGATGATGCGCGAGCCACAGACCCGGAGCGCCGCCATCCAAAAGGAAACCGCCACGATCTGAAAAACAACATTACCCCCCTGTGGGAGCGAGCTTGCTCGCGATGACGGAGGCACATTCAGCCCTGGAGTGACAGACAGACCGCTATCGCGAGCAAGCTCGCTCCCACAGGGGGGCGCGTACCTATTCAAGGAATGCAACACGCAACAAACGCCCACACCGGCGTCGACAGTGGAACAACAAAAACAATCACTGTGAGGGATATCGCTATGTCGGAACATGTTCAGCCCCTGGAAGCCACGCTCAGCGCCGGCACCAGCCGGGACACCCAGAAAGTCATCTTCGCCTCGTCCCTGGGGACGGTCTTCGAGTGGTATGACTTTTTCCTCTACGGCGCCCTCGCGGCGGTCATCAGCAAGCAGTTCTTCGCCGGTGTCAACGACACCACGGCGTTCATCTTCGCCCTGATGGCGTTCGCCGCCGGCTTCATCGTGCGACCGTTCGGCGCGCTGGTGTTCGGCCGGTTGGGGGACATGATCGGGCGCAAGTACACCTTCCTCGCGACCATCGTGCTGATGGGCCTGGCGACGTTCTGCGTCGGCCTGCTGCCCAACTACGCCAGCATCGGCATCGCGGCGCCGATCATCCTGGTGGTGCTGCGCATGCTCCAGGGCCTGGCCCTGGGCGGCGAGTATGGCGGCGCGGCAACCTACGTCGCCGAACACGCGCCGATGGGCAAGCGCGGTTTCCACACCAGCTGGATTCAATCGACCGCCACCCTCGGGCTGCTGCTTTCGCTGCTGGTGGTCCTGGGCTGCCGTTACTTCACCGGCGATCAGTTCGAAGTCTGGGGTTGGCGCATTCCGTTCCTGCTGTCGATCCTGCTGCTGGGTATCTCCACCTGGATTCGCCTGAGCCTGCACGAATCGCCGGCCTTCCTGAAAATGAAAGAAGAAGGCAAATGCTGCAAGGCGCCAATCCGTGAATCGTTCGGCCAATGGGAAAACCTCAAGGTGGTGCTGATCGCGCTGTTCAGCATCAATGCCGGGCAAGCCGTGACCTTCTATGCCGCGCAGTTCTACGTGCTGTTTTTCCTCACCCAATTCCTGAAAATGGACCCCGCCCTGGCCAACAGCCTGCTGATCGTCAGCGTGGTGATCGGCGCACCGTTCTTCATCTTCTTCGGCTGGCTGTCGGACAAGGTCGGGCGCAAGCCGGTGCTGATGATCGGCCTGCTGTTGGCGACTGCGTTGTATTTCCCGATTTTCAAGACGCTGGCTCACTATGCCAACCCGGCCATCGACCTGGCGAGCCGACAGGCACCGATCACCGTGACCGCCGACCCGGCCACCTGCACCTTTCAGTTCGACCCGGTGGGTAAAGCGCGTTTCGACAGCCCCTGCGACAAGGTCAAGACCTTCCTGGTCAAGCAAGGCCTGCCCTACAACAGCGTCGCGGCGCCGGCCGGCAGCAATGTGCAAGTCAGCATCGGCGACGTGAAAATCGACGGTTACGACGAAGCCGCCCTGCGCGGCGCCGTGACCTTGGCAGGCTACCCGCAACAGGCCGATGCCCAGCAGATCAATCGGCCGATGATCGTGGTCTTGATCGTGGCGCTGATCATCATCTCCGCGATGTGCTATGGCCCGCTGGCGGCGTTGATGGTCGAACTGTTCCCGACCCGGATCCGCTATACCTCCATGTCCCTGCCCTATCACATCGGCAACGGCTGGTTTGGCGGCTTCTTGCCTACTGTGTCCTTCGCCCTGGTGGTTTATACCGGGGACATTTTCTATGGGCTGTGGTACCCGGTGGTGATTACCGGGGTGAGCCTGGTGGTGGGGATGCTGTGCTTGCGCGAAACCCGCAATGTGGATTTGGACAAGAACTGAAGACCTGCACCATCGCGTGGCGAGGGAGCTTGCTCCCGCTGGGACGGTCCGACGCCTCGGGCGCAGCGGCCCGCTTTTTTTGTGAGCGCTGCGCACTCAAGCGGGAGCAAGCTCCCTCGCCACAGCAAGCTCCCTCGCCACAATAGGTTCGCTCGTCGCAGGGGTATTCATCAATGCACCTGCCGGTTCTTCACCGTGCTCTCCACCAGGTCGAGCATCTGTCCCAGCGCCCATGGCTTGGCGATAAACGAGGCGTGGTGCTTGATCCCGGCGCTTTCCGGCGTTTCGTAGCCGGACATGATCAGCAAGGGGATCTGCGGCCAGCGGTCCCCGGTCAGATTGGCCAGGTCCGCGCCGTCCATGTTGCCCGGCATGGTGATATCGGTGAGCAGCAGATCGACATAGTCGGCGCTCTGCTCAAGAAAGGTCAGCGCCGAGTCGGCGCTTTCCCGAGGTTCGACGACAAACCCCTCGTCCTCCAGGATCTCGCACAGGAACTCCAGGATGGTCGGATCGTCTTCCACAACTAGAATCAAACGGGTGGACGCCTGTCCGTTGCCCTTCGGCATCAAATTCATGAAAGTGACTCTCCTTGACTCATTAACTTTGCGGTTTCAGCCGCTCTGCAAGTTATGAGCGACGCCTCTGCAAGAAATTCAGTCTGCGTGAAAATACCCCGCCGAACGTCATCCCAGCAGGGTCTGGCAACGCTTTGTCTGTATATCCATACAGATAAAGCTTGCTCCCGGGACGATCCCTGACCATGCTACCGCCCCATGAAATCTGTTCAGGAAGAGGCGTCATGCGGCTGTACCTGTGTGAAAAACCGTCCCAGGCCAAGGACATCGCTGCCGTGCTCGGCGCCACGCGCCGTGGCGACGGTTGCTGGCTGGGGGCGAACGTCACAGTGACCTGGTGCATCGGCCACCTGCTGGAAACCGCTCCGCCCGACGCCTACGACGCGCGTTACAAACGCTGGGTATTGGCCGACCTGCCCATCGTCCCGGCGCAATGGAAAATGACCGTCAAGCCCAAGACCGCCAGCCAGTACAAGGCGGTCAAGCGCCTGCTGGGCGAGGCCAGGGAACTGGTGATCGCCACCGACGCCGACCGTGAAGGCGAGATGATCGCCCGCGAGTTGGTGGAGCATTGCCGCTATCGCGGACCGATCCAGCGGCTCTGGTTGTCGGCCCTGGACGAAGCGTCGATCCGCAAAGCCCTGGCGGCGCTCAAGCCGGGGGCGGAAACGTTCAACCTGTACCACTCCGCCCTGGGCCGCTCCCGGGCCGACTGGCTGATCGGCATGAATATGAGCCGCCTGTTCACGCTGCTCGGGCGCCAGTCCGGTTATCAAGGCGTGCTGCCGGTGGGTCGCGTGCAGACACCGACGTTGCGCCTGGTGGTGGATCGCGACCGCAGCATCGCCGATTTCGTGCCGGTGGCCTATTGGGCCATCGACGTGCAGCTCAGTCACGACGGCACCGCGTTCACCGCCCAGTGGCGCGCCGACCCGGATGCCTGTGACGACCAGGAGCGTTGCCTGAACCAGGCTTTGGCGCGGGAAGCTGCCCAAGCCATGGGCAACGCCGCCAGTGCCCGGACCCTGAAAGTACGCACCGAGCGCCTGCGCGAAGTCGCGCCGTTGCCGTTCGACCTGGGCACTCTGCAGGAGGTCTGCTCGAAAAAGCTCGGCCTCGGCGCCCAGGAGACCCTCGACATCGCGCAATCGCTCTACGAAACCTACAAGCTGATCACCTACCCGCGCAGCGATTGTGGCTTCCTGCCTATGAGCCAACACAGTGAAGCGCCGGCCATTATCTCTGCCCTCACCCAGGCCGACCCGAGCCTCGCGCCACTACGCGACCATCTACAACCGCAGCGCAAATCCCGAGCCTGGAACGATGCCAAGGTCAGTGCCCACCACGGGATCATCCCCACGGCGGCGGCCAGGAACCTCGACAAACTCGCCGGCAAGCAGCGCGCTGTCTACACGCTGATCCGCGCACGCTACCTGGCGCAGTTCCTGCCCAACCACGAGTACGACCGGACCCAGGCCGACTTCGACTGTGCCGGCCAGGCGTTGCGTGCGGTGGGCAAGCAAATCGTCGAGCCCGGTTGGAAACGCGCCCTGCCCGAAGCCCTGATGCCGGCCCGAGGCCGTGAAGCCCCCGCACCACAGACGCTCCCGGCACTGACCGAGGGCCTGGACTGCACGGTCGACGAGGTGAAGCCCAAGGATCTATGGACGCAGCCGCCCAAGCCGTTCACCGAAGGTGACTTGATCAAGGCGATGAAAAACGTTGCCAGACTGGTGGAAGACCCACTGCTCAAGCAAAAGCTCAAGGAGACCACCGGCATCGGCACCGAAGCGACCCGGGCGTCGATCATCCAGGGCCTGCTCGATCGCGGTTACCTGGTGAAAAACGGCAAGGCGCTGTCCGCCACTGCGGCGGCCTTCAGCCTGATCGACGCCGTGCCCCGGGCCATCGCGGACCCAGGCACCACGGCCATCTGGGAGCAGGCCCTGGACATGGTGCAAAGCGGCGAAATGAGCCTGGAAGAATTCGTCACCCGGCAAGCTGCCTGGATGAGCAAGCACATCGCCCGTTGCCAAGGCATGAGCCTGACCATCACCGGCCCCGCCAGCCCTGCGGGCCGTGGCGCAACGCCCTGGAAAAACAAACGCAAGCCGACCAAGCGCAAAGCCGGTGGCGCACCGCGCAAGGCGACAAAAGCCAAGGCAACCTGAGCGATCTCACCTGGTGCCCGGACCAGACAGGCTCCCGTGGCGAGGGAGCTTGCTCCCGCTGGGCTGCGCAGCAGCCCCTGCTCCCAAGCCACATCAAGACCCGAACATGCAGATTTATCAGGGCCGCTCCGCGGCCCAGCGGGAGCAAGCTCCCTCGCCACAGTGATCGGCTGAAGATGGGTTTTCATACCCAAACCGTTTTGTCCGACAATATGTAGTGACCAAAAATAATCACTACAAAACCGTTGACGCCTCCGATTTGCCCTTGCATGATGCAGACGTCTCCCCGATCGGGAGTACAGGTAACCGTTTGAGCAAGCTCGTCTGACCGCCGAGCTGTTTTTTGGATAAGGGACTGCCCACAAGGCAGATTGAAGGTGCTGACCTGGCCTGACCGTCCGGTAACAAGGACGAGAAACGTCGGCGAAGATCCTCATGACGCAGGTGGTCGACCCTCGGACGTTGACGCTGGCTGAAAGAATCTTCGCTGTTTCTCATCGTTGTCGCGCGTTTGCGTAGCAACCCTTCGATAACACTACACAACCGATGCACGCGCCCGCCGAAGTTTGACGGACAGCTGCTGACGACCTGGTTTCGGTACCAGGTGGGTACTTACCCAATAGCGAAGTTTTTGCGAACCACCAGACAGATCAACCAAATGGTCAAGGGGCTTACACATGAATCTGAATAATCAACCATCTATTGATGAACTGGCTCGCATGTTCGCAGCGCACAAGGACACTCTCGACAGCCATATCCTGTGGATCAGCAAGACCGGCCAGGTTCATATGGATTGCCTGTCGCCCTTCACCCATGAAGAAGAGTTCGACAAGAACACTCAAGACCTGTGTGCCCGGCTGAAGATGTACCGCCGCGGCCAGGGCTACGTGGGCAAGAAGGCTGCGGCCGACAAAGATTTCATCGGGCGCGTGTTGCAAACGCTGACCCAGGCCTGGCAATCGTTGCAAGGCACTTCGCAAGTGCAGGTCATCGACCGCTTCTGCTGATTGCACATGAATGAAAAAAGGGCCCGTTCCTCAACCAGGAACGGGCCCTTTTTATTCAAGCAAAGCGGTCTAGAACACTGACCAGCCGATCCGCTGGCTGAGCAGCTCCAGGGCCGCCATCCCTGCCAGGGAGTTACCCGCCGCGTTGAGCTCAGGCGACCAGACGCACACCGTGAACTGCCCCGGCACCACCGCGACAATCCCTCCCCCTACACCACTCTTGCCCGGCAGGCCGACCCGATAGGCGAAATTGCCCGCCTCATCGTACAGCCCGCTGGTGGCCATGATGGAGTTGACCTGCTGGGTTTGCCGGGCACTGAGGATCTGTTCGCCGCTGTGCTTGCAGAACCCGTCGCTTGCCAGGAAGCAGAAGGCCCGGGCCAGGTCGATGCAGTTCATGCGCAAGGCGCAGTGGCTGAAATAGCTGCGCAGTACCGCTTCGACGTCATTGTGAAAGTTGCCGAACGACTGCATCAGGTAAGCCATCGCCGCGTTGCGGGCGCGGTGCTGGTATTCCGACTCGGCGACCTTGCCATCGACCATCACCTGGGGATTACCCGACAGGCGCCGCACGAAATCGCGCATGGACAACGCCGGCGCAGCGAAGCGCGACTGATTGATATCGCAGATCACCAGGGCACCGGCATTGATGAACGGATTGCGCGGCCGGCCGCGTTCGAATTCCAGTTGCACCAGGGAGTTGAACGGCTGGCCGGACGGTTCATGGCCGAGGCGCTCCCAAATGGCTTCGCCGGAATGCTCGATGGCCTGCACCAGGCTGAACACCTTGGAAATACTCTGCACCGAAAACGGTGTTTCCGCGTCACCTGCGCAATACATTTCGCCGTCGTTGCTATACACGGCAATGCCCAACTGGTTGGGCGACACGGTGCCCAGGGCCGGAATGTAATCGGCCACCTTGCCCTGGCCGATCAGGGGGCGAACCGCATCGAGAATCTCGTTCAACAGTGCTTGCATAGGTGCGGGGGTCCAGTCATTCCCCGTTCGAGTGCGGGGATACAGACGCTAGACGCTGGAGGACGCAGTCAAAGCACACTGAATTGAATCGACACTCATTTGTGGCGAAAGAGCTTGTTGTGGCGAGGGAGCTTGCTCCCGCTCGGTTGCGCAGCAACCGCAAAAGCTTAAGGTCTGCTTCGCAGCCCAGCGGGAGCAAGCTCCCTCGCCACAGGGGGGCTGTGTACATTGTGAGCCTTGCGCAAATCCAACGGTCTATAGTTCAAAGGATGAGCCTGCAGGAGTACACGATGCGTCAGATCATGCAGAAAGAGCCCTGGTGGGCTTCGCCACCCCGGCCCGGGCAGGACGAAAGCGAGTTGGAATGGGGCTGGCTGGTGATCTACAGCGAAGGCGAGCCACGCTTCGAATTCATCAAGGAACGCCCGTCGGACGAGCAGATCCGCCAGCGCAAGGGCTGCCGTGTGACCCTCGCAGCGGATTGAGCGAGCGTTTCACGGCTCGATGTCCGGCAACACCACCGTTCGGTTGGCCAGCTCCGTCTCCACCAGATTGCCTTCGATCTCGTCGTCCAGGTAGTACACCGGTGCCATCACCCCGCTGAGAGGATGCTTGAGAGACTTGAACCAGGCCTCGTCGAACGCGGCGCTCAGGCTCTTGCGGATCTGGGATTCCATTTCCGGCCGCTCGCCTTCGTGGATGATCGCGCGGATCCCGGCCACACCCACGGAAATCATCGCCCCTGCCACCTTGCCGGCTACGGCCGCCGCGGCACCGGTTGCGCCTCGCGTGGCGAACTGCGCCTGGATCTTCTCGCTGGTGTCTTGCGCGACCTTGGCGATCACCGCCTCCGACGGGCCTGCGCCGGTGGGGGCGGCTTTGTTGACGTGGTCGATCAACGCGGCGTAGGCCGGCAAGGTATCGAGCGGTTGGGTGTGAGCCACTTCATACAAGGACGCATTGCGCGCTGCCGGCGGACCGAGGTTGATCGCAGCAATGCCATGCAGGCGGCGACTCATCAGCTCGGTCGGTATCCCATGGCGTTGAGCAATCACCTGGACCTGCTGGTCGAGCAGGCGCAGGTAATATTGCGTCGCGCTGGCCCTGATCGCCTCGGGATCAATCTCGAGCGCCACGGGCGCCAGGACCTTGTCGCGATATTGCTCCTGCAGATAAACCGCCAGGCGCCTGGCCGAGGAGTCCGCTTCGCCTTCGGCGCTGGCGGAATACCAGCCGACCTTCATCGCCAGCCATTCCTGGGTCCAATAGCTGCTGAACCAAGGAATGAATTCGGCCTCGGTGCGCTCGTACACCAATACCCGCCAATGCTCCATCGACCCGCGAGCGTAGACGCCGGCTTGTTCGAGAGCACTTTTCGAGGCAGCGATGATCTGCCGGTCGACCTGCCGCCAGGTTTCCTGGGGAATTGCCAGCGTAGCGCCCGACTGGCCGCGCGGCGTCGTGGCGCACCCCGCCAGAACGATCAACACCGCCAGTACCAACGTACGCAGCACGTTGCACCACCCCGGGTTCAGCTCATCCACCAGGTTGAGTATAGGTGCTGCAAAAGCATCACCTCCCACAGGGGATCCGGAGCGGGCCATGGCTTTGTGATCAACGAAAAATCCATGTAGGAGCGAGCCTGCTCGCGATTGCGGTGCGCCAGTCAACATCAGAGTGGCGGGCATATGGCAATCGCGAGCAAGCTCGCTCCCACAGGGTCTTGCGTTGTTGCTTGCTTAAGAGGTTCCCAGCCCTCCGGACAGGTCCGTGCCCGAGCGCGCTTGAGGGCTAGGTGTCGGGTCGTCGCGATGCTCGGTAGTCTTGCTCACCGTGTCGCGCACCGTTTCATAGCCCTGCCGCGCCGTGCGCTTGGCCTTGTCGGCCAGGTCGGCACTGGTACGGCCCATCACCCGCTGCTCGGTGGAGGACGTGGGCAATGCCGCACCCAGCATGGCGCCCAGGGCGATGCCGGCCGCAGCCATCATCAGCGGCTGCTCCTTGAGCAAGCGGCTGAACTGATCGCCCAGCTCCTGGGAAGTCTGGGCCACGCGCTCACCGGTATGCCGGGCACTGTGCCGGGCGTGACTGGCACTCGCGCCCAGGCCGTCGGCCAGATGCGAAGCCTTGTCCTTGAGTTGATGAAAGCCGTCACGCAAGGAATCGGTGGTGTCGTGCAGGTGCTCCCTGGCGCTGCCCAGGCCACTGGCAAGCCCCTCGCCCCAGCCCGTGGAATCCTGGTCCGGCCCGACGCGGTAGCCGACCCGTGGCGGATGGTTTTGGCCGAGCATCAGCCAGCACAGCCCGACGGTGGTCAGCACGGTGGGCACCGGGTTATTGCGCACGGTAGTGCCCAGGTTGCCGAAGAACTGCGAGCCGTTGCCTTTGACCAGGGTCAGCGCCTGATCGAGCATCTGCCCTGGGGTGAACTTGCTGCCCAACGCATCGACGATGTGGCTGATGTGAGCCCGCTGTTCGTCGATCTCGCGCTCGATGGTTTCCGGGCTCTTTTCGGATTCGGTTTTGAATTCATCCTTCATGAGACTTTCCTCCGCAGGGCTTCCTGGTCTTTGTTCAATGCGTCGAGCGTGCGATCAGGCTTGAAGTGGGACGGTTCGAATTGCTTCTTGCCCGACTGGACCATGACGAAACCGATGATCATGACCACCACGCCAACGATCAGCGCTGCGAGCCAAGGCTGCATGATCGTGCTCAAGCCGTAGACCACGGCCATCAGCAGGATAATGAAGCCGGCGAGCAGCACGATGGCTCCGCCGGCCACCGCCGCGATGCCGGCTTTGAGGGTATTGAGGCTGGCCTGGAACTCAGCCTTGGCCAGCGCCAGCTCTTTGGTGAACAGCGAGGGCACTTCCTGGGTCAGCTGCTTGAGCAGTCCCATCACCGAAGCATCGTTGTCGGATGCAGTGGCGCCGATAGGACGCTGGATCTCAGGGTCTGGTCGATTCATTACAGTTCTCCTCGAGTATTGGCCGAACCCGGCAGCGAGCCGGTGGCAGCATCGCTGGGATGGTCCTGGACGCTGGGCGATGTGGGCGTGACGCCGGTGGCCAGGCCACTGGACTTCTCGGAACCTGCGCCGATGGGATCGGGAGTCGGTTCGAAAGGTCCACGTGCGGCGAACCCTCCGGAAGGCGGGTTGGAATGACCGGCGGCCGGGTCTTCGACTTCAGCGGCGACCGGCGAGCTGCCGGCCTTGAGGAACCGCGAGAGCCCGAAGCCCACTGCCACGCTGCCGGCCAGAAACAGCCCGGGGTTTTCTCGTGCCAGCCGGGAACCGTCGTGCAGCATCTGCTCGGCGCTCATGTTGCGCAGCTTGCTGGCCAGGCCCGTCATCGAGTCGGCCATGTCCGCCAGGTAATGGGACAGGCCCAGAGTATCGTTGGCTTCGAATTCGGACATCGCCGACTTGGCGCCGCGAGCCAGCGCATCGATCTGGTCCGCCGCCGTGTCGCGGTACTGGCCAAAGTGTGCGTCGGCCTGTTCGCGGGCACTGCCGATGGCTTCGTTGACGTCTTCTTTGATGTGATTCAGGGGGTCCTCGGGCCGGGTCTGGCCTGAGGCGCGGTTGTGTCGCTCGGGGTTGTTGTCCGGGATAGTCATGTCTGTCTACGCCTGCGTGATGGGAAAAAACCAACACGGGCAATCACCGCAGCGATGCCCGACTACGTGCCTCTCAGTACAAGTGACGGGGCGCGGCGCAGGGGAGTTCAAACGGATTCGGCCGGTGGACGCTGTGCGGTTGGCATCGCCACTTGAGCGCGTGCGGACCAAAAAAAAAGATCGGGCGCTGGCGCATTGGCCAGGCCCGATCAAGGGTTAACTGAATCACTCGTGGCGAGCAAGCTTGTGTGGCGAGGGAGCTTGCTCCCGCTCGGTTGCGCAGCAACCGCAAAGAAAGCGGAGGTCTGCTTCGCAGCCCAGCGGGAGCAAGCTCCCTCGCCACAGAAGCTTCCCCGCCATAGCAAGCTTCCCCGCCGCAGCATGCCCCTTGTCAAGAAGCTCGCGTGGCGCTGCTCAACCCAACGCTGTATCCAGAAACATCATCACCGCAAACCCCATCATCAATCCCAAGGTGGCCGGAGTCTCATGGCCATTGCGGTGGGTTTCGGGGATCACTTCATGGGACACCACGAAGATCATCGCCCCGGCCGCCAGGCCCAGGCTGATGGGATAGGCCACGGCCACGCCCGAGGACATGCCCAGGCCAATCACCGCCCCCAATGGCTCCATCAAACCCGAACCCACGGCAATCAGCGCGGCGCGCAAGGTGCTGATCCCGGTCACCCGCAGCGCCATGGCGATGGCGAGTCCCTCGGGAATGTCCTGGATGGCAATCGCCGTGGTCAGCGGCAGGCCGACCTTGAAATCGCCATCGGCAAAACTGACACCGATGGCCATGCCTTCCGGCAAGTTGTGCAAAGTGATCGCCAGCACGAACAACCACACCCGGTTGATCCGCTCGGCCTGTGGGCCACGCCGCCCGCTCAGCTCATGTTCGTGGGGCACGAAGCGGTCGAGGCCGATCATCAGCGCAACACCCAGTGCCAGCCCGACCACGACGACAAACGCGGCCAGCAATTGGTTGCCACAGATGACCTGGGCCGCGGCGATGCCCGGCAGGATCAACGAGAAGGAACTGGCCGCGAGCATCATGCCGGCGGCAAACCCCAGCATGATGTCCTGGGTGCGCGACGAGATGTCCCGCAGCACCACCGCCATCACCGCGCCCAACGCCGTGGCGGCGAAACCGGAGGTTCCACCCAGCACCGCGTAGCCCAGGTTGTGTCGGTCGGTGCCCACCAGGGCGTTGTAGCCGCTGTACAGCAACAGCACCGCGACCACCGCCAACCCAAGCCAGAAACTCAACCCCAGCAACGGATTGTTCTGCACCGGGTCCAGCCAGGTACGCCAGGAGGATCGGATCCGGGAAGTGGGCTGGTCCATCGAATGTCCTTAGTGTCTAGCCTTGCCAGGGTCGATCGTCCTCGCCGCAGCGCAAACGATCAACCGAAATGATCAGGCGAGGAAGCCCTGCTCCCTCGCCGTTATATTGCGATTACAGTTTGTCACCTTGCATCCCTGAACCCAAGTCGGCACCGGTCATGGGATCGCTTTCCGGATTGGACATCGTCCGCGCCTTCATGTCCATCAGCAGCGCTTCGTCTTTTTCACTCAGCTGCACGCTGGCCATGCCATCGCCGCCGTCCACCGCCGGCGTTGGGTTTTCGACAAACTCCCAATCGTCGCCCTGGTTCCATGGACCGCGTACCGTTGGCTCGCCCTGGGACATGTTGAAGTACACGTTGGTGAACTCCGGCATGCCAGGCAGCTTACCTTGCGGGAAGTTCGGCTGGATCGAGTGCAGGGCTTTTTCGAACGACATCTGGTGAGCGATTTCGCGGGTCATCAAGAAGCCCAGCGCTTCCTTCACGCCCGGGTCGTCGGTGAGGTTCATCAGCCGCTCGTAGACGATTTTGGCCCGCGCCTCGGCGGCAATATTGGAACGCATGTCAGCGGTAGGTTCGCCAATGGTGTCGACATAGGCTGCGGTCCAAGGCACACCGGCGGAATTGATCAGGGGCGCACCGGCACCATAGAGCAGGCTGGTGACGTGGGAATCGTTGCCGGCACCGTTGATGTCCCGGTACAACTGCCCTTCCTTGTCCACGCCTTCGGCCATCTTGCCCTTGGCACCCTTGTTCAGCATCACGATGATCGAACCGATGATCTCCAGGTGGCTGAGCTCTTCGGTAGCAATGTCCATCAGCAAATCCTTGCGACCTGGATCATCCTCGGCCAAGGCCTGGGTGAAGTAGCGCGACGCCGCCGCAAGTTCGCCCTGCGGACCACCGAACTGTTCCAGCAACAGGTTGGCAAGGCCCGGATTGGGCTCAGCGACTCGAACGGTGTACTGCAGTCGTTTGTTATGTAGAAACATGATCAAGCTCCTCATTCGGGACACGGCTCATGAGCACGCCGTTATTAGCAGGCCCATAAAGGTCTGAAGAAGTAATAGGAATAAAATTTATCTTTTCTTCAATAAACGAGACGAACGGCCACCTCTATAGAAGCGTATAAAGCTGCGCCCATTGAATATTGAAGCGATTAACGAAGCGGCCTGAAAACTATAAATCGTTGAAGTGATTCATTTATCAAGACCGAAACAGGCCCCAGGCCAAATGCCTGGGACCCGTAATTCAGCGATCAGGATTTACGCCCGCCGCCATTGCTGTTCTCGCCACCCTTCCTACCGGCTTCGGAGGCTTTCTCCCGGTCATTGGCAAAGTTGCCACCCGAGGCCTGGCCACCCTTCTTGCCTGCTTCGGAAGCGCGTTCAGGATCATTGGCAAAATTGCCACCGGAGGCTTGCCCGCCCTTGCGGCCGGCCTCTGCGGCACGTTGCGGGTCATTGGCAAAGTTACCGCCCGAAGCCTGACCGCCCTTGCGCCCTGCCTCGGATGCGCGTTGCGGGTCATTGGCAAAATTGCCACCCGACGCCTGGCCGCCTTTCTTACCGGCTTCCGATGCTTTCTCACGATCGTTAGCGAAATTGCCAGGGTTGTTATTGCCTGTGTTAGCCATTTCATTCACCTCGTTAGTTGCTGTTTCGCGAACCAGTTGGCTCGTAGTATTCGGAAAACCCGGCGCCGCCAAGGTTTTAACAAACTGCACCAGGCGGCGACGAACGGTCAGCACTTTTTAGTTCAGCTTATTTATGACAAAGGCCAACGCCTTGCATGACAACAAGCTATCAAACCAGCGCTAACCTATAACTTATTAAAACCGGAAGTATCGTGAAGACGGGTCGGCCCAAGACACGGCAATACCTCGGCTAGCCGATTGCCGTGCCAGGGGCAAACCCGTTTCCACGATATAACCAGTGCGTGTCTTTCCACGCTGTCTGCCAAAGGTCGAATGACGCCGGCACCCCATTGCACCGGTCTCGTCACCCCGGCCTCGCGCCGTTCCAGGAAGCCAAAACTCGCGGGCTGCCGGTGTTATCCTGCACCACCGCACTGACCGGCTTGCGGTGTCCGGATACCCTGTCACCGATATCCGGATCAAGAGACGTGCTTATTCAGGGAGAAATCGGGTCGCTGGCCGGAAAGGTTTCTTCCAGGGCGTCATCCAGCTGGTTATTGGTGATGTCCCGCTCGTCGACCTTGCCACTGGCCTCGCAGTGGCAGTCGGGAGCAGGACAGGGCTCGCCATTGGGATGTTGCTCAGCGCAGGCCTGGCTGCAATACGCCTCACCGTCATGATTGAACACCCGCTGCGGATCGACATCGCAATGGCAGTCGGGGCAGCCACATTTCAATTCACTCATGTTCGTTCTCCGCTTGACGTAGATGCCTCACGACCCCACCAGCAACTGGACTTCCAGATTGGCCGCCGCGACGCCGTGATTGGCCACATACACCTCGGCGGTCCAGCCTTTGGTCCGGTTGCGATAGGACTGGGTGCCCAGCGCCGTACCGCTGTCCCACTCGATGAGGTCACCGATGTCGATGTCATTGGCCGAACCCAGTTCGAATACCGTATGACTGTCCTCCCGGGCCACGTACACCCCCACCATTGCGCTCTGGCGATTGATGGCTCGTACTTCACCGATGGTCTGTTTCATAGGCTCACTCAACGCTTGGCTTCGGTGTGCGGGTTGGCCGACCGCTCAAGGAATGCCTGGGTAATCTGGGGCAAGTGCTCGCGCAGCCAGTCGGCCATGGCGATTTCCTGCGGCAGGATCTGCTCGCACGCCCGTTGCGTCTCGGTATCGCCAGCCACCTTCGCCGCTTCAATCAGCACCGTGTAGGAGGCGATTTCCAGGTTCTCGAACACATAGCCGCTCATGGCGCCCTTCACCACTTCGTCGCTCATGGTCATGCCGCCCACCGCCTGACCGAAAGCCATGAGCTTGCCGGCCATGTCCTTGAGCATCGAGGTGCTGCCGCCCAGGCGCTGAATGCATTGCTCCACCAGCTTCTGCTGGCCGAGGGTCTCCTGCAGATGCTCTTCGATCCGGGCCTTGAGGACCGGATAATGTTCCAGGCGTTCGGCTTGGGCCTTGAGCATTTTTTCCGCTTGTTGCTCCATGGCATGGGCATCGTTGAGCCAGTCCAGCAGGTTCTCTTTAGGCGTCGCCATTTCCATCTCCTTACGCTTGGTTGTCACTGCAGCGCAGCGACGATTCTGAAGTACCGCACATAGAGGTGGATGGCGCAGGGCCGGGGAAAGTTTGAAGCAACCACAGGCCAGGGCGACGAAAGGCATCGCCACCGCCATGCGGCGCGATCAGGATGCTAATCTCATCGACTCCAGGCCAATGGAGACTTGCAGATGCCCGACGATTTTCACCCCGGTCCGCTCGATCAACTGCTGGAACAGATGGCCGGGCGCCGCTTCCTGGTGCTCACCGGTGCAGGCACCAGCACACCGTCGGGCATCCCCGATTACCGGGACAGCGAGGGGGTACGCCGGGGACGGCAGCCCATGATGTACCAGGAATTTCTCGCCAGCCCCGAAGCGCGCCGGCGCTATTGGGCACGAGCCATGCTGGGCTGGCCACGGGTGCGCCAGGCCCGACCCAACGCGGCTCACGAAGCCCTGGCCGAGTTGCAGGCACGCCAGCGCATCAGCGGCCTGATCACGCAGAACGTCGACGCGTTGCATGACCAGGCCGGCAGTCAGGCTGTGATCGAGCTTCACGGCAGCCTGCATCGGGTGTTGTGCCTGGACTGCGCCGAGCGCAGTGATCGGCAACAGATCCAGCAATTGATGGAAGCGCACAATCCTTACCTGACGGGGGTCGACGCAATCCAGGCCCCCGACGGCGATACACTGCTGGACCCGGCGTTCGAAGCGCGCTTCGAAGTACCCCACTGCCCTCAGTGCAACGGCGATCGATTGAAACCCGACGTGGTGTTCTTCGGTGAAAACGTCGCCGCCGCTACCGCTGCCCGCGCCACCCAGGCAGTGGCGCAAGCCGAAGGCTTGCTGGTGGTGGGCTCGTCGCTGATGGCGTACTCGGCGTTTCGCCTGTGCCGGGCGATCAAGGACCAAGGCAAGCCGCTGCTGGCGATCAACCAAGGCAAGACCCGGGCCGATGAGTTGCTCGATCTGAAAGTCGAGGAGCCTTGCGAGCGGGTGTTGCCGTTGCTCGTCGGAGGCCAAACCCGATGATCACCGCAGATCCCCTGTGGGAGCGAGCTTGCTCGCGATGGCGGAGGGTCAGCCAATATTGCTGTGACAGATACACCGCTGTCGCGAGCAAGCTCGCTCCTACAAGGGATGGGGTTCAACCTGCCGCCAATTGCACGCCCAATTGCTGATCCTTGAACGTGTCGAACAACGCCTGCGCCGCCGCCGACAGTTCATGCCCCGGCTTGGTCAGTACTCCTATGGCGCGTTCGATCACCGGATCGTTCAGGGTGATGCAACGGGCGCCCAGCTCATGCATCTGCCCGACACACAGCGCCGGCACCGCGCTCACGCCGAGCCCGCTGGCAACCATTCGCCCGACCGTCGCCAACTGATGGCTCTCGAATTCCACCGGCAGCTTCATGCCGCGGGCTTGCAGGTGCTCTTCCAGCATCACCCGTACGGTGGACGGTCGCTGCAAGGTAATGAATGGCTGTTCCAACAATGTGTGCCACTGGATGTCCGCCAGCCTGGCCAGCGGTGAATCCACCGGCACCACTGCGACGAAACGGTCCAGGTACAGCGGCGTGAAAGCCAGGGATGAACCCTGCAACGGCTCGAACGCCACCCCCAGTTCGACGTGACGGTCGCGGACCATCTCCAATACTTGTTCGTTGATCACGTCATTGACCGTGACGTTGACATTCGGGTACCGGGCGCGGAAGGTCTTGAGGATCGGCGGCAGCAGGTTACCGGCGAACGACGGCATCGCCGCCAGCGTCACCCGCCCTCGTTGCAAGGTGAAGCGCTGGCGCATCTCGTCTTCGGCGTTGTCCCAGTCGGCGATCAGCCGTCGGGCCAACGGCAAGAGAGATTCACCTTCGGGGGTCAGCGCCACGTTACGGGTGTTGCGACTGAACAGGCGGCCACCCAGACCTTCTTCCAGCGCCTTGATCGTCAGGCTCAAGGCCGACTGGGACAGATGCAATCGTTCGCAGGCCACGGCGAAACTCAGGCTCTGGGCCACGGCCAGGAAAGCGCGGATTTGCTTGAGGGTCATGGGGGTCGCTTCGCTCCAGTGGCTAGCTGTAGGTTTCGAGCCGCAAGTGAACGGCGGAAACTATTGAGTTTTATCAATCAATCCAACCTAAAAATCAACTTAACAAATATATGACTTGGCGCAACACTGCATCTCATTGCGACCCCATCAAGAATAAAAGAGGTGTCTATGGCAGGTTTCGACAAACGCGTGAGCTCTTATGAAGAAGCGCTCGAGGGCTTGAAGGACGGCATGACCGTCATTGCCGGCGGCTTCGGCCTGTGCGGCATTCCGGAAAACCTGATCGCCGAGATCAAGCGCAAGGGCATCCGCGACCTGACCGTGGTCTCCAACAACTGCGGCGTCGATGGCTTCGGCCTCGGCGTGCTGCTGGAAGACCGGCAGATCCGCAAGGTGATCGCTTCCTACGTGGGCGAGAATGCACTCTTCGAGCAGCAGTTGCTCAGCGGCGAAATCGAAGTCCAGCTCACCCCCCAAGGCACCCTCGCGGAGAAAATGCGCGCCGGCGGCGCAGGCATCCCGGCGTTCTTCACCGCCACCGGCGTCGGCACGCCCGTGGCCGAAGGCAAGGAAGTGCGTGAATTCCATGGCCGCCAATACCTGATGGAAGAGTCCATTACCGGCGACTTCGCCATCGTCAAAGGCTGGAAGGCCGACCACTTCGGCAACGTGGTCTATCGCCACACCGCCCAGAACTTCAACCCGCTGGCGGCCACGGCGGGCAAGATCACCGTGGTGGAGGTCGAGGAAATCGTCGAGCCCGGCGAGCTGGACCCGACACAGATCCATACCCCCGGCATCTACGTCGACCGGATCATCTGCGGCACGTTCGAAAAGCGCATCGAACAGCGCACTGTGCGCAAGTGATCCCCAGCCCCCGGCCCGAATGAAGGAATAACGACATGGCACTTTCCCGCGAACAAATGGCTCAACGCGTCGCCCGCGAAATGCAGGACGGCTACTACGTGAACCTGGGCATCGGCATCCCGACCCTGGTCGCCAACTACATCCCCGAAGGCATGGAAGTCATGCTGCAATCGGAAAACGGCCTGCTCGGCATGGGCGCCTTCCCCACCGAAGCGGAGGTCGACGCCGACATGATCAATGCCGGCAAGCAGACCGTCACCGCGCGCATCGGCGCCTCGATCTTTTCTTCGGCCGAATCGTTCGCCATGATCCGTGGCGGCCACATCGACCTGACCGTGCTGGGCGCATTCGAAGTCGATGTGCAAGGCAACATTGCGTCGTGGATGATCCCTGGCAAACTGGTCAAGGGCATGGGCGGCGCGATGGACCTGGTGGCCGGTGCCGAAAACATCATCGTTACCATGACTCACGCATCCAAGGACGGTGAGTCGAAACTGCTGCCGCGTTGCAGCCTGCCGCTGACCGGCGCCGGATGCATCAAGCGCGTGCTGACCGACCTGGCCTACCTGGAAATCCAGGACGGCGCCTTCATCCTGAAAGAACGTGCCCCGGGCGTCAGCGTCGAGGAAATCGTCGCCAAGACCGCCGGCAAGTTGATCGTGCCGGACCACGTCCCTGAAATGCAGTTCGCTGCCCAGTGAGGAGAGATTCGATGCAAGAAGTCGTGATTGTCGCCGCCACCCGTACCGCCATCGGCAGTTTCCAGGGTTCGCTGGCTTCCATTCCCGCACCGGAGCTCGGTGCGGCGGTGATTCGTCGCCTGCTGGAGCAGACCGGCCTGGCCGGCGAGCAGGTCGATGAGGTGATTCTCGGTCAGGTGCTCACTGCTGGCTCGGGCCAGAACCCGGCTCGCCAGGCGTCGATCCTCGCCGGCCTGCCCCACGCCGTTCCGGCACTGACCCTGAACAAGGTCTGCGGCTCGGGCCTCAAGGCGCTGCACCTAGGCGCCCAGGCGATCCGCTGCGGTGACGCCGAGGTGATCATCGCCGGCGGCATGGAGAACATGAGCCTGGCTCCCTACGTGCTGCCGGCTGCGCGCACCGGCCTGCGCATGGGCCACGCAAAGATGATCGACAGCATGATCACCGATGGCCTGTGGGACGCCTTCAACGATTACCACATGGGCATCACCGCCGAGAACCTGGTGGATAAATACAGCATCAGCCGCGAGGAGCAGGATGCCTTCGCTGCCGCTTCCCAGCAGAAAGCCGTCGCCGCCATCGAAGGCGGCCGGTTCGCCGATGAGATCACGCCAATCCTGATTCCTCAGCGCAAGGGCGATCCGGTGGCCTTCGCCACCGACGAACAACCGCGTGCCGGGACCACCGCCGAATCCCTGGGCAAGCTCAAGCCTGCCTTCAAGAAGGATGGCAGCGTCACCGCAGGCAATGCGTCCTCGCTCAACGATGGCGCCGCCGCCGTGATCCTGATGAGCGCGGAAAAAGCCAAGGCCCTGGGCCTGCCGGTGCTGGCCAAGATCAGCGCCTACGCCAACGCTGGCGTCGATCCGGCGATCATGGGCATCGGCCCGGTCTCGGCCACCCGCCGCTGCCTGGACAAGGCCGGCTGGTCGTTGGAGCAACTGGACCTGATCGAAGCCAACGAAGCCTTTGCCGCCCAGTCACTGGCAGTGGCGAAGGAACTGAAGTGGGACATGGACAAGGTCAACGTCAACGGCGGCGCCATCGCCTTGGGCCACCCTATTGGCGCTTCAGGCTGCCGCGTGCTGGTATCGCTGCTGCATGAGATGATCAAGCGCGACGCCAAGAAAGGCCTCGCGACCCTGTGCATCGGCGGCGGCCAGGGCGTGGCCCTGGCGCTGGAACGCGCATAGCCCGCAACGGGTTCAACGGTGGTCGCGCGGTCCCACGAATGGCCGCACAGCCACTGGCAACATCACCGGCACAACTTCGGTTGTGCCGGTTTTTTTTGCCTGTCTGTTTACGGGAAACTTCACGGGCCTATCGCGAGCAGGCTCGCAATGCGGTGAATCAGGCAATGAGGCCGTCAGGACCTGGCGCCAAACCGGTCGCGGCTGTTGGTCAGGTGCAGCCACATGGCGGCGCGGGCGGCGTCGGGGTCCTGGCGCTTGATGGCGTTGAAGATGGCCTCGTGTTCAAGGTTGGCCAGTTGCGCCAGTTTGCCCAGGTCCGCCTGGCCGCGCTCAGCGACGTTGACCCGGGTCCGGGGGATCATCGCACTGCCCAGGTGCTGCATGATCTCGACAAAACAGGTGTTATCCGTGGCTTCGGCAATCAGCAGGTGAAAACGCCGGTCGGCTTCGACGCAGCTGTCGTTGTTACTCAGCAACCGCTGGTAGTCGTCCAGCGCCTGACGCATCTGCTGTAGCTGGTGCTCGCTACGCCGCTGGGCGGCCAGGGCGGCCGCCTGGGTTTCCAGGCCCATGCGCAACTCCAGGATCCCGCGCACTCCCGCCGCCGTATCGACGTTGAGCCGCAGCCCCGGCTCACCGGTCTGCTCCAGCACAAAGGTGCCGATGCCGTGGCGGGTTTCCACCAGGCCCGAAGCCTGCAACTTGGAAATCGCCTCGCGCACCACCGTTCGGCTGACGCCGTGCTCCTGCACGATAGCGCCTTCCGATGGCAATTTTTCACCCGGTTTCAGCTGCCCCAACAAGATGCTCTGGCTCAGCTTCGCCACCAGGTCGTGGGCCAGGTTAGGAGTACGCTTGCGCCGAGGCGCGTCGGTGTCTTGCATGCCAAGGTTCCTCGAAAACAGGCCTGGCGATGCTACCACCAGTAGGCCCGCCCGTAACGAACAATGAACATTCAACTTGTATGACAACACACAGCTCATCAGAGATACGACCCGCGTATAGCAACTCCTCCACGGCGGTTACGCTGCATGAACGCTTTAAAAAAGCCGCGTGCTACCGAACAAATACGGCATAAAAAGCGCCTTACGGCTATCCAAACGTGATCAGAAACTTCTTGTCATCTAAAAAAATCCAGTTGTATGATGTCTATCAACATCGGCACCTGCACGATGCCCCGCATAAAAATAACGAGTGGGAGAAAATCCAGTGAACACATCCAGCCTCCAGGCGAATGCCGGCGCGGATCCGGTGCTGCTGTCGGCCATTGCCAAGGTCAAGCGCCACATCCTGCCGCTGTTCGTCATCATGTTTATCGTCAACTACATCGACCGAGTGAACATCGGCTTCGTGCGCACACACATGGAGCATGACCTGGGCATTGGCGCTGCCGCCTACGGCTTTGGTGCCGGCCTGTTCTTCATCGGTTATGCGCTGTTCGAAGTACCCTCCAATATCCTGCTGCAACGAATCGGCGCACGTATCTGGCTCACCCGCATCATGCTCACCTGGGGCCTGGTGGCCGCCGGCATGGCGTTCATCCAGAACGAAACCCACTTCTACATCCTGCGTTTCCTACTGGGCGTGGCCGAAGCCGGTTTCTTCCCCGGGGTGATCTATTACTTCACCCGTTGGTTGCCCGGCGCCGAGCGTGGCAAAGCCATCGCCATTTTCCTCAGTGGCTCGGCCGTCGCCTCGCTGATCTCCGGCCCGCTGTCCGGCCTGCTGCTGCAAATCAACGGCCTGGGCATGCACGGCTGGCAGTGGATGTACTTCATCGAAGGGATGTTCTCGGTGTGCCTGTGCGTCTTCGTCTGGTTCTGGCTGGACTCCAAGCCCCACGACGCCAAATGGCTCAACCGCGAGGAACAGGACGCGCTGGTCAATGCCATCGACGATGAACAGCGCGCTCGTGAAGCCGCCACGCCGATCAAGCTTTCCATCGGCCAATTGCTCAAGGATCGCCAGATCATCCTGTTCTGTCTGATCTATTTCTTCATTCAACTGACTATCTATGCCGCCACCTTCTGGCTGCCGAGCATCATCAAGAAAATGGGCGAGCTCAGCGACCTCCAGGTCGGGATGTTCAACTCCATTCCCTGGCTACTGTCGATTGTCGGCATGTACGCCTTCGCCTCGCTGTCGGCGAAGTGGAAATTCCAGCAGGCCTGGGTCGCCACTGCCCTGCTGATCGCCGCGGCCGGAATGTTCATCTCCACCACCGGCGGCCCGGTCTTCGCCTTCGTCGCCATCTGCTTCGCGGCGCTGGGCTTCAAGTCGGCCTCGTCGCTGTTCTGGCCGATTCCCCAGGCCTACCTGGACGCACGGATCGCCGCCGGGGTGATCGCATTGATCAACTCCGTGGGCAACCTTGGCGGGTTCGTCGCGCCGACCACATTCGGCCTGCTGGAACAGCACACCGGTTCGATCCAGGGCGGGCTCTATGGCCTGGCAGCAACCTCGATCATCGCCGCGATCATCGTCTTCGCCGCACGCAACACGCCCAAGTCCAAATCCGCAGCGACGCCGGCCACCCCTGCCACCAGCCACGTCTGATCATCGATTCGTCCAAGGATAAGTGCACATGAACCCACAAGAAGCCAGCAAAGCCCCGATCATCACCAGCATGCAGATCGTGCCCGTCGCCGGTCATGACGGCATGCTGCTGAACCTCAGCGGCGCCCATGGCCCGTTCTTCACCCGCAACATCGTGATCCTGAAAGACAACGCCGGCCGTACCGGCGTGGGCGAAGTGCCCGGTGGCGAACGCATTCGCCAGACGCTTGAGGATGCCCGCGCCCTGGTGGTCGGCAGCCCCATCGGCACCTACCAGAAGATCCTCAACAGCGTGCGCCACGCGTTCGCCGACCGCGATGCCGGGGGCCGCGGCCTGCAGACATTCGACCTGCGCATCACTATCCACGCGGTCACCGGGCTGGAAGCGGCCCTGCTGGACCTGCTCGGGCAACACCTGGACGTACCGGTCGCCGCCCTGCTCGGTGAAGGCCAGCAGCGCGATGAAGTGAAAATGCTCGGCTATCTGTTCTACGTGGGCGATCGCCAACAGACCGACCTGCCCTACCGCAGCGAGCCGGACGCCGACAACGACTGGTTCCGCGTACGCCACGAAAAAGCCCTGGACGCCGACGCCGTGGTGCGCCTGGCCGAAGCTGCCCATGCGCATTACGGTTTCCAGGACTTCAAGCTCAAGGGCGGCGTGCTCAAGGGCGACGACGAAATCGAAGCCGTCACGGCCCTGGCCGAGCGTTTCCCCCAGGCGCGCATCACCCTGGATCCGAACGGCGCCTGGTCACTCAAGGAAGCGATCCGCTTGTGCCGCGACCAACACAAGGTCCTGGCCTATGCCGAGGACCCTTGCGGCGCGGAAAACGGTTACTCCGGGCGTGAGGTGATGGCTGAATTCCGCCGCGCCACGGGCCTGAAAACCGCCACCAACATGATCGCCACCGACTGGCGCGAGATGGGCCATGCGATCACCTTGCAGTCAGTGGACATCCCACTGGCCGATCCGCATTTCTGGACCATGCAGGGCTCGGTGCGGGTGGCGCAGATGTGCAACGAATGGGGCCTGACCTGGGGTTCTCATTCCAACAACCACTTCGACATTTCGCTGGCAATGTTCACCCACGTGGCCGCCGCCGCACCGGGCGACATCACCGCGATTGACACCCATTGGATCTGGCAGGACGGCCAGCGACTGACCAAGGCGCCGCTGCAAATCCGCAATGGTTGCGTGCAGGTGCCTAAGAAACCGGGGTTGGGGATCGAGCTGGACACCGACCAACTGGCCAAGGCCCATGAGCTGTACAAAGGTATGGGCCTGGGGGCGCGGGACGATTCGGTGGCGATGCAGTACCTGATTCCGGGTTGGACCTTTAACAACAAACAGCCTTGCCTGGTGCGCTGAGGGATACGGCAATGCCCGCTGTGTGGCCGCGGGCTTGCTCGCTAAAGCCTCGGATCAGCCAACCCAAGAGCAGCTGAAAGTCCGCCTGAGCAAGAAGCCCGCACAATTGGAGTGAGGTCCGACCGCAGAACCAGGCCAGCTGTAAGGCCGCCATCGCGAGCAGGCTCGCTCCCACAGTTGAGTTGGGGTACAACCGGGAGAGCCAGGGCGGCCGTCAGGCCGTCTTCGCGAGCAAGCCCGCTCCCACAGTTTGAGTTGGGGTACAACCGGGAGAGCCAGGGCGGCCGTCAGGCCGTCTTCGCGAGCAAGCTCGCTCCCACAGTTTGTATTGGGGTACTCCAGGAGAGCCGGGTCGGCTGTCAGATCACCTCGCGGGCAAGCTTTGCTCCCACAGATGAGTCCAGACACAACCGGAAGAAAAAGGCCGGCCGTCAGGCGGCCTCGCCTTTGCTTTGCTTTGCTTTGCTTTGCTTTGCTTTGCTTTGCTTTGCTTTTGATCTTGGACGCCCCATCAACCACAAGGGCCGAACGCAGGCATTGCGTCGTGGGCAACCCGGCATGGATGCCGGGTTAGCCGCGCAGGGCCATGGAGGGCCCATCGCGGCGGGCCCACGGAGCAATGCCGGAGTGAGGGAACACCGAGCCTTGGCGAGGTGCCCAGTGGTGGGGCGAGGCGCTTTTGGTTACTTTTGGCGCCCTTTCAAAAGTAACCCGCCGTAAGGGCGGAACCCTAAGCAGCCATTACCGCAGCAACGGATATGCCCCCAATCAACAATCCCAGGCTTAATTAAGGCCGCCATCGCGAGCAGGCTCGCTCCCACAGAAAAATCCCCACAGAGTCTGTGAGAACCTGCAACTTAGCCCTCAGGCCGCAGGATCAGCACCGCCAACGGCGGCAGATTCAGCTCAAGCGACAGAGCCTGCCCATGGCTGGGCACGGCTTCGGTGGAAGCTCCGCCGCCATTGCCATAGTTGGATCCCGCATAAGTGTCGGCATCACTGTTGAGCAACTCCACCCAACGCCCGGCAAACGGCACGCCTACCCGATACGCCTCACGAGGTACCGGCGTGAAGTTGGCCACCACCAGCACCGGCCGCCCCTCCTTGCTCCAGCGCAGCCACGCATAGACGCTGTTCATTGCATCGTCGCCAATCAACCACTGGAAACCCTGCGGCGCATCATCCTGATCATGCAGCGCCGGCTCCTCGCGATAAAGCCGGTTCAGGTCGCTCACCAGTTTTTGCACCCCACGGTGCTCGGCGTATTGGGTCAGGTACCAATCCAGCTGCTGATCGTGATTCCACTCGCGCCATTGACCGAACTCGCAGCCCATAAACAGCAGCTTCTTGCCCGGATGGCCCCACATGAAGCTGAGATAGGCTCGCAGGTTGGCGAATTTCTGCCAGCGATCACCCGGCATCTTGTCGATCAGCGAGCGTTTGCCGTGAACCACTTCGTCGTGGGAAATCGGCAGCACGAACCGTTCGGACCAGGCGTACGCCAGGCCGAAACTCAGCTCGTTGTGATGATGGGCGCGATACACCGGGTCTTGCTGGATGTAGTGCAGCGAATCGTGCATCCAGCCCATGTTCCATTTGTAGGCAAAGCCCAGCCCGCCCTGCTGCGTGCTCTGGCTGACGCCCGGCCATGCCGTGGACTCCTCGGCGATGACCAGCGCGCCGGGGGTTTCCAGCGCCACCACGTCGTTGAGGTGCCGCAGGAAATCGATGGCTTCCAGGTTCTCGCGCCCGCCGTGCCGGTTAGGCACCCATTCGCCGGCCTTGCGCGAATAGTCGCGGTACAACATCGAGGCAACCGCGTCGACACGCAGGCCGTCGATGTGAAAATGCTTCAACCAGTGCAACGCCGACGCCAGCATGAACCCATGGACTTCGGTGCGTCCCAGGTTGTAGATCAGGGTGTCCCAATCCTGGTGGAAGCCTTCCAGTGGGTTGCCATACTCGTATAACGCGGTGCCGTCGAACTGGGCCAGGCCGTGGGTGTCGGTGGGAAAATGCGCCGGCACCCAGTCGAGGATCACACCGATGTTCGCCTGGTGGCAGGCATTGACGAACGCGGCGAAATCGTCCGGCGAACCGTAACGCGCCGTCGGGGCGAACTGCGACAGGGGTTGGTAGCCCCAGGAGCCGCCAAACGGATGCTCCATGATCGGCATCAGTTCGATGTGAGTGAAGCCCAGCTCCTTGACGTAAGGGATCAGCCGTTCGGCCAGTTCATGCCAGTTGTATTGGCGTGACACCTCCCCCGCCTCGTCGATTTCGCATTGCCAGGATCCGGCATGCAACTCGTAGATCGACAATGGCGCTCCCGGCAGTTGGCGCTCGCGCCGATGCTGCATCCATTCATCGTCCTGCCATTGGATCTTCAGCGGCGTGGCGACCCTGGACGCGGTGTCCGGCGGCATCTGGCTGGCCAGCGCCACCGGGTCGGCCTTGAGCGGCAGAATCCCGTGGGCGCCGAGGATTTCATACTTGTAGGCCTCCCCCGCGCCGAGGCGCGGGATGAACAACTCCCAGACCCCGGATGGATAACGGATGCGCATCGGATGGCGACGTCCGTCCCAGACGTTGAAGTCGCCGACCACCGAGACCCGTCGCGCATTCGGCGCCCATACGGCAAAACGCACACCCTCGATGCCATCCACCGTCGTCAGTTGCGCACCGAGGCACGAGCTGAGATCGCGATGATTGCCCTCGGCGAACAGGTAAAGATCCATCTCCCCCAGCAGCGGCCCGAAGCTGTACGGGTCTTCGGCGACTTGTTCGCCACCGGCCCATCGGGTGCGCAGCCGATAGGCCTGGGTGTGGTCGAAATGCCCGACGAACAGGCCCGGGGTTTCGCTCAGTTGCAGCTCACCGAGTACTTCGTCGCTGTCACGGGCCAGTACCTGCACGCTCAGCGCGCCGGGCAGATAGGCCCGGATAAATTGCCCGCCTGCACCGTCGCCATGGGGGCCCAGGATGGAAAACGGGTCGTGATGTTCGGCGCGCACCAGCGCGTCGATGTCACGGGGCGACGGCAGCAGTGAAGCTTTAGCCTGCCCTTGTGGTTCTTTGTTCGAGACACTCATGATTCTCTCCACTAAATCGGTCCGGCTAAGTCGGAAAAGGGTTCCAGCCCACTTAATAACCCGTACAGGCCGTGCAACGGCACGGGCAGCCAGGCGGGGCGATTCTCGGCTTCATAGGCCACTTCATAGGCCGCCTTCTCCAGGCCGAACAACGCCAGTGCGGCGTCTTCGCCTTCAGCATCCTTCCACTCATGGGCAAGACCAGCTGCCGCCTGCCGATATGCCTGGACAAATGCCTGGCGGGCCTCTGCCAGGTAACGATCGGCCACCCGTTGCCGGGCCGCATCGGCATCGGCGGTGCTGTCGACGGTGTGCAAGTGAATCGCCATCGCCGCCGCGTAATCGAAGGAACGCAACACGCCGCTGACGTCCTTGTAAGGGCTGTGCTTACCTCGGCGTTCATGCAGTGGCCGTGCCGGCTCGCCTTCGAAGTCGATCAGGTAGGCATCGCCCTTGATCACCAGCACCTGCCCCAGGTGCAGGTCGCCGTGGACACGGATGCGCAAGCCACCGACAGCCTTGCCCGCCAGTTCCTGTACATGGGCCAGGACGGTTTTCTTGTGTTCCAGCAAGCGTGCGACCATCGCCTGGTCCGCAGGGTTCAATTGCCCCTGGTTCTGCTTGAGCAGGCGCAAGGCGTTTTCCACCTGCGCGGCCACGTCCTTGCCTATGGCTTGGGCGTCCTTGGCGCGGGTGACCTGCGGTTCGAAGTCCGGATTGTCGGTGGGCTGGGCCAGCACCTGATGCATTTCCCCCAGACGCTGACCGAGCATTCCGGCGAAATCCTTCAACTCGCCCAGGGCGTTGTAGTGCTGCTCCTGCTCGGACACGGCATCGGCCAACTCGTCGCGCAAGGCGCGTTCGAGGTTGTTCTGGGTCCATTCCCACGCATCACCCTGATTGCTCAGGTAGCCTTGGGCGATCATCAGCAACGCATCCTCGCCCTGGGCATCGCGGCGGATCACCGAACCCAGCAGCGGTGAAATATTGCTGAAGCCGGCAGCGGTCAGGTAAGCGCTCATCTCCAGTTCCGGATGCACGCCGGAGGCGACCTTGCGGATCAGCTTGAGCACCAGATTGCCGCCCACCACCACCGAACTGTTGGACTGCTCGGCGGACAGATAACGCACCTCCGGCTCATTCCCCAGATTCAACGCCGCCAGACCTTCGGCAGGCTCGAAACGCAACTCACCGTCCGCACATGGCAGCACCGTGCCGGCCTGCATGCTCTGCAACACCGAGCGAATGAAGCTTTCCAGGCTGAACGCATCGGTGATGAATCCCACCTGACGCCCCCGCCGAACCCGCGACAGGGCCAGTTGCTGCGGCAAGGCCGCGCCCAACTGATCTTCGGCCAGCAGGCCGAACGGCAATTGATAACGCAGGGTCTGGCCGCCGCTGGTCACCTCGATTTCGCTGAGCAGCACCGGATGCTGCGGATCGCCAAAGCGCACGCCATAGACAATATCGACGTTCTCGATGGCGCTGTCCTTGCCGGCAAACCAGCGACGGTTCTGCAACCAGTTTGGCAGGATGGTTTGCTCCAATGTGGTGCGCGACGGCGCTTCGAGCAATTCTTCCAGGCGTTTCTTGAGCACTAGGGTGGTGAAGTCCGGCAGGCTCTGGGCCGGTTCCACGTGCCAGCTCGGCATCTGGTTTTCCGCCGCCAGGGCGAACCAATAGAAACCGTACGGCGCCAGGGTCAGCAGGAAGTTCAGCTGGCCGATGGGCGGGAAGGCGTTCCCCCCCAGCATCTCCACCGGCACCATGCCTGCATAAGCCGACAGGTCCAGTTCGGCGGCCTGGGCGCTGCGCGATACGTTGGCCACGCACAGAATGATTTCGTGTTTGCCGTCCGCACCGGTGTATTCGCGGGTGTAGGCCAGGATCCGCCGGTTGCTCGGCGAAAGCATTTTCAACGTACCGCGGCCAAAGGCCTTGGACTGCTTGCGCACCGCCAGCATCCGCCGCGTCCAATTGAGCAGCGAGTGCGGGTCGCCGGACTGGGTCTCGACGTTGACCGACTGGTAGCCATACAGCGGGTCCATGATCGGCGGCAGCACCAGGCTGGCCGGGTCGGCCCGGGAGAAACCGCCGTTGCGGTCGATGGACCACTGCATCGGCGTGCGCACGCCATCGCGGTCGCCCAGGTAAATGTTGTCGCCCATGCCGATTTCATCGCCGTAGTACAAAGTCGGCGTACCGGGCATCGACAGCAGCAGGCTGTTGAGCAGCTCCACCCGGCGTCGGTCGCGCTCCACCAGCGGCGCCAGGCGCCGGCGAATCCCCAGGTTGATTCGCGCCCGACGGTCGGCGGCGTAGTAATTCCACAGGTAATCGCGCTCCTTGTCGGTGACCATCTCCAGCGTCAACTCATCATGATTGCGCAGGAAAATCGCCCACTGGCAATTGGCGGGGATTTCCGGAGTCTGGCGCAGGATGTCGGTGATCGGGAAACGGTCTTCCTGGGCCAGCGCCATGTACATGCGCGGCATCAACGGGAAGTGGAATGCCATGTGGCATTCGTCGCCATTGAGGCCTTGCGCGTCAACGTCCCCGAAGTACAGCTGGGTGTCTTCCGGCCACTGGTTGGCTTCGGCCAGCAACATGCGGTCGGGATAGTTGGCATCGATCTCGGCGCGGATCAACTTGAGGACGTCGTGGGTCTCGGGCAGGTTTTCGTTATTGGTGCCGTCACGTTCGATCAGATACGGGATGGCATCCAGGCGCAGGCCGTCGATGCCCATGTCCAGCCAGTAGCGCATCACCGACAACACAGCCTTGATGACCTGCGGATTATCGAAGTTGAGATCGGGTTGGTGGGAATAGAAGCGGTGCCAGAAGTACTGGCCGGCTACCGGGTCCCAGGTCCAGTTGGATTTCTCGGTGTCGAGGAAGATGATCCGCGTGCCGTCATACTTGTGATCGTCATCGGACCAGACATAGAAGTCCCGAGCCGCCGAACCGCGCTTGGCCTTGCGCGCGCGCTGGAACCACGGATGCTGGTCCGAGGTATGGTTGATGACCAGCTCGGTGATGACCCGCAGGTTGCGCTTGTGGGCTTCAGCGATGAACCGCCGCGCATCGGCCATGGTGCCGTAGTCGGGGCTCACGCCACGGTATTCGGCGATGTCATAACCGTCGTCGCGGCGCGGCGAGGGGTAGAACGGCAGCAACCAGATGGTGTTGACGCCCAGGTCGGCGATGTAGTCGAGCTTTTCGATCAGGCCCGGGAAGTCGCCGATTCCGTCGTTGTTGGAGTCGAAGAACGACTTCACATGGACTTGGTAAATCACCGCGTCCTTGTACCAGAGCGGGTCGTTGATAAAAGCGGCAGACCGAGGTTTCTTCGCCATTTGCAACTCCTGATGAATTCAATAAAGCCGCTGGGACGGGCGTGCGAGATCCTCTGACGGCCAGAACGCCTTTGTGGCGAGGCAGCTTGCTGCCGCTCGGTTGCGCAGCAACCGCTGATGGGGAGCGCTTCGCACTCCAGCGGGAGCAAGCTCCCTCGCCACAAAAAGCCCCCTGGCCTGGGACACTCGTTCGCCACAAAAGGCCATGGAGTCAAGCCACACTGATCCGCCAGATCCCGAACGGCTGGTACGCCGGATCGATCCGCATGAACTGATACTTGCCATACCAGGTCCAGCGGTGGCCGTTCATCAAGTCCTCGCCCTGGGTCTGGGCATCGTCCGGCAGGCCCATCTCCCATAGCGGCAACTCGAAATTGGCCTCCTGCGGGTGGTGCGGATCGAGGCTCACCGCCACCAGGATGAAATTGCTGCCGTCGGGCGTGCGCTTGCCGAAAAACAGAATGTTGTCGTTCCAGGCGTTGTAGATCTTCAGGCCCAGGTGCGTATGCAACGCCGGGTTCTGCCGGCGGATTCGGTTGAGCTGGGCGATTTCGGCAATGATGTTGCCCGGTGCGGTGAAATCCCGGGGGCGGATCTCGTACTTCTCCGAGTCCAGGTATTCCTCCTTGCCCGGCACCGGCGCCGACTCGCACAGCTCGAAGCCCGAGTACATGCCCCAGAGGCCCGAGCCCATGGTCGCCAATGCCGCACGGATCAGGAAACCGGCGCGCCCCGACTCGTGGAGGAAGGCCGGGTTGATGTCCGGGGTATTGACGAAGAAGTTCGGCCGGTAGCATTCGCGCAGCGGCGACTCGTTGAGCTCGGTGAAATAGGTCGCCAACTCGGTCTTGGTATTGCGCCAGGTGAAATAGGTATAGCTCTGCGAATAGCCCACCTTGCCCAGCCGCGCCATCATGGCCGGCGTGGTGAAGGCTTCGGCAAGGAACATCACTTCCGGATGCTGGGCGCGCACATCGGCGATCAACCACTGCCAGAACGGCAACGGCTTGGTGTGGGGATTGTCGACGCGGAAAATCTTCACGCCTTCGTTGACCCAGCCGACCACGATATCCCGCAGCTCTAGCCACAGGCTGGGAATCGCGTCGGCGGCATAGAAGTCGACGTTGACGATGTCCTGGTACTTCTTCGGCGGATTTTCCGCGTATTTGATCGTGCCGTCCGGGCGCCAGCTGAACCAGCCCGGGTGCTGCTTGAGCCAGGGGTGGTCCTGGGAACACTGGATCGCGAAGTCGAGGGCGATTTCCAGGCCATGGGCCGCCGCTGCCGCCACCAGCCGGCGGAAGTCCTCACGGGTGCCCAATTGCGGATGGATCGCTTCGTGCCCGCCGTCCTCGCTGCCGATGGCGTAAGGGCTGCCCGGATCATCGGGACCTGCGGTCAGGGAATTGTTCGGACCTTTGCGAAAACTGCGACCGATGGGATGGATCGGCGGGAAGTACAGCACATCGAATCCCATGTCCTGGATCATCGGCAGGCGCGAATGCACGTCATTGAAGGTGCCGTGGCGGCGTGGATCGTCGGTGATCGAACGGGGAAACAATTCGTACCAACTGGCGAACTGGGCCCGTTCGCGCTCTACATCCAAGGGGTATTCCGGGCTGATGCTCAGGTAGGGTCGGTGATCGGCCAGGGACATGAGGTCGGCACTGTGCGGTGCCAGGAACAACGCCACCTGCTCGGCTGGCAGAAGGCCCGACAACTGGTGATGCAAAGCCGCCAGTTGTTCGCTCAGTTGGCCGTCACTGCGCTCGGCGGCTTGCTGCACGTGGTTGCGACCTTCCTGGAGCTCCAGGCTGATCGGCACGCCGGCGGCATATTTTTTTTCCAGCTCGTAGCGGAAACTGGCGAACTGATCGAGCCAGGCCTCGATGCAAAATACATAGCGCCCTTGGGTAGGCACATTGAAGTGTCCGCGCCAACTGTTGTTGCCGAGGTCAGTCATCACCTCGCTGTTCCAGACCTCATGTTCCAATGCGCGCCAGCGGATGCGCACCGCCAGTTTATCGTGACCATCCATGAACACTTTGCTGGTCACCGTTACGTCCTGCCCCGCCACCGCCTTGACGCCGAACTGCCCGCCGTCAATCACCGGCATGGTGTTTTCAATCGCGATACGTGGCAACAACAAAGCGTGAGACAACGGCAGGTTCGGGTTGTAGGCCAAGTCAGTCGGGTGTTCAGCAGTCATCGAGCATCGCTCCTTTTACGCCCCATGGACGCGCTTGTGGGTTAAAGGCCCAACGGGTCCTGTGAAAAAACTCACTTAAACTCCGAACCAAGCCGATAGCCAAAAGTTCAGCGAGATTTGCCCAGCCCGGCGGGATAAAAGCCAGCCGGGGGCGGTCACAAAAATAAGCACGACTCAAGCCATGTGCATCCCGGAGGCTCGACCGATGACTATCCCCATCCCGGCTGAAACCCCTGATCCGAACATTGACGATCCCAACCTGCCACCCCCCGGTCCTGATCCCGAGCCGGTCCCGGAAAAAGACCCGCCGCCCGATCCGCAGCCACCGCTGGGAGATCCACCGAGCGAGGCGCCGCCGGAGAGGGTTTGACCCGAACCGTGCGGATCATTTGTGGGAGCGAGCCTGCTCGCGATGACGATGTAATAGCCAACACTTCAGTTGACTGACCCAACGCCATCGCGAGCAGGCTCGCTCCCACAGGGGTGGTGCTGATAATGGCTCAGGGTTTATCGTCCTTATCCAACGCCCGGACAATCACCGGCATCACACTGAAAATCGCCAACGCCAAGATGGTGCTCAACACCGCCGTCGCTTCTCGCCCCAGCCCGGCGGCGACACCGATGGCGGCGGTCATCCACAGGCCCGCAGCCGTGGTCAGGCCTTTTACGTGGCCTTCGTCGCCATTGTTGTTTTTCAGGATAGTACCGGCGCCGAGAAAGCCGATGCCCGCGACCACGCCTTGGATAACCCGGCTCATGGCATCGGCCTGGGAGCCGGACATTTGTGGCACGAGGACGAACAACGCAGCACCCAGGGCGACGAGCATATGGGTCCGCACGCCCGCGGCCTTGCCTTTATGCTCACGCTCGAAACCCAGGATGCCGCCCAGCAACGCCGCCATCAGCAAACGTATGGTGACGCGCGTCATCTGCTGGGCATCGGTGATGTCCGCGAATTCCGCTTGCAGGGTGATCCAGACCTCATGCCACCAGTTTTCCATGAATCGTCCTCTTTATGTTCCATGGACGATGGACCACAAGCGCAGCCAGACGTGCCCCCCGACCGCTGATCCGACGCACCGAACCCTGGCATGGCAGCGACGCCTAACGGTTATTACCCCAGAAAGGAGCACGACCATGATTGAGCGCATCGATGAGGACGGGACTTGCCACATCCGAACGCCAAACGGCCCGCAGGAGCGTCCTGTCGGCGAGTTGACCGTCGTCACTGACCCCGAAAAAGCGATGTCGGCCATTAAGCTGAACGGCGACCTGATTCACATCACCGAGGCTGAGGCCAATGCATTGACCGTGGCTGGGGCGACTGACGGGCGGCACAACCTCAAGGCTACGGACAGTGGGTCCGTGATCTGACCCCACCCAAGGCGACATCGATCTCCTGTGGCGAGGGAGCTTGCTCCCGCTGGACGCGCCAGCGTCCCCTACAATGTGATACCCAAACACAGGGGGCCGCTTCGCGCCCCAGCGGGAGCAAGCTCCCTCGCCACAAGGGCTTATTCGCCCTTAAGCATGTACATCACAAGGACTGATTCGCCCTTAAGCAAAACATCAAAGCCTGTTCGCCTGTGAGCACCTGCTTCAAAGTGCCGCAGCCACGGCGCCTGACGCCATCTGATCCGGTTTTTATCAAGTCACCTGAGTCTGTTATGCAAACAGTTCCATGGTCATAGTTCGTCCGCCAGATACAGGCTGATGAGTGACCGACCATGAGCGAAAGAATCCCCGTCCAGCTGATCCCGACTTTCGAACCCGCGCCGAAAATCCGGGCCAGGACCACCGATAACCTGATCCATACCCGCAGCTTCACCGGCCTGTTCCGCACCTTGCGTATCAGCGGCGCCGGGGTTCTGTTCTTACTGTTCTTCGGCACTGTGTGGCTCAACTGGGGTGGTCGCCAGGCGGTGCTCTGGGACCTCTCCGAAAGCAAATTCCATATTTTCGGCGCAACCTTCTGGCCCCAGGATTTCATCCTGCTCTCGGCGCTGTTGATTATCGCCGCCTTCGGTCTGTTTGCGATCACGGTATTCGCCGGTCGCGTGTGGTGCGGCTACGCCTGCCCACAGAGTTCCTGGACCTGGATTTTCATGTGGTGCGAGAAAATCACCGAAGGCGAACGCAACCAACGGATCAAGCTGCAAGCCGCACCGTGGGGCCTGAACAAACTGCTCCGGCGCTCGGCCAAGCACACGCTGTGGCTGGCCATCAGCCTGCTCACCGGCCTGACGTTCGTCGGCTACTTCACGCCGATCCGGCCGCTGGCCGAAGAGCTGCTGACCTTGCAGATGGCAGGTGTCAGTCTGTTCTGGGTGCTGTTCTTCACCGGCGCCACCTACCTCAACGCCGGCTGGCTGCGTGAGGCGGTGTGCATGCACATGTGCCCTTATGCGCGGTTCCAGAGCGTGATGTTCGACAAGGACACACTGACCATTTCCTACGACGCCGCCCGCGGCGAGATCCGCGGCCCGCGCAAGCGCGATGCGAAGCCGTCCAACATCGGCCTGGGCGATTGCATCGATTGCCAGATGTGCGTGCAGGTCTGCCCTACCGGCATCGATATCCGTGACGGCTTGCAGATGGAGTGCATCGGTTGCGCTGCCTGCATTGATGCCTGCGATTCGATCATGGACAAAATGGGCTACGCCCGCGGCCTGATCAAATACACCTCCGAGCATCAGTTGCAAGGCGGCAAGACCCACCTGCTGCGCCCCCGGCTGATCGGCTATACCGCCGTGCTGCTGGTGATGATCGGCGCGCTGGTCGTGGCGTTGGTGGAGCGTCCCATGGTGTCGCTGGACGTCAGCAAGGACCGCGGCCTGTTCCGCGAGAACAGCCTGGGCCAGATCGAGAACATCTACAGCCTGAAAATCATCAACAAGACCCAGCAGCGCCAGGACTACCAACTGTCTTTGATGGATGGCGCCGGTTTTGTCCTGCAAGGCAAGACACAACTGAGCCTGTCCCCTGGGGAAATCGTCGATGTGCCAGTGTCGGTGGCGATGCTCAACGAGCGGCCCCAGAGCGGCTCCCGGGAAATGGCCTTCAAAGTGGCCGACAGCGACGAGCCTGGCATCTACAGCGTGGCCAAGAGCCGTTTTGTCGCGCCGACGAATCGCTGAAGCCTTAAGATGCAGGACCTTTTTTGTGGGAGCGATCCTGCTCGCGATAGCGGACTGTCAGACTTGTCTGTACTGGCCTCATCGCGAGCAGGCTCGCTCCCACAGGTTGATGCGCAAGGCTGCATATCCCTGAACCGTTCATGACTGGATCGGAAATGAAACGCTACGAAAAATTCGCCGATGACATCGCAGAACTGATCCGCTCCGGCATGCTGGGGCCGGGCCAGCGCGTGCCGTCGGTGCGTTATGCCAGCCAGACCTATGGTGTCAGCCCGTCTACCGTGTTCCAGGCTTATTACCTGCTGGAGCGCCGCGGCCTGATCCGCGCCCGGCCGCGCTCGGGCTACTTCGTCAACGCCCTCACGCCGAGCCCGTTTTCCGAGCCGGCCATCAGTAGCCAGGTACAGGAATCCACCGAAGTCGACGTCAGCGAGTTGGTGTTCTCGGTACTGGAATCGATCAAGGACCCCACCACCGTGCCTTTCGGTTCGGCATTTCCCAGCCCGCAGCTGTTTCCGCTGCAACGGCTGTCCCGCTCGTTATCCAGTGCCACTCGCGACATGGACCCGCGCGTGGTGGTCACCGACATGTCGCCGGGCAATCCACACCTGCGCAGGCAAATCGCCTTGCGCTACATGGTCGGCGGGTTGATGTTGCCCATGGAGGAGTTGCTGGTGACCAACGGCGCCCTGGAGGCCTTGAACCTGTGCCTGCAAGCCGTGACCGAGCCTGGCGACCTGGTGGCGATCGAAGCGCCGGCGTTCTACGCCAGCCTGCAGGTGCTGGAGCGGCTCAAGCTAAAGGCCGTGGAAATCCCCGTCCACCCGCGCGACGGCATCGACCTGGACATGCTCGGGCAAACCCTGGAACGGCACCCGATCAAAGCCTGCTGGTGCATGACCAGCTTCCAGAATCCTATGGGCGCGACCCTGCCCGAGGCGCGCAAGCAAGCCTTGGTCGAACTGTTGCGTCGCCATCAGGTGCCGCTGATCGAAGACGATGTGTACGCCGAGCTGTACTACGGTCAGCAGGCACCCAAGCCGGCCAAGGCATTCGACACCGAGGGGCTGGTGATGCACTGCGGTTCGTTCGCCAAGAGCCTGGCACCGGGCTATCGCATCGGCTGGGTTGCCGCCGGACGCTACGCGCAGAAAATCGAACGGCTCAAGCTCATGACTTCGTTGTGCGCCTCGATGCCGGCCCAGGCCGCCATCGCCGACTACCTGCAACACGGTGGCTACGATCGCCACTTGCGCAAACTGCGCTACGCCCTGGAAGAACAGCAGAGCGCAATGCGTGCTGCCATCGCCCGCTATTTCCCGCCCCAGACGCGGGTCAGCCAGCCTGCGGGCGGTTACTTCCTGTGGCTGGAACTGCCGGAGCAGATGGATTCGCTGAAGCTGTTCCAGATGGCCCTGGCCCAGGGCATCAGCATCGCACCGGGACCGATCTTTTCACCGACCCGGCGTTTTCGAAACTGCATCCGCTTGAACTATGGCAGCCCATGGACCGAGGTGTCGGAAAAGGCCATGGAAACCTTGGGACGGATTATCCGGTCGTTCTGATAGGGGTAATCTGGGCGGACTTATCGCGAGCAGGCTCGCTCCCACAGGGATCTGCTGCGTGCCTGAAATGTGGGAGCGAGCCTGCTCGCGATGAGGCCCGGACAGACGACATAAAACTCAGCGCCCGCCCCCCAGGTCCACAAACGTCCCGGTGGCATACGAAGCCTTGTCCGACAGCAACCAGATGATCGCTTCGGCCACTTCATCCGGACGCCCACCGCGGGCCATGGGAATCGCCGATTCCAGCTTGCTGACGCGGTCCGGGTCACCACTCAGGGCATGGAAATCGGTGTAGATGTAGCCGGGGCGAACCGCATTGACGCGGATGCCCTCACCGGCCACTTCCTTGGACAGGCCGACAGTGAACGTGTCCAGGGCGCCCTTGGACGCGGCATAGTCGACGTATTCGTTCGGCGAGCCCAGGCGCGCGGCAACCGAAGAAACATTGACGATACTGCCGCCCTGCCCTCCGTGCCTGGGCGACATACGCAACACGGCGTGCTTGGCGCAGAGCATCGGCCCGAGCACGTTGGTCTTCATGATCTTGAGAATGCGGAACTCGGACATTTCGTCGAGCCGGGACTTGTGCGCGACCGTGCCGGCGTTGTTCACCAAGGCAGTGACCCGGCCCAACTCGGCATCCACCCGGCCGAACAGGCCAACGACTTCGTCCTCGATGCTCACGTCGGCCCGCACGGCAATCGCCTGCGCGCCCTTGGCCCGGACCTGTTCGAGCACCTCCTGAGCGGCACTTTCATCGGTCTGGTAGTTGATGCAGATCCGATACCCCAAGTCGGCGGCCAACAGCGCCGTAGACGCCCCGATTCCGCGGCCGCCACCGGTGATGACGATGACTTTATCCACCTTTGCTTCTCCCGTTCCACGGACAGACGTCGGCCCCAAGGATAGCGCTCACGTTACGCTTTTGCACAACCGTGGCGAGGGAGCTTGCTCCCGCTGGGCTGCAAAGCAGCCCCTTCTCAATAAGGCGCCGTATTCCTCGTCACGCTGGCTTGAACCGCTTTAACCGAGCAGAACACGCAGGTCCAGGCGCCCGTCCACCTGCGGCGGGCACCAGTAGTAGCCGCCAGTGATCGGCCGGCTCATGCGATACAAGCCGTCGGTAATGCCATCCTCCAGGCCGCTCATGCGCCGCAGTTGCGCTTCAAAGGCGTCGAGGGAAAAACCAAACGCGAGGAACATCAACCCCGCACGATCACCCTCGATCCAGGGCATGGAGCGGCGTACGAGGAACGCCTGCGGTGTATAGCTTTCCTGGGCCGTGCGTTTGACATGGGCCGATTCCGGCGCATCGTCGATTTCCTCATTGTCACTCAGGCGCCGCCCCATGATGTTGTCGCGCTCATGGGGGGACATCGCGGCGAAACCGTCGAAATCATGTTGCCACTGCTGAATCGCGGCAAAACTGCCGCCGCGCAAGCCGTCGGCGCCTTGGGCCAGGGCTGCGGCGATGGCGGCTTCGTCGTGGGGGTTTTCGGTGCCGTCCTCATAACCCGTCAGGTCGTGGCCGGTCATGTGGCGGAAGGTTTCATTCATCTGCACCAGGCGCAACGCCGGGGCCAGCGCCGCTTCGATAGCGCGACTGCGGTGCAGCAACTCGCCGCGGTCCTCGCCGTGCAACCAGCACCACAAAGCATGCTGGGTCGAGGGGTTGTCCACGCCCACGCCGGTCAACGCCGGGAACGCCCGCAGCCCGTCGATCCGGGCGCCGAGGGCCTGGACCAGCGATTCGCCAAAGCCCACCACCGCTCGACCGTCCAGTTGGAGCAGGAGTCTGTCTATCGCAGCCGGCAGCGCCTCGACCGATTCCAGGGCGAAAAACATGTGGCGGGCCTGAGGCGGAACAGGGGTGGCGAGAATGCCGGGCTGGTAGTAACTCATGGGAACTCCTTCAGAATGAAGCGCAAGTCTACCCGGCGGCCGGGGATTTGTGTGGGTCGCCAGCCTGGACGAGCCTGGATCTTTGCGTAGGACTTCTACTGCGCCCGCGTCGGATCGCTCCGAACGTGATTTGAGCCGCCGGATGCATCATTGCCGAGTCATCGAAAACCTCCTAGATTGACCGCCCCAAGGTGGATCCAGGCGACGGAAGCTGGATACCCGATTCGCGCACTTCAAGGAGACGGTCCGACATGCACCTCGCCAAATCGATACTCGCAGGCGCCTTTATCCTGGCCTGCGGGACGACACCGGGCTTCGCCCAGGCCCCCATCCAAGACACGGTCAATGCCGTCATCCAGCCGTTGATGGAGCAACAAGACATCGCCGGAATGGCCGTGGCGATCACCTACAACGGGCAACGCCACTACTTCAACTACGGAGTGGCTTCCAGGGATACGAAGAAACCCGTCACCGACCAGACTCTGTTCGAGATCGGCTCGATCAGCAAGACCTTCACTGCGACGCTCGGCGCCTATGCCCAGGCCTTGGGCAAACTGTCCCTGGCGGACCCGGCCAGTCGCTTTGCCCCCGAACTGCGCGGCAGCGCCTTCGAGGGCGTCAGCCTGCTCAACCTCGCCACCTACAGCGCCGGTGGGTTGCCGCTGCAGTTTCCCGGGGACGCCGACCATGCCGATCGTATGTTCGGTTACTACAAAACCTGGAAACCGCTCTACCCGACCGGCACCCAGCGGCTGTATTCAAACCCGAGCATCGGCCTGTTCGGCTATCTGGCGGCCCGCAGCCTGGAGCGCCCCTTCGATGACCTGATGGAGCAGACGCTGATGCCAGGACTGGGCCTCAAGCACAGCTATGTGCGGGTACCCAAGGAGCAGTTGAGCCAATATGCCCAGGGTTATGCGAAGGATGGAAAACCGGTCCGGGTTGGACCTGGCGCCCTGGATTCAGAGGCGTATGGGGTGAAGACCAGTTCATCGGACCTGATTCGCTTCATCGAAGCAAACCTGCAACCGCAAAGGCTCGACGCCGACCTGCGCCAGGCCATTGCTACGACCCAGACCGGGTTCTACACGGTAGACGGTATGAACCAGGGGCTGGGCTGGGAGTTTTACCCGGGCCCGGTCAGCCTCGAAGCGTTGCTGGCCGGTAACAGCGCAAAAATGGCCTTCGAACCGCATCCAGTGGAGCCCGTCACCCCACCGCGCCCGGCACCCGACGGAGCCTGGATCAACAAGACCGGCTCGACCGGCGGCTTTGGCGCCTACGCGGCGTTCGTGCCCGGCAAGAACATCGGGATCGTATTGTTGGCGAACAAGAACTACCCGAATGAAGAGCGAGTGAAGGCCGCCTACAGGATTCTCTCAGCGCTGGATCAGAACTGACAGCTGAGTGGATCCCCCCTGTGGCGAGGGAGCTTGCTCCCGCTGGGTCGCGAAGCGACCCCAAAATGCATGCAGGGATAACACAGGGGGCTGCTACGCAGCCCAGCGGGAGCAAGCTCCCTCGCCACAAGAACCTCCGGTGAAGTCGCGCCAAAGCCACGGACGGAATTCATCCGCATTCAAGGTCAATCATCCAACGGCTTCGGCGCCGCCGGTGCCTTGCCCGGCTTACCCGGCTTGGCGCCCTTCGCTTCCTTCGCCGGCGCCGCTTCCGGTGCCGGAGGCGGAGTTGGCGCCGCCGCTTCCTTTTCCGTCGCAGGCAGCTTGTCAACGGTGTCGAACAGCTCTTTCAATTCAATCGCGCCGGAATGTTCGAGTTTCTTTTCACCGTCCTTGCCCACCAGGATGATCTTGGTCTGGGCGCCGGCACCGAGCTTGAGAGAGCGAATCAACGCCATGGTGCTCTGCGGGTCGAGATCTTTGCCGTCGCGCTGGCCAATGGTGTTGAGCACGGTATAGAGCACCATGTTGCGCTCGGAAAAGCCCTGCTTGCCGGCCGGCTCTTCCAGGGCTTTTTTCAGGCTGACCCAGGCCGGGTCGACTGTGCTGGGCGCGATGACGATCAAGGGGCGTGCCTTGCCCATCTCCGCCACCAGTGGTGAGTCGCCATCCGCAGCGAACAGGGGACCGACAAAGGCCAGCAAGGTAGCAAAGGTCAACGACCGAATGAGCATGCGCCTCTCCTTCTGATATTCACGCTGTACTGATTGCACATGGCGGCAATTGTTCCGCGAGAGTCGCCCGATACCGCACTTGCCTGCCTTGAAGCTTAGGCCAGTGGATTCATTGCGCAACCGTAGGCACACAGTACCGAAAGCGCTGCAACACAGGCATGTCATCCAGAGCAGACCCCTTGT